>CAYOUR010000237.1:0-5660 GCA_964407145.1 uncultured Lentisphaeraceae bacterium | reverse complement strand
TGACATTCGCCTCACCAGCGGGGAAAGCATAACGCCTTTTATCAATGGGTGACCGGTTACGGCGCTTCCGGTCATTCCCGGGCGCGGCGCTTGCAACTCGATCTGGGCAGAATATGGTAAGGGACATGGGCTGTCGGCTGGAGCATGCCGGCCTTGGTCAGGCAACGCGATTGGGCTGTTTTCGCCATTCATGCGTGTTTTTCGGGCAGGAAGGACTGAAGATGAAAGCACATCTGCTGTTGGCGCTGTGTGGCTGGGCGGCGATAATCGTGGCGGCCGGGCCGCCGTCTGACGTTAACCTGGTGCCAGGCGACAGCAGCTTCGAAACCGGCCATGGCGCCTGGAACGGCGGCGAAGTCGTCAGCGACTACGCCTATGACGGCGCCAGCAGCCTGAAATTCTCCCGGGACGTCACCACGCACGCGGTCTTTTCCCTGGCGCCGGAGACCGATTACGTGATGTCCGTCTACATGCGCTCGGCCGTTGAGGACGCGTCGGTCATGCTGGAGGGCTATCGTACCAACTGGATGGGAGACAATGCCAGGGCCTGGGTGCGGCTGTCCACCCAATGGCGGCGCTACGAGCTGCAGTTTCCGCGCCAGAAGATCGGCGGTCATAACAAGTTCTGGCTTTCGGTCCGGCCCCAGGGCGAAGCCGTCGTCTGGATGGACGCCGTGCAGCTGGAAGCGGCCGAGACCGCGTCACCCTGGCAGGCGGCTGAGCCTGTTTCGCTGACCTGCGCCGTGCTGGCGCCGGTCAGCGGCAATATCTTTTTCCCGGGAGAGCCCGTGGCCCTGGCCATCAAGGCCTACAACAGCCGGCCGGTGGCGGCAGATGTCCGTCTGCGCCTGACAGTCCGTGGCGATGATGGCCACATCGTGCACCGCTGGACACACGCCGTCGCGCTGGCCGCCAAAGGCGTGCTGGCGGAGCGGACGGAGCTGGCTGAGCCCCTGTCGCGCCTGGGGCCCTACTTTTACACCTGCGACCTTGAGGGCGCCGCCGAAGGCAGGCCCGCCCGCCGCCATGACGGCGCTTTTGCCCTGGTTGCGAAGCCGGTGCCGGTCGAACCGCGTACATCGCTGTTCGGGATGGCCGCCGGGCCGCTTGACCGGGTCCCGTCGCTGGCGCGGATCGGGGTGCGCAAGGCCGCGCTGGCGGTGCGTTGGGCCTATGCGGAGCAGGGAAGCGGCCGGCTTTTGCCGCGTCATGTCGAGTCAAGCAATCGTGCGATTGACACGTATCTGGAATACGGCATTGCGCCGATGGTCTACTTGCGGCGGACGCCTGGCTGGGCTGCGCTGAAAAAGCATCCGCACGACATTTTCCCGCCGCGGGAAGACCTGGTTTCAAGTTATGGCGACTTTGCCCGGCAGGTGGCGGCCCTGTTCAAAGGCCGGGTGAAATACTACCAGCTGTGGGGCGGGGAAGCCGACCTGCTGGCCGGGCATGTCCAGAATGAGCTCGGCAAGGACCTGGCCTGGTTCACTGACCAGGTCGCGGCTCTGCACCGGAACGGCTACCAGGGCATCAAGCAGGCCGACCCCGACGCCACCGTTGCGGTAACCGGCGTCAGCGGCGTCGATTGCACCCATTCCCGGTATGCGTTCCTGAAGCAGCTGCTGCCCAAGCTGGAAGGCCATTTTGACGAGGTGACCATCCATCCCTACTGCTATCCCTGGACCCTGGCCGGGGACCGGCATGTGCAGAGCCCCGAAGAGGCCGACCTGGCGGGCAAATACCGCGTGATCTCCGAGCTTGCCGGCGGTCGGCCGGTCGGCAACGGCGAGTTCGGCTTCGCCATTGAACATCAGGAACCCCTGGACGGGGTTGCGTCCCGGCGCATGGCCGACTACCTGGTCCGGTCATTTCTGCTGACGGCGGCCGTGCCGCAGGCCCGGCAGCTGATGTGGTATACGGTTGCCGGCAATTATGACGCGTTTTCCATCTGGAAATGGCCGGATCCGCGGCCCTGCGTGCCGGCCTATGCCGCCACGGCGCAGCGTCTGGAAGGGGCTTCCGGGCCGCGTGAGGTGTTCCTGGGCAGCCTGGTGCGCGGCGTGGTGCTGGACAAGGGCGGTGGCGCCGTGGCGGCGCTGTGGGTTCCCGACAATCGTGACGTGCCGTACCTGCCGCCGGAAGTCCCGGCCGGAGCCTGGCAGCTGCTGGACATGATGGGCAACGCGATGGCCGTCGATGGGCGCGGCGCCGTCCGGCTGAGCGGCAGTCCGGTGTTCTTTGAAGCCGCGAGCCTGTCTGCCAAGGAGTTGGCGGCGGCTCTGCCGACCGGGAAGCTCCTGGTGCAGCCGGTGACCTGCCGGGTCCGCATCGGCAACCGCCAGTCGCTGAAGCTGTTTCTCACCAACCAGTTGCCAGAGGAGTTGCCCGGTCAGGTCTGCGTGACCGCGCCTGTCCTGGGCGGAATCCGGGATTGCGAGCTGACTTTGGCGCCGCTGCGTTCCGGAATGGTGGAAACTGCGACTGTGCCGCTGCCGGCGGAGCTGGACCTGGCGGCGCTCGCCCGCGGCGTGCCGGTTCGCGGGGTCGTGCGCACCGCGGCCGGTGATGTCGAATTCAGCGAAGCCATCGAGCTGCTGAACTGCCCGCGAGTGACCGGCGAAGTCAAGATTGATGGCCGGCTTGATGAATGGCCCGTTGGCGGCGCCATCGTCCTGGATACGCCGCGGCACCTGTTCCCGCCGGACGCCGCATCGCATTCGCTTTGGCGTGATGCCTCCGACCTGTCGCTCAGCGCCTGGACTGGCTGGGATGACGCGTATTTCTACTTTGCGGCGCGTGTCCTGGACGACGTCCATCACAACACCCAGGTTGAGGTCGAGACCATCTGGGCCGGAGACTGCATCCAGCTGGGTTTCGACATCCTTAACGACGCCCTGGCCCCCGGCTATGGCCCGGATGACCGTGAAATCAACATCGGCTATTCGACCGCGGCCGGCCGGGCGCTTGTCGGCCAGAGCTGGCCGCCGCCGGCCCGTCTGCCGGAAGGATGCGTGGCGGCGGCAATTCCTGGTCCGGGGAGAGTTGATTACGAGCTGGCCGTGCCATGGTCACTGCTGGCGCCGCTGCGACCAGTGGCCGGCGAGGTCTTCGGCTGCAATTTTGTCGCCCTCGACACGGATGTGAAACGGACGGATTATTGGATGGGGTTGACCTATGGCATCTGCGGCGGCAAGGACCCGTCTGTATTCAAGCGTTTCATGCTGACAGGGCCTGCCCGGCCGTAGGGCGACAGCCCTGTTTGGCCGCCTCCGCGTTTCGGGGTGACCGGGGGCGGGACGCCGCCAATGCCGCCGGCAGGCGCCGCCGATGCCGCCGGCGCTTCATGGTGGCGTGATGCGGACCGGTGGGGGAAAACAGAACAGGACGGTGCGATGAATCTTGGCAGACGGCTGTTGCTCCTGGTGTTGTTGTTGCTGGCGGGTTGGGGCGGCGGAGCCGAATTGGCCGACATTGACCTGGCCGCGGCTGACGCCGGCACGGACTTTGATTTTGGGCATCTTCGTGTTCGACGCGAACCAGACCAGGTGTCCTTCTCGTCGGAAGCGTATGAACTTGTCCTCGACGTGCGCCGCAACTTTGTCATCCGGCGCCTGTCCGGCCGGTCGGGGGTGATGACGTTGTTTGACTACGGGGAATTGTTTGTCGTCACTGCCGCTGAGGACGCCGGCGCCGGCGCCGGCCGGCAGACGCGTTACGAAGGGCAGGGCGCGGTGCAGGTGACCAGCGTCAGGCTTTCGGGCGGGCGGCATTCGGCCTGTCTGCAGGTGCTGCAGGCGTGGCCGGGCCTCCAGGTCAGGAAAGTGGTTGAGTTCTTTGCCGGTCGGCCGTACATCCGTCTGGCTTTCCACATGCAGGCAACCGCACCTTTTCGCAGTGAACGCGTCACTATGAATCTGGGCACAAGTCCGGATTTTGGGGCGGTGGTCTGCATTGACAACGGCAGTCCGGCCTGGCGGATGCATCGTCCCGGGCAGTGGTTCAATCTGCCGCGCAGTCAGGCTGACCGCTGGTTTGCCTATGTCCAGCCGGCGTCGGCGTCGGCGCCGGCCGCCGGGGTGGCGCTGATCGGCGCCGATCCGTGGTTCTGGAAACAGCTTCCTGGAATGATTCTCGGGTCGGGTCGTAAGCAGGGCGGCTTTACCGCGGAGCTGAATCAGTGGCGCCGGCGTCAGGTCCGTGCTGGCGACGCCGTGTTTTTTGATTTGTTCCTGGCGCCTTTCCAGGGCGACGCCGTCGAGGCCTGCCGCGCCCTCCAGGATCGGATCATGCCAGGTTTGTGACACGTCCCCCAAGCGGCGTGACCTCGGGTCATCATGCACCCATGGGGGTCGTGGGCCAGGCGGCGGCGAATATGAGGGGGGCTGTGGATACAAGGGCGCTGGCCAGGGTCTGAGGAAAGGGTGGCAAGGGCGCTGGTTAAAGGCTTCGTCACGGTTGGCCAAATCCCTTCCCAGGCCTTATATTAATTGGCCTTATATTAATTAAACTTTTTGTGTCCGCGGAATTGCACCACGGCCCGGCCGACGGGCAGACGCGAGAATCATTGACGATCCCCATGAGGAGCAGCAGCATGAACCTGGCCAAGACGCGTCACGTCTTAACCTCCGAGTCCGTATCCGAAGGACATCCAGACAAGGTCTGCGACCAGATTTCCGACGCCGTTCTTGACGCCTGCCTGGCGCAGGACCCCGAGAGTCGCGTCGCCTGTGAGGTTCTGGCGACGACCAACCTGATCGTCCTTTCCGGCGAAGTGTCGACGGCGGCGGTGGTCGAATGGGAGAAGATCGCCCGGCAGGTCGTGCGAGAAATAGGCTACAATGACGCGTCGGCCGGCTTCACGGCGGATGACGCCAAGGTGTTCCTGTGTCTGCATAGGCAGTCTCCGGACATCTGTCTCGGGGTGACGGCCGAAACGAGCCAGTCGCGTGAGCAGGGCGCCGGTGACCAGGGCATGATGTACGGCTATGCCTGCAGTGAAACCAAGGCCCTGATGCCGGCGCCGATCTATTATGCCCACAAGATCATGGAAAAACTGGCGGAATACCGTCACTCCGAGCCGGTGAAGTACAGTTTTCTGCGGCCGGACGCCAAGGCCCAGGTGTCTTTCGTCTATGAGAACGGCCGGCCGGTGACGGTCGAAAACATCGTGGTTTCGCATCAGCATGGCCCGGAGCTTCGCCCCGGCCAGCTGGAGGAGCTGGTGCACAGCGTCGTCCGGGAGGTGATTCCGGCCAAATTCCTGAGCGACCGGATCAAGTACTACATCAATCCGACCGGGCGTTTTGTGATCGGCGGGCCTGACGGGGACACCGGTCTGACCGGGCGGAAGATCATCGTTGACAGCTATGGCGGCGTCGGCCGTCATGGGGGTGGCGCCTTTTCCGGCAAGGATCCGTCCAAGGTCGACCGTTCGGCGGCCTACATGGCGCGGTATGTTGCCAAGAATGTCGTTGCCGCCGGCCTGGCCGATCGCTGCGAGCTGCAAGTCTCCTATGCCATTGGCGTGGCCAAGCCGTTGAGCCTGTATGTCGACACCTTCGGGACCGGCAAGATCGCCGACGTCATCATCGCCGATTTCCTGCTCCATGGGGGGCTGTTTGACTTCCGGCCGGCCGAGATCATCAAGGCCCTGAACCTGA
>CAYOUR010000236.1:0-5677 GCA_964407145.1 uncultured Lentisphaeraceae bacterium | reverse complement strand
CCTGAGCCAGTTCAATTATTTCCTCACCCCGCATGTGACCGGCAGCATCGGGGTCGGGCTGGGTGACCTCTATCT
Organism: uncultured Lentisphaeraceae bacterium; assembly: GCA_964407145.1. GTDB lineage: Bacteria > Verrucomicrobiota > Lentisphaeria > Oligosphaerales > Oligosphaeraceae > JAAZKI01. The sequence goes on along the minus strand of CAYOUR010000236.1, from coordinate 5,602 downwards.
GACCTTCATCAGCACCAGCGACCTCACGCCGCTCAACAATGCCGACCAGCGCTATGCACGACACTACACCAACGGCGTCCAGGCCGTCTGGAATGTCATCGACCATCAACGCTGGGGGCTGGCCCTGACCGGCGACTGGATGTACCAATACTATCCGGAAAGTGACTTCAAAGACAATACCAACCAAAAATACGGCCTGAGCATAGCCCCCTTCTACAAGCTGTCCGGCAAAACCAAACTGGGCTTGCGACTCGGCTACGAAAAAACCAACTACCAGAACTCCAAACGCCATGACGATTCCGACAGCGTCTTCCTCAACGCCTTCGTCGACTATCGCATGACCCAGAAATTCTCCGTCTATGCCGAAGCCGGCGCCGAAAAGAAATCGTACAGCGGCGAAACCAAGGGCACCCATGGCGAAGGCGAATTCTCGCCCAACGCCACGATTTCCATGCGGTACCGGCCTGTCTCCAACTTCAGCCTCGCACTCAGCCTGTACCACGCCCCGGAAAACAGCTTCGCCGAAGACCAGCGCGGCACCATGAGAGAGACAACCTCGACCCTGACGGCAGCCTGGACCGTCAACCCGAAATTCCTGGTCACCCAGGCACTCAAACACTCCATCCAGGACGAAAAAGAATCTGTCCTGGACACGGTCGAATATGAATACTCGCTGCGAGCTGACTACTTCCTGCGTCATAATCTCAATGTCTATGGCGAATACTCGTACGACATCGTCCATTTCTCGTACGACCATGACCTCGATTACGCCGTCAACCAGTTCGTCCTCGGCCTGTCCTGGTCGTTCTGACCCGGCCGCACCGGCAACGCCCACCACCATCTCCAGCCCCCCACCGCCACCAGGACTCCCACCGTGACCTATCGACGCCTTACCCTTGTTTCCGCCACCCTGCTCCTGCTCACCATGATGGCCCTGGCCCAGACCAGCGAGGACGACTGGCAGGCCGCCGCCCTGAGGCCAGGCGACGTGCTCCGCATTGACGTGTTCCGGGTCTCGGAATTCAACCGGACCGTGCGCCTGGAAGGCGATGGCGACTTCAGCTTCCCACTCTGCGGCACCATCCAGGCCATGGGACGGACCACCCGCGAAATCGCCGCCGAACTGACCAAACGCCTGGAAAGCCAGGTCGCCTCTCCGCATGTCGACGTCTTCGTCGAATCCTGGGGGCCGCGGACAGTCTACCTGCTCGGCGAATTGAAAAGCGGCAGCATGTCCATCGAACTGCCGACTTATGGACGCATGACCGCCCTGCAGGCCATCAGCGGCGCCGGCGGCTTCAACGAAAGCGCCGACCTGACCAGCGTTGCCGTCCTGCGGCGCGACCCGAAAACCAATTTCCTGACCCGGCTGCCGATCGACGTCTCCGCGCTGGTCGCCAAAGACAGCGGCGGGGACGAATTCACCCTGCGGCCGGAAGACACCCTGATCGTCCCGAAAGCCCCACCCGTCTATGTCTCCGGCATGGTCGGCGCACCGGGCTTCAGCTTCATTGACACCCAGCGGCCGCCGCTGTGCTCCGAAATGATCGTCCGCTTCGGCGGCCTGACCAACGAGGCTGACGCCGGCAACATCCGCATTATCCGCACCGGCCTGGACGGCGTCCGGGAATGCCTGCACGTCTCGCTGCTCTCGCCGGCCCTGGGCGAGTACACCTCCGACACGCGCATCATGCCCGGAGACCACATCATGGTCGGTCTGGCCGAGAAAATCTACGTGCTGGGCGAAGTCAACAACCCGGGGCCGCTCGACATCCCGCCCAACCGCACCGTCACGGCCAGCCAGGCCATCGCCCTGGCCGGCAGCTTCACCCAAGTCGCCAAGCAGCAGGCCGTCACCCTCATCCGGGACCGCGCCATGACCGAAATCAACCTGAAAAAACTCTACAACAACCTGGACAACCTCAAACGCGACGTCGAGCTCAAGAATGGCGACATCCTGTACGTGCCCGAGTCGTTCTGGTAGTCGCCCGAAACTCCGTCAACAACCGTCACCACCGTACGGACTGCCATCAGCACTTCCCCCGCCCGACGTTGAAATTCACTCATGGCCAACACCTCCCTCCCCCCGAACAGCACGCCGCCCCCAGTTCAGCTGACGCCTCCCGGCGCCGTTTCCCTTCCGCCACATGAGCAGGAAGAGGAAAATTTCATGCACCTGCTGCTGGGCTACTACAACACCTATGTCCGGCAGTACTTCTGGCTGTACCCGACCGCCATCCTGCTGTTTATTGCGGCGGCGTTCATCTATCTGCGCACCCAGGTGCCACTCTACCGTTCCACTTGCCAGCTGCATGTGAGCAACGCCGACCTGCGCGTGACCGAGTTCCGCGGCATCGTCGACCCCAACAACATGGCCGGAGCGTCCTTCATCAACACCCAGATCCGGCTGATGCAAAGCCCGGAAATCCTTAACCGGGCGTATGAGTTGACCGGCGGACTGGACGGCGACAGCTCCAAATGCTCCCGCCCCCAGATTTCCCAGATACCCAACACCACCCTGGTCGACCTGAGCATCACCTCACCCTATCCGGAAGCCGCCGCCAAAATGGCCAACACCATCGCCGAAGTCTACATGAACTCGGTGCTGCAACGGCGAATCACGATCTCCACCACGGGCGTCGACCTGCTCCGCGACCAGCTCGATGACCTGCAGAAGTCCCGGGACAAGGCCATGGCCGAATTGCTCGACTTCAAGGAACAGCATGGCATCTTCGATCTGCAGCAAACCTATTCCACCCTGCTCAGCCAGCTGACCGAACTGAACAAACAATGCATTGAGGCCGAAATCCAGGACACCGAGCTGGCCGCCACCCTCCAGGCCATCCAGGAACACCGCGCCAATGCCGTCATCCTGATGCCCTTCCTGATGCCCGAAGGCGCCAGCAACCTCGGCAGCCTCAAAAGCCTGTTCCTCTCCCATGAAATGCGCCTGCCGGAACTGCTGACCCAGTACAATGAAGCCCATCAGGCCGTCCAGACCCACCGGAAAATCGGTGAAATGATCATCGCCGCCGAGGAAAACGAGGTCGAAATCAGCATCCAGGGCCTGGAGCTGCGCCGCAAACGCTCGCAACAGCGCGTGACCCGCCTCAATGGCCAGATCGCGGAAATCCGCGAACGGCTGAACAGCCTGGACCGCATCGGCGGCGACTACAAAATGCGCGAAGCCGCCTGCACATCCCTGGACGAGACCTGCCGCATGCTCGTCAACCGCATCAATGAAATCAAAATCGCCGACGCCACAACCAAGGTGGAAAACTACGCCATCTTCATCGTTGCCCCGGCCCTGCGCGCCAGCCGGCCATACTACCCGGTGCCGAAAAAAGTCTTTGCCACCTCCGTCATCCTGGCCCTGGCCCTGGCCGGAGGCATCGCCTTCACCCTGGTCTCCGTCAACAACAAGGTGACTCACATCGAAATGGTGAACGCACTCTTCGGCAACCGCCTGGCCAATTTCGGCTCCATCCCGCTGTTTACCGAGGACGAACATGAACTGCTCAAGAGCGGCGGCGAAGACCCGATTGACGAGGCCTTCCGCAACATCCGCACCAGCCTCAACCTCTCATCCCTCACCCGCGGCAGCCGCGTCCTGGCCGTCAGCAGCGCCATCCCCCGCGAGGGCAAGACCTTCATCACCGTCAACCTGGCCCGCAGCTTCGCCCGCGACAAGCGACGCACCCTGGTCATGGACATGGACCTGCGCAAACCACGACTCCATAAGCTGCTGCAAAACTTCCTGCCGCCGGATGCCGGCAAACGCGGCATCAGCAATGTCCTGGTCGGCGATTGCTCTCTGTCTGACATCATCATCCCGATCGACGAACTGGGCCTGGACGTCGCCCTGGCTGGACCCGTGCCGCCCAACCCGAACGAATTGCTGGGCGGACAGGGTCTTGACCCCCTCCTGCAGGACGCCCAGGAAAAATACGACCTGGTGCTGATCGACACCGCGCCGATTCTGGCCGTGTCCGACACGCTGATCATCGCCAGCCACGCCGTGCCGATTATCCTGACCACGCGTCTCTACACCGTCACCAGGCCCATCATGCGCCATCTGAGCGAACGCCTGAAACAAGTCAACATCTCCCTCGCCGGACTGATCGCCAACAACGCCGATGTACCCAAAAACGCCTATTACAGCTATAAAGGCTACGGCTATGGCTACGGCTATGGCTATGGCTATGGCTACGGACACGGCTATGGCTATGGCTATGGCTATGGCCAAGAAGGCAAGGGGAAAAAAAAGAAAAAATGACGAGGCAGAATCGAGGTCATGACGGCGGCGGGGCAAGTATCATAAACCGTTCCGCCGTGTCCGGCCAGTTCCATTCCCGGCCATGACGACCCCTCACCGCCGGCCTTGGCTGTTGTCCGCCGACTGACCTTCTTAGCGAGACCCAAAGGACAGCAGATACCTTGCTGGAAACCGTCCTGGCTATGGGGCATAAACGCGCTGACGGGAACACCCAGGAAGACGACCCGGTCAAAACCTGAACCGGCAGCCAGCTTCCGGGTTGTCATCTGACTCCCAACCTGCTTATCAGACGTCTCCCAGTATGATTGACCTGCATACGCACATTCTGCCGGGAATCGATGACGGCGCTGCGACCATGGAAGAAGCGCTGGCCATGGCTCGTCTGGCCGTGGCGGACGGCATTACCCACATGGTCGCCACACCGCACGGACCCGGACCCGACCTGGAGACGACCGTCACACGCCGCCAAAAAACGCTGTCACGCCTGCAAGACGCCATCGCCGAAGCCGCCATCCCCCTGACGGTCCTGCCCGGACTGGAATACTGCTCCGATGGCAATGCTATTGACAATGCGCTGCGACATCCCGGCAGCTTTCTGGCCGCCCCCCCACCAGCTGCCACCCGAACCCTGCTCCTGGAAATCCCGCCGCAGATCAGCCTGTCCTTCATCGGCCATCTGCTGTTCAAAGCCCAACTTCAGGACATAAACCTGATCCTGGCACACCCGGAACGCCACCAAGACTTTGTCAAGAGCCTGCCCCTGCTGCAAGACCTGATGGACAAGGGGCTGTTCCTGCAATTCAATGCCGACAACTTTACCGGCGGCTTTTTCACCCGCAGACTCCGGAAAATGATGGCGTCGGCGATTCGACATAATCCTGACCAGGCCGTCATCGCCAGCGACGCCCACAATACCCTGTACCGGCCACCCGTCATCTCCTGCGCCCGTCAACGGGTCAGCGCCGAATTCGGCAACGAAGTCTGGGAACGGCTGACTCACCACAACCCGGCCCGAATTCTCGCCATCACGACTCCGGGACAGCCTTCGCCTCCCGCCTGACGACCCGGGCGACTGCTGGACAACGGCACAACGCCAGGGGATAACGCCGCCACCTACAGACCGCCAAACACCCGGCTGGCGGCCAGCCCAAGGCCGTCACTCGCACCGGGGTGGCGCCGACTTCGCCAGACTCAAGGCCCGGGGGCGGCCTGCCATGGTCTCTGGTGCATTCCTGCCCGGACGTCTCTATCACGCTCACCACGAAAAATGGTAATGTGCAAAATGTGGTGATGGAAGAAGGCGTTTGACAGGCGGTATCTGCATAT
>CAYOUR010000235.1:0-5702 GCA_964407145.1 uncultured Lentisphaeraceae bacterium | reverse complement strand
CGCCATGGTATGGTGTCGTCGTCCTGGCACGATGCCCGGCAAATGAGGCTGGACGGCCTGCGGCAGCCTGAAATCAAGCGCCGATCACCACAGTTCGCACGTTGACCGTCATTCTCAATGGGTGACCGATTACCAAAATTTGCCTGACTGGTCGACTCCGGGCTTGAAAACTCTCCCTTCAACGGCTATTTTTTCCACCGTCTTGAGAGCTCAAGCCCCGCCCCAAGGAGGCTCGCATCCCATTGGCGGCGCGGGCGCGATCCACCCTGACGCAAGGGCATGAGTCGTGACCAACCTGCCAGGCAACACAGCCTCAGGAGAATCGGTTCTGGTCTGCACTAGTCATCTGTGGAGAAAGGCTAGATATGGCCTGGGTTGTGGGCGTGGATGGCGGCGGCAGCAAATGCGCCGCGGTACTGGTCGACGAGAATGGCAAGGTGTGGGGAACCGGCCTGGGCGGCCCAACTCACATCCTCTACAACTCCCGGGAAGCGGTTGTGGAGTCCATCCAGACGGCCTTCCGACAGGCCTGCGCCGGATTCACCATGACCGGCGATGACGTGATGATTTCCTGCGGCATACCAGCCGAACTGGCCGCGGCGCTGGCCCGGCAGGAGGGGCTGGGCGCCTGCGACCCCAAGGGCGAGTATGAACTCGGCATGGCCTCGGTCATGAAAAGCCATGGCATCCTCGTCCTGGCCGGCACCGGAAGCGTCATCTTTGGCAGCAACCAGGAGGGCGGCTATGTCTCCATGGGGGGCCAGGGGCCGTTGTTCGCCGACGAAGGCAGCGGCTTCCACATCGGCCAGCTTGGCCTGCGCGCCGCCTTCCGCTCGCATTACAACGCCCGTCACCGGACCATCCTGGCACAGACTCTACCGGCACTGTATGGCGCCGCCGACCTGCGAGACCTCTTCACCCTGCTCTACCAGGAAAACGGCAAGGGCGCCCGACGGCTCATCGCCAAAGCCGCGGCCGGAGTCAACGCCGCCGCCGAGGACGGCGACCTGGTCGCCATCAATGTCCTGCGGCGAGCAGCCAGCGAACTGGCCCTGCTGGTGCCGGACGTCGTCGACAAATTGAAACTGCATCAGCCTGACGTGCCGATGGTGGCCTCCGGCAGCGTGGCGCTCCATTCCGCCATCTACTGGCGCGAATTCTGCGCCTACGCCGCGCGGCTCGCCCCCAACCTGGCCCCGCTCCGGCCGCGCTTGCCGCCGGCCTGTGGTGCGGCGCTGCTGGGGCTGCAGAAACTCGGCGTGGCCTGGACGCCGGCATTGCTGGCCACCATGACGCAGTCGTACGAACAGACCCGCGCGAGACAGCGCCAATCATAAAGCAGGATGCCGGCCCGGCCGGGTGCGCCGCCGGCGAAACACCACCCCATATCCCTGGAAAGGACAGCCATGCTGGCAAAACAACTGCTGAACAACTTCCGCGCCAAGTTCGACCAACTGGAACAGGAACAGCTGGGCAAAATTGACCTGGCGGCCGAGCTGGTCGTGGAATCGCTCCTCAACGGCGGTGCCTGGCATGTCCACGACACGGGGCACATCATCGACCGCGAGCTGATCAACCGCGGCGGCGGCCTGATGTGCATCAAGGCCTTTTCCTGGAATTTCACGGTCAACGACGACGTCCCGGCCTGCCGCAAGGGTCGGCCCGCCGCCGACCCGGCATACCAGGTCGCCCTGGAAACGGTGCGTCTGGCCGTGCACGCCTCCCAGGTGCGCGCCGGCGACGTCATGGTCATCGGTTCGGTCAGCGGCCGCTCGCTGCCGACGGTCGAGCTGGCCCTCGAATGCCGCCGCCTCGGCTGCAAGGTGATCGTCATCTCCTCCTTCGACTATTCCTCGCAGGTGGAATCACGCCACCCCAGCGGCAAACGCCTGTATGAATGCGCCGACCTGTTCATCGACAACCTGGCGCCGCTCGGCGACGGCCACATGACAATTGAGGGCTGCGACGTGCCGGTGTTCCCCATCTCCGGAATCGCCGCCGCCACCATCATGTGGATGATGACCGCCCAGGTGATCGAAAAAATGCAGGCCAAAGGCAAAATGCCGCAAATCTGCAAAAGCGCCAACATCGACGGCGGCGGCGAGCGCAACCGGCGCCTGGCCGCGGAAGTCGTCAACATCGTCGGCTATTGACCGCCACAGCTGTTCCGGCCGCGAACGGGGCGGCAGCCGGAACGGCGCCCAAGCCACTGGGCCGCCCGACCGACGGCCTTGGACGACGGTGGCCAGTCAACTCACTCCAGCAAGACAATCCGCTCCAGCGGCTTGATCTCCGCCAGGATCATATTCTGTTCCCGCCGCAGTCCGGCCGCCTCGCCATGAAGCACGGCCGGCAGCCCGGGTTCCCGGGCCTCATACGCGAACGGAACGGCCTTTTCCTTGTCGGCATTGACAATGACGATTCGGCGGCGGCCATTCATGTTCCAGGAGCCGACGTAAACCCGGTCCGCGTTCTCCGCATGCAGTTCAAAATGCCCGTCCATGACCATGGGCAGGAGATCCGCCAGCTCGGCCGGGAGCGCCTTGGCCGCCTGGTAGAGTTCAGCTGAAGACGGCAGGGAGAAACTCCTGTCGGCATACGTGTAGTAGATGATTCCCTTAACCTGGGCCAGCAGGGCCAGGTAAGTCATGGCCCGGAATTCCTGGGGCGTCGGCGGCCGTGTCCAGCCGCCGTAGCCGCCAAAGCACTGCAGCACGGCCCAGACCGTCGTGTCAACCTTGTCCGCTTCCAGGCGCGCCTCCCGCAGACGCCGGAAGACGTCATCGACGTCGTGTTTCGGCATCGGGTAGGGATCCGGCGCCAGCACGTCGGTTCCGCCGGCATAACGTCCGTACTGCGCCGGCACGCAGATCACCGTATAGGCCAGATGATCAGGGTCAAGCTGCTTGAAACGGTCGTAGCGCCGGAACATCTCCTCGGCCGTGACGCCGCGGGCCGCCGGCTCGTCGCCCGGATTCCAGCCCATCACCGCCGGATGGCGGCGATACGTGGCAATCACCTTTTCCGCCGGACAGCCGAATTCGGTGATCACGCGCAGGCCGTTGGCGGCGCACGCATCCAGAAAATCGCCGTAGCTGGCGTTGTCTTTCTCCTCGCCCTTGATGCCGACGTGGATGGTGTTGTAGCCGGCCGCCGCCACATCAAGCGCCATTTCCCGGCGTTGCGCCGGCGTGAAACTCCAGGAAACGTGATAGAATCCCAGCGGGAAAAACGTCTCGCCTGACTCCATCAAAACGCCGTCGAAGCGGACTTCGTAGATCGGCTGTGGATGGGTGAAGAATTCTGCTTCCGCCTGTCCCAGGCAGGCGCCGTCCGCCCAGTATTCGGCGCTGAGCACATGCCGCCCCTCCGGCAATCCCGACACGGGGATTGTCAACCGGTGCTGGCGGCTGTCCAGCGCTTTGGTCGTCCAGGGCCGGTCGTCCAAGCGCCAGCGCAGTTCGGCGGCGGCCGGGCCGGCCAGAGCCGGAACAAAGACAAAGTCGGCTTCCAGCGCGCGGTTGCGCGGATACACGTGTTTCCGCTTCAGTGCCACGGCCACGACCGGCGGGAGATTCTCCTGCCATTCGGCCGCCACCAGGGTCTCATTCCCGCGACGGACGGCCAGGCGCCAGGATGTCCGCCCGCGGATTTTCGCCGGCAACGGCATCGTCACGTCGCCGCGGTCGCCCTGGACGAGAACCGGGGCTGAATACTGGTGCGCGCCCCCGCCTTCCGTCATGGCCTCCAGGTCGACCTCCAGACCTGCCAAGTTTGCCGGGGCGCCAAGCAGCTGCATGATGAAGGCGCCGGGGCCGACCTGGTCCGTGCCCTTGTGCATGGCCTGCACCCGCAGACCATGCTGCTGCAGTTGCCGGAAGAAAAACATGTTTTCCAACAGGGCGATGGCGGCGGCCTTGCCGTCCACACTGTTCATCTGGGCATAGCTGCACAAGACGACGAGACCACGGCCGACCGTTTTCAGGAGAAGCAATCCCTCGCCGTCCGAGCAGGTGATCAGCCGTTCCCAGCCTTCGGGAATGCGCGTCATGTGGGCCCAGTGGCTCTTGACGGTCAAGGCGGCGGCCAAGTCGCGCGGCGCCCGCAGGAACGGATGGTCGCCCACGGTCACGGCCCGGCTCGCCGGAGTCTTCTTCACATGGGCGGAACAATGCTCGGTCGCCACGGCAAAACCCGGACCCAATTTCCCCACCCAGTCATTCAGGACGCTGGAATAATTGGCGTCCACCACCAGGAGCATGCCGCCGCGGTTCAAGTATTCCAGCCATTCCGCGGCGTGCGGGCTCAGATCAACCGTATGCGAATAGTTGGCCACGCTGGTCGCAAGGATCATGTCAAAGTCCGCCAGGCGCCGGCTCAATTCGGGCAAGGCGGTATTCTCCACTTTTTCCGGAACCAGCTTCAGTTCCGCCAGGGCCTTGTCAAACTCGACAAAAAAGCTCTTCTTGCCTTCCGGCCAGTCGCTGTAGACCACGCCGACCCGCGGCGTCACCGCGAAAACCGCCAGGGGCAGCAAAAAAGCTGCCAGCCAAAACCGCCGCGTCATCATGAAATCTCCTTGCCTACATGGTTCAGGAACACTGCCGTCGTCAAGCATGGCATCCTACCATAATGCGGCCCGCCGCAAAAAACAACCCGTACGGCAACGGGAAACCAGGGAAAAGCCGACCTGAGCCAAGGGCATACAGACGGGAAACCAGGGAAAAACCGACCTGAGCCAGGGGCATACAGGCGGAAGCACGTTGCACAGTCAGACGAGAAGCAGACGTTCGCAAGCGGGCATGACTGACCGTATCACGCGATCTGCCGAGGACGCATCCGGGCGCTTCACCGGCCAAATGATGTGGCAAATGGGCGCAGGCGTGGTGCCTAAACAGTCTCTTCCGCGCCGCCAAATGCGCCGTCTGGCAGGACATCCTGACCGCGGTTGCGACACGCGCCCTTACCGGGCGGCGTCAAAGCCGGCGCACATGTACTTCCAGGTGCCATAGCCGCTGTAGGATGTCGCCGATGGACGCTGGATCAGCTCATAATAGCCCATGGCACCGGCATGGCCGTCCATGAACACAAAATGGCATTTGCCCTGGCTGCTCGGCAGCCCGACCGGATTGCCGGTCGTGACTTCGCGGATTTCCGGCGTGCCGTGACGATACGCATACAGCGACCCGTACGGCCCGGCCCAGGTGGAAGTTCGCAGGGAATCGCCGCAAAACAGCGCCAGGGACGGCTCGGTCAGAGCCGCCATCGTGCGAATCGTCCCGTAAACCGGCCGCGCGTCATCATACTGGCCGGTGAGCTGCTGGTTCAGCAAATAATGCGTGTAGAAGAATCTGCTGTTATTGTAGGATCCGAACGGCACGGTCTCAGAGGGACAGACAAAGGTGCCCTTAGTGGTGCTGGAATCAATGTACTGCGGGCCATACCCGCTGGTCTTGCCGCCCCAGCCGGACAGCAGCCCGAACCAATGCCCCGAAAACCACGGGTCGTTCGGCTTCTTGGCCTCGCCGGGGACAATATACTCATCGTAGTCGCCGGCATACAGGAAAACCGCCAGGCCGATCTGCTTGAGGTTGTTGATGCAGCCGATCGCCCTCGCCTTGTCCCGCGCCTTGCTCAAGGCCGGCAACAGCATCGCCGCCAGAATCGCGATAATGGCAATGACCACCAGCAGCTCGATCAGG
>CAYOUR010000234.1:0-5789 GCA_964407145.1 uncultured Lentisphaeraceae bacterium | reverse complement strand
CATCGTGCCAGGACGACGACACCATGCCATGGCTCAATGTTCAATGGGTGACCGGCCACCTCCGCCACCGCACCGCCCTGACGACCCGCCCGCACCCTGACAGCACGTCGCCCAACTTGGAGCCCACCCAGGCCACGCGGCCAATGACGCCGCACGGCCAATGCCCGTCGTCTGCTATCGTTCACCTCGACGATCACACCATGAAAGCGCAGACATCATCATGGCAAAGTCTGTTTTCCCATGCCGCAAGAGGAAGGCAGACAACTAGCAATCACTTCTGCATGATACTTTCAATAAGCACTTTACAAAATAATCACCAGAGCTATTTTATCCTCTGCCAACCATTGGAAGAGGCGTGTTCGGGAGGCAACCGGCAGGACAATAGAACAAGAGCTGAAACACGGCTGGCATGAAGCCGGGTGGAAGCAGGAGGGCAGCAGCATGTCAAGACCAGGCAAACCAGGACGGAAGCACAAAAGGCTGGCGGTGACCATGGGAACGGCCGTCATCCTTGTGGCAGGGTGGTGCCAGGCAGCCAGGCGGCACGTCACCGTCGGCGGCGAGGACTGCGGCGACGGCTTGACTTGGGCAACGGCCTTGGGCAGCGTGCAAAGGGCCCTGGACTTGTCCGCCCCGGGCGATGAAGTCTGGGTGGCCGGCGGGCGCCACGAGGCATCGTCACGACGCGAGGTGGAAGGCGAAGCCGTCTGGGCCACGTCCTTCCTGCTGCGGGACGGCGTGAGCCTGTATGGCGGCTTTGCCGGCCATGAGCAGTCCGTCGCGGAACGACGCCAACCCGAAACGGCGCCAATGCCGACCGGCGCCTGGGACTTCGTCGCGGAAACCGTCCTCACTCTGCCGGACGGCCATGTCGGCAGCGTGCTCTACGGCGACGCCGAGTCGTTCGAGCACCCGACCGTCATCGACGGTTTCACCATCACCGGCGGCCACGCCTGCGGCCGCGGAGAGGACGGCTATGGCGGCGGCGGACTACTGCCCGGCAAAGTCGTCATGACCCGCTGCCGGGTGACCGGCAACCTGGCGCGCTCCGGCGGCGGACTGGCTCTTCGCGGCGGTGCCGAAGTCCATGCCTGCGCCATCGCCGACAATGACCTGCTGGCCGAAGGCTGGGGCGGCCTGGGTGGCGGACTCCGCCTGCTCGGCCCCGGCGCCGTCGTCGCCAATTCCGTGATCACCGGCAACGGCGCCGGAGGCGAAGTCCGGGCGGGCGGCGGCATCTACACTGAAGGCGCCGCCACCATCGCCGCCTGTACCATCACGGGCAATGCCGCCCTGCGCCAGGGCAGCGGCGTCAGCCTGGCCGGAACCGGCGGACAGCTGCTCAACTGCCTGGTCTGGGGAAACCAGGGCTCATCCCAGCAAGTCTCGGACGGCGACGCCTTCATCAGCCATTGCGGCATCACCGGCGGACCGGCCGGCAACGGCAACATACCCCTGGAAGACGACAACGCCGGACCGGGAGGCGTCAACAGCAATGACAATTGGGTCGACGGCTACTACGTCTGTTTCATCAATCCCGACAACCGCGATTTCCGACTGGGGGCCGGGTCATATGCCATCAACCGCGGACGGCAACCAACCTGGAATGACTACGGTGACGGAGACGCCGCCGGACAACAACGCCGGCAACAGGGCTACGACGACCTCGGGGCCTTCGAAAGCCAAGAACCGGGAAACCTGGCGCTTGACTTTGCCATCGACTTCCCCTGCCTGTATCGCGAACGGTCCACGGTGTGGCCGGTACAGGGAGCGGCAACCCCGGAGGGCATCTCCATCCACTTCTGGCATCAAACTGGAATGGCATCATGGCGACAGGATGAACGAGCTGGCGAGGACGACCTCTGGTCCGTCGAATGGCTCGCCACCGGTCCGGCCACACCCTGCCTGGAGGCGGCCATGACCGGCCCCGCGGCTGAATACTGGCGGACCTTCACCCTGTCCCGTACCCTGACCGTCAAGCCACGACCGCTGGTTGTCGCCGCCGACGACCTGGAATACACGTATGGCGACGACTTCCCCGCCTTGACCTGGAGCATCGTCGGCGGACGCCTGGCCGACGGTGACGCCGTCACCGGTAATTTGACTTGCGCCTATGCCGGCGTCCTGGACCAGACGTATGCCATCACCCCGGGAACGCTCCGCGTCGAAGACGGTGCGGGCGGCGCCAATTACCGGATGGAATTCTGGCCCGGAATCCTGATCTGCCACAAGGCCATAGCAGCCATGACCGTGACCGGCAATGAACACGTCTACAATGGCGCGCCGGCCGATTTCACCTGGACCACCGACCCGCCCGGACTGGCCGGTGTCATCACCTGCACCGGCCTCGACGGCACTGCCTACGGGCCTGCGCCCGAACTGCCGGTCGCGGCGGGAACCTACCTGGTGACCGTGCAGGTGGACGACCCGCACTACCGCGGCCAGGTGGAATCAAACCTGCGCATCCACAAAGCCACGCTGACCGTCTCGGCCGCCCCTTGCACCAGGATGTTCGGCGTGGCCAATCCGGACTTCCAGCTGACCTATACGGGATTCCGCGGCAGCGACGGGCCGGAGGCGCTGGCCCCGCCGCTGACCACCTGCATGGCTGAACCCGGCAGCCCAGTCGGCAATTATGCCATTACCCTGTCAGGAGGACAGGCCGACAATTATGACTTGCAGCTGCTGCCCGGCACGCTGACCATCACCCCGGCCCCGGTCCTGGCCAGCGTGACGGTCGCCCCAGCCACCTATGGCGACAGACTGGAGGACCTGGCGGCCTCGACCGCCGCGGCGCATGCGGTCACCGGCGCCCCTGTCCCCGGAACACTCCGCTGGGTTGATGCCGGCGACACCGTCCTCGCCGCTGGCGAACACGCCTGCGACTGGACCTTCCTGCCGGACGACGCCAACCACGCCGCCGTCACCTCCACCGCCATGGTCGTGGTCGCCAAGGCCCCCCTGGCCGTGCAGGCCCCAAGGCTGGAGCGCGGCGCCGGAACCGAAAACCCCGCCATGACCCTGGCCTACAGCGGCTTTGTCCAAGACGAAGACGAACATACGCCCGGGGTCTTTGTCCGGGCGCCAACCCTGGCCTGTGCGGCCTCGGCAGACAGCCCGGCCGGCCTCTACCCAATCCAAATCCTGCCTGGCGAAGCCGTCAACTACGAGATGACCTACCTGGACGGCTGGCTGCAAGTCTGCCTGGCCTTGCCGCAAGTCGACTCCATGATTGCCATGGAGGCCACTTACGGGACTTTTCTGCAGGACATTGTCCTGACCGGCAGTTTCCAGCACCCGGTGACGGGCGCCGCCGTTTCCGGCACCCTGTCCTGGGAGGACGGACAGGAGCTGCCGCCAGCCGGAACCCACGTCCGCCCATGGCGGTTCGTTCCCGATGACGGCGACCGGTACGCCCCCGTCTGCGGCGTGGCTGAAGTGGTCGTCCATCCGCGCCGGCTGGTCATCGCGGCCGGCTCCGACAGCAAAAACTATGGCGAGGACGACCCGCCCTTCACCTGGGAGTTCACGCCGTCATCCATGCCGCTGGTCGACGGCGACGCCATTGACGTGCACGTGCGGCGCACGGCCGGGGAAATGCCCGGCCAATATGAGCTCTGGCCGGAGATCGCCGCCCCGGACGGCAATTACACCGTCGAACTTCTGCCTGGCACCTTGACGATCCGTCGCCTGCCCATAGCCGTTTGGGCTGACAGCCGGTTCAAGCCTTTCGGCGAGCCTGACCCGGCCCTGACCTACAAGGTCACCCAGGGAGCCCTGCTGGAAGGCGACGCCTTCAGCGGCAGCCTGGAACGGGAGGCCGGCGAAGAACGCGGGTCGTATGCCATTCACCAAGGAACCCTGTCGCTGCCGGAATACTACCTGATCACGTTCAAGTCAAGCCAACTGTCCATCCTGACCCGTCAGCTGACGGTGTCATTCACACCCTGGAGCAAGGTCTATGGCGAGCCTGACCCGGACTGGAACTGCTCCATCACGGTGGGGTCGCTGCTGCCTGGCGACGCACTGGCGGGCTCACCCGGACGCCATCCGGGGGAAGCCGTCGGCCAGTACGCCGTTCATGCCGGCGACCTGCGGGTCAACGACAATTACACGCTCAGCTTCAGGCCTGGCGCCGTCGCCATCCTGCCCCGGGCCATCACCGTCCAGGCCCATGACCTCTGGCGCTTCCCCCGGATGCCAAACCCACCGCTCACCTACGAAATAACCGAAGGCGCCATCGTTGACGGGACCTCCTTCACCGGGGAACTGTCCTGCCCGCAGACAACCCTGCTGGGCACGCATGAAATCAAGCAGGGGACACTGGCACTGAACGACAACTACGTCCTGACCTATCGCCCGGGTGTCCTCGAAGTGGTCTCGCCCGTGATCACGAACTGGGAAGCCGCCGCCACCGAACTGACCTATGGCCAGAAACTCGCGGACGCCGGGCTGGCCGGGGCCTTCCTTCATCCCCGCACCGGCGAACCCGTCCCCGGAACCCTGCAATGGGAGCTGCCGGAGACCATGCCCAATCCCGGCGTCAGGATGCACGCGGCGCAGTTTCTCCCGGAACCGCTGACTTGGCTCGACCCGGTGAAGCTGGCCGTCTCCGTGACCGTGCACCGTATCCGGCTCAAGGTCGTCGCCCAATCCTACGACATCATCTGGGGAGACATGATCGGCGACGGCACCGGCTTCAAGTATGAAATCACCGAAGGCGCCCTGCTGCCAGGCGACACCCCGAGCGGAAACGTGTCCTGCGTCAACACCGGCCATGTCGGCGTGTACCCAATCTCCATGGGCAGCCTGCGCTTCCCGTCCCATTATGACGTCGAATTCGTTCCTGGCACCTTGACCATTCGACACCGCCATCTGACCGTCCAGGCCGACGACATGAGCAAAATCATGAACCACACCGACCCGGTCTACACCTATACCATCATCGACGGCTCCCTGGCCGGAAACGCGTTTTTCGCCGGCATCATGATGCGCGAAGCCGGCGAAACTCCAGGAACCTACCGAATGATGCTGGGCACGTTTAAAGTGTCCACGGCCGATTGCATCCTGCACTTTGTCGAAGGCACCTTCACCATTCTGCCAACGCCTGAGCCACGAGTCGTCTACGCCACCTCAATCTATGTCGGCGAGCCGTTGTCCTGTTCAACCCTGCGCGGCGTGATGGGCTTCAATGACACCGCCACTCGCGGCCACCAGGCCGCCATCCTGACCTGGGCGACGCCGGACGAACGGTTGCCGGCGGGAACCTGGTCGAGGGAATGGCTGTACGTGGATGATGCCGGCATCATCGACCGCGGCATGTGCAACGTAAGGGTGATACCGCTCCGCGTCACCGTCGCTCCAAGACCCTCCACCCGGCCGATTCGCGGCGCGGCCCAGGATGACTCCGCCGCCGGCAGTGAAGCGTCCGGCTGGGGAGTGGACCTCTTCGCCAGCCTCGAAGAAGCCCTGGCCGCCGTTGCCCCGAACGGCAAAGTGCTGGTTGAACCTGGCGAATACCTGGCCCCGGCCCAAGGATGGTTCATCGACAAGAACGTCACCATCACCGGCGGCCAGGACACTCCGCCGCTGAATCCGGACCCGCAAGCGCCCCCAGAACGGCAGCCGGAGCCGAACCCGCAAGCGCCCCCGAGCCCGGAAGCCGTCTTGCTTGGAGAAGTCATCATTGCCGGTGAGGACACCACAACCGTCACGATCAGCGGCCTGACCATCCTGGCGCCGACCGGCGGGGCCGCGATCAGAATAGCGGCCGCAAACGCCGACGTATG
>CAYOUR010000233.1:1279-5833 GCA_964407145.1 uncultured Lentisphaeraceae bacterium | reverse complement strand
GTATGGGACGTATGGGACGTATGGGACGTATGGGACGTATGGGACGTATGGGACGATGAAATAGGACAATGGGACGAATATGCTATTGGTTTATTGAAGTCGCCCAAAGCCAAACCGAACCCTTAAGCACGGAGTATTGGTCCCATACGTCCCAGAGGCAGAAGCGGTGGCGGTGGCGTGATTTTGTGGAAAATGATAAAGTGCTGTTTTTTCACAAAATAATGCTTATTTGTGGTGATTGCATTGCTCGTGTCGGCGGCGTACGTTAAGTGGTGTCTTTAAGATGCCGGCCGGACGCTGGCGCAAATGACCAGGAAAACATGAGTGCAAGCAGGAGAATGGAAGATGCGGAACCTCAAGAGGGTGTTGTGGCTGGCCGTCAGCCTGGGCGTGACCGCGGCACTGAGCGCGGTGTGGGCCGAGGAAATTGCGGTGCCGGTGCTTTGGCAAGACGCGTCGGCCGGGAAATTCCAGGTGTCAGCCATGGGCTTTCATCTTGATGATGAGCGCATTGTGTATGCCATTCAACTGAATGGCCTGGCCGAGATGTTGGAGAAGCCGCGTTTCCTGGTGTCACTGTACTCGAATACCGATGGCGATTTGGCTACCGGCAGGACCTTCGAGGGCGGACAGACCGGCTGGGACCTGCAGGCCAATGTCAACATGGCGCAACGCAGCATGGGAGTCATGCAGTGGAACGACCGCAAGAACCTCGGCCTGGGCCTGTATGTCGACGACTATCTCGTCGAAACAGCCGGCGAAATCATCTACGTGGTCATGCGCCGCGAGCCGCTGGAACGCTTTGTCTTTGCCGGTGTCGTCAGTCTGAGGGTGTTGATTTCGGCTGAGGGCATGGAGCCTATCCGGCCGGAGCAGCTGCTTGACCGCGGCCGGCCTCTGGGGGTTATGACGCCGAAGTTGAATTTCATCCGTTACGGCAGTCTCCGTCCGCGCCAGCTGATGCAGCCGGAGGCCCTGCTGATTCCGCGCCCGGACGGATTGCAGGTCTGGAACACGTATGGCGAGCGGTATGGCCTGGATGCGCCGCTGCCGCCGGTGGTGGGCACGGCGCCGGCGTTGTCCATGGCCGCGGCGCGCGGTGAAGCCGAGGCCGTGCATTTTGCGGTGACGGCGGCGGCGCCGCTGTCGGCGCTGAGCGTCCTCCCGAGCGAGTTGCGCGGTCCAGGCGGCCAGGTCCTGGCCGCTGACCGGCTGGCGGTGTCCCATCTGGGATTTGTCCGCAACATCCGTGAAGAGAGTTTCTGCGACATTCTCTGGCCGGAGTTTCGGCCCCAGGCGTCGCGGCACCATTTTGTGCAGGTCGAGGTCGCGGTTCCGGCGGACGCCGTGCCGGGGATGTACCGCGGCGAACTGGCTTTGCTGGTCAACGGCGCGGCCGTGGCGCCGATTCCCCTGGAGCTGGAAGTGTTCCATTTTTCCATGCCCGAGCGGCCCTTTTTCAAGACGGCGTACTGCCTCAAGGGTGGTTTCATCGGCAACCACTACGCCGGGCATAAGGCTGCCGATCTGAAAAAGGAATACGATGCTCAGCAGGAACTGGCCAAAAAATACCGCTTCAGCCCGCGGCTGATGCGGGCCGGCGCCAAGAAGAGCTGGGATGACGCGACCAGGACGCTCACCATGGAGTGGGCTGACTTCGACGTCCAGGCCAAACAGTATTTCGAAGTCGACCAATTCACCGTCTTCCAGGACAGTACGTTCCAGCTTGGCTCGCATGGCGCCTTCTATGGCAATTTCGCCAAATTCTTCGGTCGGGACATCCAGGTCGGCGACGAGCTTTTCAATGCCTTTTTTCCGCAGCTGATTCGGCAGACACACGAGCATTACCGCGAGCTCGGCATTCTGGACAAGGCGCTGTTCATCATCTGGGATGAACCGTACAGCACGGTTTATGACGACATCAACACGGCCTGCCGGCTGGCCCGGTCGGCCGTGCCGGAAATCCAGCTGGGAGTGTTCATTGACCATGCCGCCCGGGAGCTGACCGGAAACATCGACGTCTGGCTGTCAGGCTATGCGACGTTGGCTGCGTTGCGTTTCAATCAGGAAACCAAGGACAAGCGGGCCTGGTGCTACAACGGCATCGGCATGGGGAACATGAACATCCCGGCATCACACCTGCGGCAATACTACTGGCTGGCTGACAAGTACGCCATCGAGGGCTATCTGTATTCGGAGATCAATGCCTACACGAAGCCGTATGTCGGCCAGAACCCCGGTGTGTTCTACAACATTTACGCCAACCACGTCTGGATGTATCCTGATACGATCGGCAATCCCCGGCCGTCGCTGCGCATGACCCTGACCCGCGAAGGTCTGGATGACTACGACTACATGGCCATCTACCGGCAGGTCAGCGGCCAGACGAACCTGCCTGAAGAGCTGCAGGCCGCCTTCCCGGTGCTGCACCCCGACGGTAATGTCGACTTCACCGTCAGGACCAACCGCGAACTGCAGGATGCGCGTTACCGCCTCGCCAAGGCCATTGAACAGGCCGCCAGGCGGTGAACACGCCCCCTGATGGTCGAGGGGCGAGAACTCGCCGCGCTTCATGCTGCCGACGCCTAATGGCCAAGGCACTGGCGCCCGGAAAGCAGCCCAGCCTGACGTGACCAGGCACCCGGTTTTCACGACAGAACCACCGCTGGACACCGATGATGATTCAGGGAAGAGACGCTTCAGACCATGAAAAAGGGCAGACTCTGAAGCGCCTGGGAATTGTGGGTAATGTGCGAAATGTGGTGATGAGCGTATGTCGTTCCGCCTTCAGGCTGCCGTACGTCGTCCAGGCTTCAGACTGCCGCCAGAGGGATACGGCCAATGCTCTTCACTTGTGCGTAACTCTGGCTGGAAACATGGGACTTACAGGACATATTCAGACTTATGGGACGGTGGATGAGACAATGGCACGAATAACCCATCGGATTACGGCAACCGCAAAAAAGTTAAACCGAATCCTAAACTCAAGAGGTTTGGTCTCAGGGATGGCTATGATTCCGGTGTCCGCTGTGGATGATCGCCTTCCTTCACCACATTTTGCACATGACCCAAGATTTCGTACATTACCGTTTTCACAGACAGACTTTTTGCTCCACGCGGATTCCCGGCGCGCCTATTTTTTCAGCGGCGGGTCGTTGGGGTTGACCTTGATGAGGATGACGCGGTCGACGCGCACCTCGTCCGGTTGCCGGGAATTGGCCACGTAGGATGGTCCCTGCAGTTTGGCGGACATGTAGACGTCGTAGAGCTGCTTGTAGTCCTGGTTCTGCATGGCCTTGCGAAGGGTGAAATTCATGGTCCAGGACCAGTGCGTCCAGAGGCGCGTCTGGGCGGAGTAGACGCGAGTCCGGCCGGCATAGTACCAGTGGTATTTTTCATCCTGGGGCGTGGTCTCCTTCGCCAGGGTCGCCGTCGACAGGTGCTTTTTGAATTTCCAGTCGTAGATGCCGTAGGTGAACGGCTTGGTGTGGTAGTCGGCCTTGCCGTCGCTGTCCTTCACCTTGGCCTTGCCGCCGAACGCGTCCGGGTCCTCGGCCAGGAAACCGCCGTCGAGTTCGGCGGCGCCGAGTTCGACGATAGCGTGTCCGGCAAAGTCCAGGTCGTCAATGGGCCGGGCGCTGATGACGTCGCCCTTTTCCGGGAGATCCATGTCGTCGCAGAGGAATTCCAGGGCGGGGCCGCGCTCGCGGGCCCAGGTCTTGGGGAAGTACTTGCCGCCGAAGCGGTCGGCATTGGCGGCGATGCGTTCGCGGAGCAGCTTTTTGTCCAGTCCGGGCAGAATGTCCCGTTTCTTGGCCAGATACAGGCAGCCATGGTCGACGACCAGCCGTTCCTGGGTGATGTTGTCGAGCACGGGCTGATTGCCGGCGGCGGCTTTTTCCGCCTGATCGAGCAGGGCATACAGGGTGGTGAAGAACTCGGTGTCCAGAAAGGAACGCTGGTCCGGGGAGACGCTGCCGATCGGCTGGTCCATCTCCAGCATGCGTTTTTCCGTGTACGCCTTGAATTCCCGCATGAAGGGCGCGGCCGGGCCGTAGAACAGCGTCATGTATTCGGCGGTCAGCTGGTCGGGGTCGAGGTCAGGGTTGTCCATCATCTTGGCCCCGAGGTAATAGCGCAGGTCAAAGAAGGTCAGGGGGACGGTCGTGCCCAGCTCCATTTCGACGAAGAAATGCTTGGCGTTGATGTCGCGGTAGCGCCGCACCAGGCCCGGAATGGCCGCCAGGTTGTGGACCGGTGTCTGGTAGCCGCAGCGGAACAGCTTCCAGTAGTCCCAGATCGCGATGTGGTCGGCGCAGGCGTACCAGGCGGTCATGGCGTCGTCATAGGGCTTGTTGTTGGGGTGGGACAGCGGCAGCAGGACATCGCGCTTGACTTTGCCGGAGCCGGCGAACTCATGGTCCATGTAGGCCAGGCGGACGATGACGTTGCCCTTGGGCTTCAGGCCGCTGGGCGGCGGGGTCGTGGAGTCGTGATACGCGAACATCATCAGATAAATCTCGGGGTAGTCGCCGCTGACGCGGTCCCACAGCT
>CAYOUR010000233.1:0-1269 GCA_964407145.1 uncultured Lentisphaeraceae bacterium | reverse complement strand
CACCAGCCCGGACACGTCGTGCTCCTGGACGACTTCCTGGCATTGCGGGCAGAAGCATTCCACATTGCAGTCGTTCATGTCGACGACATAGAACACCGGCCAGGGGGCGCCGGATTCGTCGCAGCGGGTACGGTCTTTGCTGACGTAGTCCTTCACCTTGGCGGCAAAGCGGTCCAGGACTTCAGGCTGGGAGAAGCAGATGGAGCCGGCGTGCGGCGTGCTGACGACCTGCCGGGTGCCGTTTTTGTTCATCCAGGAGATTTCCTTGGGGAAGTCGGCGGAGTAGATGTGCATGGAATGGACGCCACGCGGGGCGCCGTAGCTTTCGCTGAAGCCGAATTGCGGCATGCCGCCACCGCTGTTTTGCCGGACTTTACGGCGATAGAGCGCCGGGATTTCGGCGTGTCCGGGATAGATGTCGCGGTAGATGAAGGCCGGGACGTGCCGCACGTCAAGGTTGCCGGGAACGGTGATGGCGCCCAGGCTGGGGATGTGTTCGAAATTGATGCTGAGGAAGCGGACGCCAGCAAAGCGCTCCAGGAACTCATACGCGCCGAACAGGACGCCGCGCGGGCGTCCGCCGGTGATGATGGCGTTTCCGCCGGTGGCCTTGAGGTGGTACTCCTCCGGGGCGTAATCGCCGGCGCGCTGGGCTGCGGCCAGGGCGGTCTGCCCCAGGTGGATTGCCGGTGAGCCGTCATGCTCGGCTTCGGAGACGATTTCGAAGGAGGCGCCGGTGACTTTGTCCAGGTAGGCCTTGAGTTCGGACGCCGCGAATTCTTCCGCTGGAATCGGCTGGGCCGCAGTGACGATTCTGTAGGCGTCATTGATGAGCAGGTCAGGGGCGTTCTGGGCGGTGGCGACGGCCAGCAGCAACATCGTCAGGCCTGCGCCGAAAAGGATTTTTTTCATGGTTCGTCCTCTGGGATGGGTGATGAGAACACAGCCGACTGCGGTCCAAGCACGGCACGCCGGCAATTGGGTTGCCACGGAAAAACTATACATCCACAGGCCACGAAACACAAGGGACGGCCCGGATAGATGACGATTTGCCGGCCGACCGGCTGCCAAATGACAGCGTGTGACGCGAAGGCCTGTCCGAAAACGGAATCGGTCACCGATTGAGGGCTTTTGGAAACGGTCAAGGCGTGAGCCAACAAAACCCCAAGCCATTCTCGACTCGACACGCACACGCTCGCGCGCGCGGCAAATTCGGATGGTGGCCCCCTCTTGGGTGGGTGGGCTTGATTTCTAGAAGCCACGCGAAAA
>CAYOUR010000232.1:0-5874 GCA_964407145.1 uncultured Lentisphaeraceae bacterium | reverse complement strand
GCAAGGACGACGGCACCATACCATGGCGCAATTCTCAATGGGTGACCGGTTACGCGGCATTGCCGTCAACCTGCTTGCAGGCTGGCGGCCGCCATGTAGATTATAGCATCAGTCCATGGCCGGCGCCTGCAGGCGACCATCTGCCGCAAAGCGCCGACCGCAGGCAGCACTTCACCAGGACCAACAGGAGCCGGACATGACTTTGGACGATTTCGCGGCCACCTTCATGCTCAACGCCGCCGAAAAGCAGTTTTTGGTTGAACATCATTTTGATGCCGCCATGGCGCAGTTTCAAGGCTGCCCTGATTTCGTGCAGCCGGAAGTCTACGAGCCGCTGCTGGACAAGTTGCGCCGGCATGGCCAGCAGCTGAAAAAACTCCTGGCGCCGGTGTCGACGCAACTTCGTTCGGACGAACGCCTGCAGAGGTTCTGCCACCTGATTCATTATCTGTGGTATTCCGGCCAGGAGGACATTCCCGGGTACACGTCGCCATTGCCCAAGGCGGAGACTTTGCTCGGTGAGCAGGGTGGCCTGGTCAACTGCCTGATCGCCCTGAGTGCGTATCCACTTTGGCTGGAGGCGTACCGCCGGCTCGGGGTTCCGGCGTCCTACGCCGATGACTGCCTGCAGTATTTCGATGGCGCCATTGATGAATACCGCTCCGGCCACAACGGCGTCTTCGGTCTGGCGCCCACCAAGCTGAACTGGATTCGTTTTTATGTGCGCGGCAAGCTGTTCCGCATCGGCCGGTTCGAATACATGCTGCAGGAGCCGCTGACGTCCCTGCCGGCGGTGTACCGCGATCAGATGACCGGCCACGTCGTTGCGCTCTGCCGGCCCGATTGGCGGTTGCGCGGCGACGGGCTGATTCAGTGGCGCGATGAAGACCCCGCCGACGCCCGTCTGGTGACCCGTCTGGAAAACAGCACCGGCCAGGTCAAGGGCACCCCGATTGACCCGCGGGGCTTCGCCTTGGTTGACCAGACCATTGAACTTGACCTGAAGCGGTACGCGCCTCTGTTCGCGCCTTGGGACCTGGTGCCCGGGCTGCATATCCCGGGCGGCGGCGGCATGACGCCGGACCTGTGCGCTGAGTCCTTTCGCCAGGCCAAAGCCTTTTTCCGGGAATATTTTCACCGCGACATCCCGGCCATCAGCTGCTTCTCCTGGATTTTCAATCCAGACTTCGAGGCTGAACTGCCGGAGTCAAACCTGTCCAGGCTTATGCGGGAACTGTACTTGTTCCCCTTTCCGTCCTCCGGTTTGGAAGGGCTGCAGTTCGTCTTCGGGCGGTCGGATTCTGATTGGAGCGGCTACCCGCGAGACAACAGCCTGCGTCAGGCTTTCCATCGCATCCGTGAATCAGGCCGCCGCCTCAAGGCGGGCGGCATGGTCATCGACGATTTCGGCATCCGTCACTTCGGCGCGCAATACTATCGACGTCAGCCGGCTTCCGGGATGGCGCCTCAGTCCTGACAACCGCGAACCAGGTCGGAAAAGCAGTCACCATGTACACGATAGCATCTGTTGGGACAATGCCGGGCAGCGACGCCTTTCTGTTGACCACGCCCACGCATGCCGCCCTGATCGACACCGGTTTCGCCTTTGCGGCGCCGGCCATGCTGCAGGTCGTGGCCGACCGGCTGGGTGACCGGCCATTAGATTACGTCCTGCTGACGCATTCACATTACGACCATGCCTCGGGCAGTGCGTACTGCCGTCAGCGCTGGCCAACGGCGCAGGTCGTCGCCAGCCACTATGCCGCCGGCATTCTGGCCCGCGAATCAGCCCGCGCCGTCATCCGGGAAATGAACACTCATGCGGCTCGTGAACATGGCCTGACCGAATATGAAGACCTGCTGTCGGAGCTGACCGTCGACCGGATGGTCGGGGAGGGCGACCTGGTCGACATGGGGGACCTGCAGCTGCGAGTTCTGGAGCTGCCCGGACACACCCGCTGCTCCATCGCCTTCTACGACGCGTCGGCCCGGTTGCTGCTGGGGTGCGAGACTCTCGGTGTGCCTTCCGGTCCAGGCCTGGTGATGCCCTGCTGCCTGGTCGACTACGGCAACACCCTTTGCGCCATCGCCAGAGTCAAGGGCCTGGCGGTCGAGCATCTGCTGCTGCCGCATCATGGCTTGATCAGCGGCACGGCCTGTCAGCAATTCCTGGCGGATGCCGAATTCTGGCTGCGTGAGACGCGCCGCCGGCTGCGGGCGGCGCGGGACCAGGGGAAAGGGGAGGACGAAATGCTGCCTCTACTCAAGGAATGGTTCTATACCGACCTGGCCCGCAGCTACCAGCCGGAAAAGGCCTTCGAAATGAACGCCCGCTACACCATCGCCCTGATGCTGAAAGATGACGATTGAGCACGGCCGGCGCCGTCTCCTGCCTCCGCGGGCTGCCGCGGCATGACTTCCGTGAAAAAATCATTTTCTCTTGAACCCCGGAAGCCCCCGGAAGCCCCCGGATGTTGTTTTTCACGGGTGATGGGCACGGCTTTGCCTGCGGTGGGTGTTTTTGTTTGCCGGCGCCGGGTCCGCGCGCGGTGGTGAGCTTGTCAGCTGGGTTCAATTGGCTCGCAGGAGCAGGTGCGGGGAGGTCGCCAGGACCGGTTTCAGGCCTTTTCCCAAGAGGACATGGCAGTCTTCGACGGTGCCGCCGATGTCCAGGCACCACACTTCCGCCGGGGCGTTGGCCGGTCGGCGGATGCGCAGGATGGCGGCTTCCGTGTCCTTTTCGGTCTGGACGGCGTTTCCGGCGGCATCAAGCAGCGACACCGCCTGGATTCTCTCCACGGCGTTCTCGCCGCTGAGCACCACCATGGAGTCGTGCACTCCGGCCGGGACTTCGAAGTACAAACGGGCTTTGGGGCTGATCAGCGACAATTCCGGCTGTGCGAGCAGGCCTTGGCCGGGATGGTCGCTCCAGACTGATGCCCGCTGGCCGGCCGTTGAAATCAGAAACCGGTACATGCCGTCCATCTCGGCCGTCACTGAGATCGTTTTCTCCGAGCCGTCGGTCATCATCTCGACGGTTTCGATGATCTGGCGTTTCGGGTTTTCGAGGCGGCAGGTCATCTTGGCCGGTTGTCGGCCTGGAACCACGGGTTCGCCCTTGACCCATAGCGAGAACTGGTCGCCCTTCCGGGCCAGCAGCAGCATCGTGTAGGAGCCGCGCAGATTGAGGGTCGGCACCTTGGGGTTGAGCACGTCGCCGGTGACGGTCGGCGCCACCAGGCCCTCGGCCGTCTCCGTTGTCAGCTCGATCTTCTCGCGCCGCGACGGCGACAAGGTCGCCAGGACCGGCTGCATGTCGAACTTGTCGCCATTCCGGCTGACTTCGACTTCGACGTCGCTGGTGACGCCGCTGCCGAACAGCGCCTGGAAGCGGACCGGCGGACGGTCAGCCTGGTCGTCAGTCACCTGCAGGTTCTTCACTTTGATATTGCCGAGGTCGGGTGACATGATTGACCCCGAGGCAAAGGTCAGGGCCGGATGCTCATTGCCGGTATTGTCGATGACGCAGTCTGACATGGCGAAGGAAAAGCCTTCGCCGACATCCGAGACCCTCATGTTGACGGTTTCGGACTGGCCGATGCGGCAGTTTTCAAAGACGATGGCGCCTTGCAGGAGATTGGCGGCCTTCCGTTTGGGGGTGATCATGACGCCGCTGTTGTTGCCGATGAAGGTGCAGTTGCGGACGGTTATCGTCACCGGCTTCGAGCTGCCGCTGAGGTTGGGCAGGTAGGCGGTGAAACCGCTGCCGGCGTTGTTGTTGAAGGTGGAGTCCTCCACGACGCAGTTGACCAGGCATTCGTCATTGCGGTTGGGTTCGAAGTCGATGCCGGCCTGGGGCGGCGTGCCGTTGGTGTTGTCGAAATGGCAGTTTTTGATCAGCAGGTTTTCGCAGGAGATGACGCTGATGCCCTGGCGGGCGTGGTTCAGGCAGGAGGTGTCTTCGATGACGACGTTGCGGTTGCCATGCCCGACATAGATGCCGTCGCCGCCGGAGGAGGTGATCGTCATGCCGCGGAAGGTGACGCCGTCATTGTTTGACAGTCCGAAGGCATGCCGGTGGCCGCCCTGGAAGCGGGCGTCGATCTGGCGATATTCCTCCTTGTTCATGGTCAGCAAGGAGCCTTTCTGGCCGATGAAGGCGATGTTGCTGCGTCCGCTGGCAAAGATGAAGGAGTCCGTTCGGTTGGGGAAGGCTCCGGGCAGCGCCCGCAGGGTGACGCCCTCGGCCAGGACAAGGGTCAGATTGTCGCGGTTGATGCGGAGACGGCCGGCCAGCCATTCCGAGCCGACCTGGTCGATGATGACGGTGTCGGCGTCTGAATCCAGCGCAGCCTGCAGGCACTTGGTGGCATCGTCGCGCTGGTACCCGAACTGGCTCGCGTTCACGGTTTTCCCGGCCGCCAGGCCGGACATCGTGCTGGACAGGAACAGGACGGCTGCCAAAAAAACCTTCATGCGTTCATCCTCCTGGTCGTGGCGGCGACTCGCGCCGGGGCTGCCGGGGGGATGTTTTATCAAGCCTTAGCCGTCAGCTTGACAAACAGGACCCGGCGGGGTCGCTGCGCCGATTGTGGTTGGCCTGGCCTGGCCTGGCCTGGCCTGGCCGTGACAGTTGGGCCGCGGCGCTTTTCACGGCGTCGCGGCCCTGCTCATTCAACCGATGACCTACTTCGTTTCGAGGTTTTCCCCGGCGCCCTTCCAGCCGGACAGGCCGCCAGAGAAATGCTTGACATTCGTGTAGCCGAGTTGCTGGGCGGCTTGCACGCCGGCTTTGTAGGCGAGGCACTTGGGGCCGCCGCAATAGGCCACGATCAAGGTGTCCTTGTCGGCGGGGAGCAGCTTGGCCAGGTTGGCCTTGGCGGCATCAAAGTCAATGGCGCCGGGCAGATGGCCTTTGGCGTAGGAGGCGCTGCCGTTGCAGTCAAGGAGCGTCACGGCCTGGTCGGCCATGGCCTTTTTCAAGTCGGCTACCGTGATGTCCGGCACGTCGGCCGTGACTGCGGTTTTGGCCGCGGTGGCGTCATTGCCGGCGGCGGCCTGGGCTTGGGCTGACGCCGAAGCCGCGGCAAAGGCTAGAACCATGAGTCCACACAGAGCAGTTTTCATGTCAAACCTCCTTGTTGCTGTTGGTTGCCTGATTCCATGCCAGCAGTCCCGTGTCAGGGGTTTTCACAACCATTATTGGTCTGTCCCTGCCTGGGGCTGCCGAGTTCATGAGACCCTGCTAATCCGGCAGTGGTTTCGCCGGCTTGTCCGGAAAAAGGCTCTCGCTCTGGTGTTGGCATTCAGGGGGCGGGCTTAAAGGACTGGTTGCTGTGGCAGGAGGGCGCGGGCGCTGGTTCCGGCGATTGAATCGTGATACGGGTTAATATACAGCACCTGACATGAAAACAAGAGCATGAATCGCCCCAGGCAGAAATAATGTGTAATCGGTCACCGATTGAGAATTGCGCCATGGTATGGTGTTGTCGTCCTGGCACGATGCCCGGCAAATGAGGCTGGACTACCAATCATACGGCAGCCTGAAGGCTGGACTACCTACGGCAGCCTGAAATCAAGCGCCTGTCACCACCGTTCGCACGTTGACCGTCATGATCAATGGGTGACCGATTACGGCTGGAAAGGGCGTCCGTCATGCTTTGACAGCGGACAGCGGCGGTCCCGTGAATCGCATGGGATACTGCAGCCGCGCAGCGGCAAAGGCCCCGGAGGGGCCGCGGGAGCACAGCCTGGGGCAAGCGGCCTGGAGGGCCGCGCAGCCCCAGGAAAGGAGGAGTATTTTTGAGGTGTAGCCCTGGAAGGGCGACAGAAGCGCCATCGGTCTTTTGCCTGGCGGTTGCAATCCAAACGTAG
>CAYOUR010000231.1:0-5878 GCA_964407145.1 uncultured Lentisphaeraceae bacterium | reverse complement strand
GTTGTAGTACAACCTCATTTGCCGGGCATCGTACAAGGATGACGACACCATGCCAGGGCGCAATGTTCAATGGGTGACCGGTTACCTCCGGCCACGCCTTCATGCATCGTGTTTCGGCAGACTGGCCGAATTGGAGTATATTATTCACCGAGTGACAATCAGGCACGGTGTCCTGTCCGGAATCGGCCGAGGAAGCCACCCACCCCCAATCACAGGAGGATCACCATGTTGCGCATTCGTCTGACCGCCTGCCTCATGACCGCCCTGGCGATGCTCGGCCTGGCCCGGGCCCAAACCGCACGACCTGACCTCGTCGCCCAAGTCACGGCACGCACCCTGGCCGAGGCGCGCGCCTCCTGGTGGGGATTCGACCCCGAAGACGCCACCGACGCCCTCCAGGCCGCCATTGATTCCGGCGTCCCCACCTTGGTCATCGACAAAATGGCCTCGCCCTGGATCGTCCGCCCGCTGTTCCTGGCCAGCAACCAAACCATCATCCTCCAGGAAGACACCATCATCGAAGCCAAACGCGGCGAATTCCTGGGAGTGCGGGACGCCCTGCTGACCGCCGACGACCAGAGCAACATCGTCATCACGGCCCAGGGCAAGGGCGCCCTGCTCCGCATGCACCTTGCCGACTATCATGCCGAGCCGTACCAGAAAGCCGAATGGCGGCACGGCATCAACCTGCGCAGCGTCAACAAGGTCTCCATCTCCAACCTCACCATCGCCGACAGCGGCGGCGACGGCATCTACCTGGGAACCAGAACCCGCGGCAAATTCAACACCGACGTCACCATCAAAAACGTCGTCTGCGTCAACAACAACCGCCAGGGCATCAGCGTCATCAATGCCATCAACCTGCTCATCGAAGACTGTGTCCTCAAGGACACCGCCGGCACACCGCCCAAGGCCGGCATCGACTTCGAACCCAACCATTTCTCCGAACCGATCCAGAACTGCGTCCTGCGCAACGTGCTCGCCACCAACAACGCCGGCGGCGGCTTCATTGTCAGCCTGCACCAGCACCGCGCCCAAACCCCGCCCGTGTCGGTCCGCTTCGAAAACTGCCGTTCCGAAAACGATCTGAGCAATGGCTTCATCGTCATCGCCCAGAACACCCCCGGCCAGTCGGTCACCGGCACGGTCGACATCGTCAACTGCACCGTGGAAAACGCCCGCGGCGCCGGCCTGGCCATTGCCGGCAATGCCGGCCGCAGCGGCCTGAAGATCACCGTCCGTGATTCGCGCTTCGTCCATTGCGCCCCCGATGACACGCCGGGAACCGCCCCGATCGCCTTCCGCACCAAGGGCGACGACCCGGCCGAACCCCTCGGTGGCCTGCACGTCCGCAACCTCGTCATCGTCGATGACCGACCGCGCCTCCCGATTGCCCTGGCCGAACACTCCCCCACCCCGTTCGGACTGGCCAATGTCTCCGGCGAACTGACCATGCTCCAGGACGGCCGCCAAACCACCGTCGCCCTGACCGAAGACTGGCTGAAAACCAACTTCCCGGTGCGAACCTTCCGGTCAGTCCCCCGAATCATGCCCGAACCGACAAAACTGATTCCTGGCGACACGAATGCCGATGCGACCGTGTCACACATCAAGGCCCGTAATGCCGCAACGTACCTGCTGCATGGCGTCGCCGGGCATCCCCTGGCCTTCACCATCATTCTCGGGCTGGTGCCCCGGGCGCAGCCACCAAAGGTGCCTTGCGTCCTGCGCACACCGTCCGGGCGCACCCTGGAACTTGGCCACCTGGTTCCTGACGCCGAACAGCACTTTGCCGTCGAGAAAGCCCCGGAAACCGGCATCTATACCCTTGATTTCCCGGACTTGAAGCGCAATTACACCATCATGACCGCCTGCAACCGGCCAGCGGCCCTGGTCGTCCCGGAACGCGGTCTGAACCTCTTCTGTTCCAATCAGCCCTTCATCATTGCCGTGCCACCGAACTCGGCCGCCTTCGCCCTGAAATTCTGGGGCGCCGGCCGCGAAGGCGTGAAAATCACCCTGCGCGATCCGGCCGGCAACGCCGTCTGGACTCAGGACGACATCTTCAGCGCCGAGCAGTTCGACGCCACCGATGCGCAGGCCAAGGCCGGCGGACTGTGGACCGTCATCCCCGAAAAACCCGGCTCTGGCGTCCTCGAAGACTTCTACCTGCAGGCCTTTGGCGTCCCCGCCCTGCTCACCCCCTCGCCCGCACACGCCATCCTCCTGAAACAGTAAGCCGTTGGAACCGTTCCCGGCGGCCGCAACCACCCCGCCGCCCAACACGCCAACAAAACCGATTACGGCCGCATAAACAGCATCAGCCCACACCTCGGAAGCATGGCTGGCGAAGACGCGCGGCTGAAACGGCCGTGACCAACATCTTCTGAACCAGCACCTCCCAACACGAGACCAAAACATGATGACACCTCGCCAGGCCGTTGAAACGGCTCTCCACGGCGGATTCTCCGGTAAAATCCCCTTCACCATCTACGCAAGCAAGCTGCCGCGATGCCGCCTGGAACGTGATTTGCGCAATCGTGGACTCTGCCCGGTCGAACGACGGGTGCCGGTCGTCAGCACCGTCTCGCCCAACGTGAAAATCCGTCAGTCAACATCCTCAGAAACCGGCAAAACCCTGGTCACCACCGTGTACGAAACCCCGGTCGGCTCGGTCCAGACCGTCACCGAACCGGCCGGCTTCACCTCCTGGATGCATGAAAAAATGTTCAAGACCCCGGACGACTACAAGGTCATCCAATTCATCGTCGAGGACGAGCAGTACCGCCCCTGCTACGAACGCTTCCTTCAGGCCGAGGCGGAAGACGACGGCGACTCCATCTTCCGGGTCGGCCTCGGCCTGGAACCCCTGCAGTGCTTCGTCTCCGGCAGCTTCATGGACATGCAGACCTTCTGCTACGAGTGGATGGACCACCGCGATGAAATTCTCAACATCGCCGCGGTCATCCGCGCCAAACGCCTGCAGGTCGCCGCCCTCATCGCCGACTCGCCGGCCTCACACGCCAACTATGGCGGCAACGTGACCGTGGAAGTCATCGGCCTTGACGCGTTCCGGCAATACTACATCCCCTGCTACAACGAGGTGGCGGAAATCTTCCACGCCAAAGGCAAGAAGCTCGGCACCCACCTGGACGGCAACAACAGACTGATCGCCGCCGATGTCGCCGCCAGCGACCTGGACTACATCGAGGCCTTCACACCCGCGCCCGACACGGACCTGTCCCTGGCCGAAGCCCGCAGACTCTGGCCGAACAAAGTCATCTGGCTCAACTTCCCGTCCTCCCTGCACCTGAAAAACGACGCCGAAATCATCGCCCTGACCGAAGAGATGTTCCGTTCCGTCCCCGACCATGCCGGCATCCTCATGGGGGTCACCGAGGACATGCCGCCGTTCCGCCACCTGAACAGCTGCCGGGCCATCATGGACGCCTTGGAACGAATCGCCTGAAAAGTCGGCCAAAACCGTCCAACAACGCCCCCAACAACAACAAAAAAAATCACCCCCATTGCATTCTCAAACGCACAACGCCCGGAGAGTACCAAACCCTCCGGGCGTTGTGCGTTTCGAGCATCACATAGAGACCAGCGCATCAAACATCGTGAAGCTCACGGGACTTCCTGCCAGCTCATCCCGGATTGCCAATACACTGAAATTGGCCGTAACCGGTTGGCTCTATGCCCACCTCAAGTTTTATCCGTGTCCATCCGTGTCCATCGGTGGTTCAAAAAACGACCACGACGCGCCTCCGCCAACTCATCAATGCGAGACCTTGGTGTAGTTCTTGTTGAACAGGTAGACGGTCGGCACGGTCACCCCGGCAGCCCTGTACTCCTGCTTGAAGTAATCGGCGAACTTGGCCGTGCTGTTGATCGCCTCGGCATGGCCGTCCGCAAACGCGAAATTCGAACTGTCGCCATGCGCGCCGATCCAGAACATGCGGTCGCCGGAAGAGGTCACCGCCGGTGGCGCCCACTGGAAACCGTTGGCTTCGGTCAACGAAGAATTGCTCCCGGGAATGCCGTAGGAATCGCCCAGCCAGGGAAAGGACGACGCCTCTTTGACTTTATGGAAAAAGACAAAGCCGTCATTGTACGCGTCCGTGCTCCAGGTGGTGCGCTGGAGCTTGTAATATCCGGCCGGCACCGCCGTGCGCCGGCAGCCCAGTGTCTGATACGTCGTCCTGTACTTGAACGGCACGCGCCCCGGACAGACCGCCTCGTCCGGCCTGGTGCTGGACAGATAACTGGAATTGGCGTTGTAGTAGCTGGTCAGACTCCCCACCCAGTTGGAGGACGAGTTGACGTCACAGATCACCGTCTCGTTGTAGTCGTTGCCGTACAGCAT
Source organism: uncultured Lentisphaeraceae bacterium (assembly GCA_964407145.1). GTDB lineage: Bacteria > Verrucomicrobiota > Lentisphaeria > Oligosphaerales > Oligosphaeraceae > JAAZKI01. The sequence continues at coordinate 1,512 of CAYOUR010000231.1, read as the reverse complement.
CACGCCCATCATCGTCTGCTTCAGGTTGTTGACGCAGGCAATGGACCTGGCCTTCTCCCGGGCCTTGCTCAACGCCGGCAGCAGCATCGCCGCCAAAATCGCGATGATCGCGATGACCACCAAAAGCTCAATCAAGGTAAATTGCACTTTCTTTCCCACGGGAACTCCTTTTTCGCTTTTCCATCGAGTTTGTGTTGATCTCTTCCTGCCAAATGGTCCGATGCCCCGGGTCGCCTGGCCGGCTCCCGGACAAAGCCCCGCGCCCCCGGTCTCACTTCCGGAATGGCTCCCACCGGCCGGCGACTTTTTCCGAAGTCACCCTGGCAACCGTCAGGCCAAAGGCAAAAAACAGGCCTGGTCGCCCGGCGCACCGATGTCCTGCCGGACAGCCAAGCCCGAAACGGCGGCGTCTGCAGTCATTCACGACCGCCCGACCATTTTTGTCCTCCAAAAGGCCAGACCCGAAAAGCCCGACCGCATCCCCTGTCAACCTTAGGCCCACACTCGGCCGGCGCAGTCGCCCGGCGTCAATGCGTCACTTTGGTGAAATTCTTGCTGAATGCATACACTGTCGGCGGCGTCTGCCCGGCGACCTTGTACTCCTGCTTGTAATACTCGGCAAATTTCGCCGTGCTGTTGATGGCCTCGACATGACCGTCGACAAAGGAGAAGTTAGCGCTGTCCCCATGCGCGCCGATCCAGAACATGCGGTCACCGGTCGAGGTCACCGCCGGCGGCGCCCACTGATAGCCATTGGTGTCGGTCAGGGAGGAATGGCTGCCAGGCAGCCCGTAGGAATCCCCGAGCCACAGGAAGGACGACGGCTCCTTCACCTTGTGCAGAAACACAAATCCGTCATAGTAATTGTTGGTGCTCCACGCCGTGCGCACGCTGACATTGTAGCCCGTGGGAACGTAGGTGCGCCGGCAACCATACGTCTGGTACGTGCTCTTGTACTTGAACGGCATGCGGCCCGGACAGACCACCTCGTGCGGCGCCGTGCTGCTTGACAAGTAGCTGCTGTCCCGGTTGTAGTACTTGAACAGGCTCCCCGCCCAGTCCGAAGACCAGTTGACATCGGTGATCACCGTATCGTTGTAGTCGTGGCGATACAGCATGATCCCCATCATTGTCTGCTTCAGGTTGTTGACGCAGCTGATCGAACGCGCCTTCTCCCGGGCCTTGCTCAACGCCGGCAGCAGCATCGCCGCCAGAATCGCAATGATCGCGATGACCACCAGAAGCTCTATCAGGGTGAAACGAAACAACTTCAGCATGATCATCCCCTTGTTAATAAGAGTCAGTCAACTTATGGATAACGCGTGAAGGCTGGTGCGCACCAAATCTCATGACTGTCTTTAATTCTAGCACAAAACAACCAGATTTTCAAGGCGCCAACCGACTTTTTCCAGACAGTAGGCAGGCCAACCCGCCGGCCCGGCCCGAAGGGCGCTTTCCCGTAACCGGTCACCCATTGAGAATTGCGCCATGGTATGGTGCCGTCGTCCTGGC
>CAYOUR010000230.1:0-5879 GCA_964407145.1 uncultured Lentisphaeraceae bacterium | reverse complement strand
TACCATGGCGCAATTCTCAATCGGTGACCGGTTACCAGGGCGTGGGAGAGACCTTCAGACGTCCGTTGCAATTGCCGGCACGACAGGCTATGTTATGTACCGACATCGTTTCCGAACGTCATGCGCCATGACCAGCTCCCGCTCCGCTCGCGGCCGACGACGGATACCGGCCGCACGGTCTGACCGCCCCGCCCGACCAGGCGCCTTTGCCGGATGCCGGATTGAATCCCCCTGCGGAGGGAAAAACCCATGCCAGCCTCAACTCCCATCAGCCGTCTGGAAGCCACTCGCGCCGCCGTGGACGACCTGCGGCGCCGTCGCCGCCAGGAACTGCTGTGTCTGGCTGCGGCCGGCGCGGCCTTGCCCGTGCTGTTCATCCTGCTCCTGGCGACGGTCTCCGACCTGGCCTGGCGCCTGACCGCGGCCTGGCGCTGGACCGCCGCCGGCCTGACGGCCACGGCGGTGGCCGCCGCCGCCGGATGGCTCTTCGTCCTGGCCCGGCGCCGCCTCAACGACCAGGCCATGGCCCTGCTCATCGAAAAGGCGCGGCCGGCGGCGGACAACCGCCTGATCAACGCCATCCAGTTTGCCGAAGGCGGGCAGCTGCCGGAGAGCTTTGTCAACGACCTTCTGGCGGAATCTCCGGTCAAGGTGGAGCAAGTCCTGCCGCGCGAATTGTATTCGTCGGCGCCGCGTCGCTGGCTGCGGCGTCTGTATCCGATTGCCGCCCTGGCCTGGCTGCTGCCGCTGGCGCTGGCTCCTGGGGCGACGGCCGTGGCCTGTCTGCGCATCCTCCTGCCGTTTGCCGCGCTGCAGCCTCATTCCGACACCGTCATCGCCGACCTCGCCCCGGGCGACACCAGCCTCAGGCGCGGCCAGGAACTGACCATCGCCGTCACGCTGTCCGGCGCCAAGCCCGACCAGGCCTGGGTGGTCTGGGAAAGACCTGGCGCGCCAGCGGAAAAACTGGCTTTGCAACCGGGTGAGGAGGATGGCCGGTTCAGCGCGCAGACCCAGCCGTTATATGAAACCGGGCGTTACCGCATTGTCGCGGGCGACGCCCGGTCCGAATGGTTCACCGCACGCGTCACCAACCCGCCCGGACTGGTCCGCTGGGAAGCCGCCGTCGCGCCGCCGGCATACACCGGCAAGCCCACCTTCCGGCTGCGGCCGGACACCGAAAACCCGGAAATCCTCTGCGGGTCCGCCATCGCCCTGGCCGGCCTGGCCACCACCCCCCTGGCCGCCGCGGAAATCCGCCAAGGCGAGCAGACGGTCGCCGCCGCGGCCATCTCCGGCCAGCGTCAGTTCACGGTGACTGGCGACATCGGGACGGCCGGCCCGCTGCGCCTGCACCTGCGCACCCCGGACGGCCTGACCGCCGACCACCCCCTGCCTTTCGCCCTCCTGCCGGACAAGCCGCCGGTCATCGCCCTGGTTGACACGCCTACCTCGATGACGGTCGCCGCCGGCCAGGCCTTCCCCATCGCCTTCCGGGCGGAGGACGACTTCGGCGTAGCCAGGGTCGGCCTCGAACGCCTGGCGGACAGCGGCCCCGACGAGCCGGTCACCGACGCCAGTCCGGAACAGCCGCGCATGCGTTCCTTCCCCGGACGCTTCCTGGTTGAATCGTCCACCTTCAAGACCAGGCCCGGGAGCGTGCTCCGGTTCCGCCTCTGGGCCGAAGACCATGGCGCCAACGCCAGCCGGCGGCGCGGCCTGTCGCCGGTCATCCAGGTCACCTTCCCCGAACAGGACGCCCTGCGGAAAGACCAGGACAACGCCGTCCGCCAGGCTGAGGAAAACCTCGCGGCGCTGATCAAGAAACAGCGCGAGGCGCTCCGGGATACGCGCCAGAACGCGGACCAGACCGCCATGGGCCAGGCGACGGACGGCGGTCGCCTGGCGGCCGCCGACGCCGCGCAGAAGGAAGTCCGCTCCCAGGCCACGGCCCTGTTGCAAAACCGCGACCGGCTGGGCGGAATCGGCGACATCCTGGCCGGGCTGGTCAACCAGGAAATGAAAACCGCGATTGAGCAGCTGGCCGAAGTCTACCGCGCCGCTGAAGCCGGCCGGCCCGCGCTCCTGGCCGCCTGCGTCAAGACCCAGACCGCCATCCTGGCCGCCCTGACCGGCATGCAGGAAAGCCTCCACCAGGAGCAGATTCATCAGGACAAAAGCGACATTTTCGCCGCCCTGGCCAAGGTCATCAAGATGCAACGGGAAACGCAGCGCGACACGAGGGCGGCCAGCCAGGGCCAGGACATCGCCGTCCCGGCCCTGGTTCATAACCAGGACCGGGTGGCCGAAGCCATCCTGGCCTTCACCGACCTCTGCCTGAGCCAGGCCGAGCTGCGAGCCAAGGACGACTTTGCCGTCCAATTGCGGGCCGCGCATGCGCTGATCACCACCGGCCATGCGTACGAGACCGCCCTGGGCGCCGCCGAGGACCTGGACGCCACGGAGCTGGCGGCCGCCGTCGCCAAGCAGCAAAGCGTCCTGACCGCCCTGATGAAGGCCCTTGACCTCCTGAACCAGTGGCGGGTCAACAACGCCAAAAAAATCGTCGACGCCGCCACGGACGTGCTCAGCAACGTGGCGGAAAAGCTCGACGAGCTGGAAAAGAAGCAAGCCCGCATCGCCGAAGTCACCCGTGACTTGAAAGCACGCGGCCCCCTGGATGACGAAGCCCGGGAAAAGCTGGCGGCGATGGACAAGGAGCAGGAGGAGATGGCCGACCTGATCGAACAGCTCGCCAACGACCTGTATCAATTCCCGGAGCTTCCCGTCTGCAATGAGCTGAACGCCAAGATGCGGGAAGTATACGAGGACGTGCTGCAGGCCCTGGACAGCGAGAATCTCCCCTCCATCGAAATCGCCGTGCAGAAGGAGGACGCCCTGCTTGACGCCATCCGCAACACCAAGGAACGCATTGAGGACGTGGAGATGTGGCTTCCCGACGTGCCAGACCACTTTGTCTGGAACATGGAAAGCTTTGACACCGACGAATTTCCCGACATCCCGCTGGTTCCGCTGCCGGACGAGCTTGAGGACCTGGTCGGCGAACTGCTGGACCAGGCCGAGGCCATTGACGCGCAAAGCCAGGACACGACCGGCAACAACATCATCGCCGACGCGGAGATGGGCTGGGCCGTCATGGACGGCCCGATGCCCTCATTTTCGGCCAAGGGCAAATCCGGCAACACCCGGCCAAATGACAATGAAATGACGGGTCGGAGCGGTTCCGGCCGCGAGGGCCAGGCCACCGGCGAGCTGGTCGAAAACCACGTCCGGGGCTACGAAGGCCGTGACACCCACGCCCGCCGCACCGGCGACCAATTCCAGAAAGGCATGGTGACCGAAGACGAGAATTCCACGCTGGACGCCCGTGCCACCGGCGGCGGCAAGCTGGGCGGCGAATCCGAAACGGTCGGCATGTTCGGCGCCGCGCCGCGCCGCGACCTGCACGTCCCGGCCCACGGAACCACGCCGCAGAAGCTGCGCCAGGAAGCCGAAGTGCTCTACGCGACGGCCCGGCTGCTGTACATCGGCTCCGGCGGCCTTGGCGAAGCCGCCCGCGACCTGCGCGGGCTGGAAAAGGCGCCGCCAGAACTGCGCGAACTGGGCAGCCTGCGCAAACGCGTCCTGCGGCGGCTGCATGACAGCCAGATTGAACTGCAGGGCGGCACGGTGCTGCCCATGCCGATTGCCTCGGTCTCCCAGACCGGCGGCAATGCCGTCGATGACAGCGACCTGGAAAAGGTCTCCCGCGAGTACCTTCCCCTGCTGAACGACTATTACCGCAGCCTCGGGGACGACAAGCCGCGGCCGTGACCGCGCGTCGCCAGGCGTCCGCGCGTCGCCAGGTGGCTGGCTCCGGGCCGCCGGGCATGGCTACCCCTGGGCGGCCGCCCAGGCGGCCAACGCCTCGCGGTTGATTTTCGCATTGTGGCGGACATCAACCGGGAACTGCCGGTGGAAAAGGATGTTCGTGATGGCGGCCGTCAGCGGATGGGCCGAAGCCGCCGCCCGGAACATGTCCGCCTGGGCGCTGACTTCGGCGAATTTCCCCGGTTCCGGCTCAATGACGATGGCCGGGTCCTGCCGTGGCCGCCGGCCCAGGCCGACCAGCGCCGACCGCCGGACGCCCGGCAGGTCGTTGAAGATGGCTTCGCAGCACACGCTGTAGAGGACGCCGGCGGCTGTCTCCACCCGGTGGGCTTTGCGTCCGCAAAACCACAGGCGCCCCCTGGCGTCAAGATAGCCGAGGTCGCCAAGGCGGTGCCAGACGGCATCGCCATCCGCGATCTTGGCCGCGGCCGTCGCCTCGGGGCGGCGGTAGTACTCACGGGTCACGACCGGCCCCTTGACGCAGATTTCCCCGACCAGGCCGTCCGCCAGGACCAGCCCGTCGTGCCAGGCGGGGATGACGTCGTCACTCACCGCAATGATGCGGACGTCATTGTCGGCGAGAGGCACACCCACGCACATGCCTTTGCCCTGGCGCGTCGCCGCCCAGGTTTCCGCGAGCATGTCCGAGCCGCGGAAATTGGCGACGGGGAGGGATTCGGTCGCGCCATAGGGCGTAAAGGTCTCTGCTCCCGGCTCCAAAACATGGTTCAGCAGCAGCTCATGGACGCGGCCGGGCACGGGTGAACCGGCCATGATGACGCGCCGCAGTCCGGGGAGGGTGATGCCCTGCTCCACACAGGCGCGGGCCACCCGTTCCCACAAGGTCGGTGAGCCGAAGGAATACGTCACCCCAAGGCTGTTGATCGGCTCCACGATGTGTCGCGGCTCGACGAAGGCGGGCCGCGTCGGGTCCATGTCCGGAATCGCGGCGGTCGCGCCGAGCGCCACGCTGAACAACGAAAACAGGGGGAAGCAGGCCAGGTCGACCTCCCCCGGCTGAATGCCGTATTCCCGCCGCAGAATTTCAATTTGGGTGGCGAAAATGCGATGGGTGTAGGAAACGCCCTTGGCCGGCCCGGTGCTGCCGGAGGTAAACAGGACGGCGGCCAGCTCATCCGGCGACGGCTCGTGAATCGGATATGGCCCTGGCTGGCCGCGCAGAGCCGACACCGGCACGCCGCCCAGCAGGGCGCCGAGGCGTCCACCCAGCGTCAGGTTGATTCGCACCGTGGCAAAAGTCCGGCGATGCAGGCGCCGCAGGGCCTGGGCCGCCGGAATGCCGAGAAAGACCTCAGGGCCCACTTGCTCCACGCAGCGGAAAAAGCCTTTCCAGCCCATGCCGGGGTCAATCATCACCGGGACGGCGCCGACTTTGAACAGGGCAAAGACCAGGCCGTAGAAATCCAGGGACGGCCGTATCATCAGCAGAGCCTTCAGGCCTGGCCGGACGCCAAGTTCACGCATGCCCCAGGCGTAACGGTCACTGAGTGCATCCAGCTGGCCGAAAGTCAAATGCGTATAAGCCGGGTGGCCGCCGGCATCTTGTCCGCAGCGGAAAATCAGAGCCCGCTGCCGCGGCTGGCGTTCCGCCTCGTCAGTCAGGAAATGAGCAATATTGCCATATTGTCGCAAAACGCCTCCTCCATCCATGGTTTCCTCGCCGGGATATAGCTGCAACCACCCAAAACGGGCAGACGCAAAAATATAACCCGAAAAACGACAGAATGCAATGCCGCACGGCTTAAGCCTGGCGCAACCAAGGTAATCGGCCACCGATTGAGAATTGCGCCATGGCATGGTATCGCCGTCCTGGCAGGATGCCCGGCAAATGAGCCTGAACGACGTACGGCAGGCTAAAGCCTGGACTACATACGGCCTGGACTACATACGGCCTGGACTACATACGGCAGGTTGAAGGCTGGACTGCATATGACCGCCCGGAGGGCGGGACAAACATAACCCCGGGT
>CAYOUR010000229.1:0-5913 GCA_964407145.1 uncultured Lentisphaeraceae bacterium | reverse complement strand
CATGTGCACGGCCAGCCACTGGGTGAAGTTGCTGACGGCGGCCTTGGCGGCGCTGTAGGCCGGAATCTTGGTCAGGGGCTTGAAGGCATTCATCGAGGAGATGTTGATGATCACGCCCTTGCCGCCTTCGGCCATCGCCCGCGAAAACACCTGGGTCGGAAGCAGCGAGCCGAGGAAGTTGAGGTTGAAGACGAACTCGATGCCCTTGGGGTCCAGGTCGAAGAAGGTCTTGATGTCGGGGTTGGTGTTGGTCAGGTCGGCCTTGCTCATCTGCTCGTTCGAGGTTGTGCCCTTGGGGTTGTTGCCGCCGGCGCCGTTGATCAGGATGTCGCATGCGCCATAGGCCGCGCGGACTTCCTGTTCGGCGGCCTCGATGCTGGCGCGTTCCAGCACGTTGCAGGCCACGCCCATGGCCGTGCCGCCTTTGGCCTTGATCGCGGTCGCGACCTGGTCGGCGGCCTCTTTGCGCAGGTCGAGAATGGCGACTTTGGCGCCGCACTCGGCCAGGGCCTCGGCCATGACGCTGCACAGAATGCCGCCGCCGCCGGTGACCACGGCGACCTTGCCGGCCAAATCAATCTTGAAGGGTACTGACATGTTCTTTCTCCTTGGGTTTGCTGGATTCCTCAGGTGCGGCCGTCATGGCTCGACATTTTTTCAGGCGACATGATGACAATGGGCAACGGGCGTCTGCGGGAGCTTATTCGAGGACCGCCTTGATGCGGCGGACGCCGCGGCTGGAGCTCTCTTCCTTCACAATCCGGAAATGGCCCAGGGCGCCGGTGCGCGGCGCATGCGGACCGCCGCAGATTTCCATGGAGAAGTCGCCGACGGTGTAGAGCTTGACGACCTCGCCGTATTTTGATTCGAACAGGCCGATGGCGCCGCGCTTCCGGGCTTCCTCCAGCGGCATTTCCTCGCAGGTCACGGGCAGGTCGCGGCCGATCTGGGTGTTGACGATCTCCTCCACCTGGGCAATCTGCTCCGGCGTCATCTTGTCCTCATAGGTGAAGTCGAAGCGCAGGCGTTCGGCGGTGATGTTGGAGCCGGCCTGGGCGACATTCTCGTTCAGGACGGTGCGCAGGGCCTTGTGCAGCAGATGCGTGGCCGTGTGCAGGGCGGCGGTGCGGTCCGACTGGTCGGCCAGCCCGCCCTTGAATTTCTGCATGGCGCCGGCGCGCGACTGTTCCTGGTGTTTGGCATAGGCTTCCTGGAAGCCGTTCTCGTCAACGGTGAAGCCGCGTTCCGCCGCCATTTCCTGGGTCAGCTCCAGGGGGAAGCCGTAGGTTTCGTAGAGGTTGAACGCCTTGCGGCCACTGATGACCTTGTTTTCCAGGTGGGGCGGGAATTTGTCGATCAGCTTGTTGAATTCGCGGGTGCCGTTTTCGAGGGTTTTGCCGAACTGGTCTTCTTCGCGGCGCAGTTCATCGCGGATGAAGTCGGCGTTCTGGCGCAGCTCCTGGTAGGTGTCGCCATATTCGGTGATGACGACGTCGGCGATGCTGGTGGTGAACAGCTCGGTGATGCCGAGTTTGCGGGCTTCACGGATGGCGCGGCGGATGAGGCGGCGCAGGACATAGCCCTGGTCGACGTTGCTGGGCTTGACGCCGTCGCCGATCAGGAAGGTCGAGGCCCGCAGGTGCTCCGCCACAATCCTGGCGCTGCGGCTGGTGTGGTTCGCTCCGGGATTGCCGGACAGCTCCATGATCTTGGCGAAGATGCCGCGGAACAGTTCGGTTTCGTAGGCGCTGCGCACGCCCTGCATGAAGGCCGTCACGCGTTCGACGCCCATGCCGGTGTCGACATTCGGCTTTTCGAGCGGGACGTACTGGCCGTCCGCCGTCTTGTTGTACTGCATGAACACGTCGTTCCAGATTTCGACCCATTTGCCGCAGCCGCAGGCCGGCCCGCAATCCGGTCCGCAGTCCGGGCGGTCGAGGGGCACGAACATCTCGGTGTCGGGTCCGCAAGGTCCGGTCTGTCCGGCCGGTCCCCACCAGTTGTCTTCCTTGCCCAGGAAGAAGATGTTCTGTTCAGGGATGCCGTGCTGTTGCCAGAGTTCGGCGGCCTCCAGGTCGCGCGGGGCGTTCTCGTCGCCGGCAAAGCAGGTGACCTTGACCTGTTCGGGCTTGAAGCCAAGCTCCTCGGTCAGGAAAGCAAAGCTCATGGCGATGGCCTCGGCCTTGAAGTAGTCGCCGAGGGACCAGTTGCCCAGCATCTCGAAGAAGGTCAGGTGGAACGGGTCGCCGACTTCGTCAATGTCGCCGGTGCGAAGGCATTTCTGCACATTGGTCAGGCGGTGCCCGGCCGGGTGCCTTTCGCCCAGCAGGAACGGCACCAGGGGGTGCATGCCGGCCGTGGTGAACAGGCAGGTCGGGTCGTTTTCCGGAACCAGCGGAGCGCTTTTGATCTCCGCGTGCCCGTGACGCTTGAAAAAATCAATGTACTTGCGCCGCAGTTCGGTCGCCGTCATCGCCTTGATCATAGTTCCTTCACCTCGAAATCTGAAGCCGGTTGGTCGTGAAATTATGGTAAAGGACATAATTTACACCATGTTGCCAATTAGTCACGTTGTTTTGCCGCAGTTGCATTTGCCGGCCTTGACGGTACAGTAGTATGGAGCACCGTCTCCGGCGAGCCGACGCCGCTTACCGACGCACCCTTAGATGCACGACGGTACAGTAGTATGGAGCACCGTCTCCGGCGAGGGCGCCGGCGGCTTTCGACCAGGCCGTGCCGCCTCAACCGGAAATCAGTTGTCCTGCGTGTCGCGAATTCAGGGAAATCAGATCATGGCCAGAAACGTCATTGTGTTTGGAGCTTCGGGTGAAATCGGCGGCCGCATTGCCCGCCTGGCGGTTGACGCCGGCCATCGCGTCTACGGCGTCACCCGCGGGCAAAACCGCCGTGACGCCGTCAGCCTCGACGGCGTCGAGATGATCCACGGCGACAAGAACGACCCCGAGTTCATGAACGCCTTGGGACGCCGCCTCAAGTACGACGCCGTCATCGATTCCGTGCCCAGCCTCGCAACCGTCGAGCTGCTCCAGAAGAATTTCCCGGCGGCGGAGAATGTTTTTTTCTGCAGCTCCACGGGGACCTTCGTGCCCTTGTTGTATTTCCCGGCGGACGAGCACCATCCCTGGCGCGAGCAGACGCCGGTCAACTTCTACCCGCAGTGCTGCCGTGACGGGGCCGCGCTTGACCTGTTTGCCCGGGAAGGCTTTCCGATCACCATTTTCCGTCCCACGAACATCATTGGCCCCGGCCGGGTGCCCCTGGAGCTGTGGGGCTCGCGCGACATCGCGTTCTACCGCCGCCTCAAGGCCGGTGAGCCGATCAGCATCCCGGCCTGCGAGCACATCATGGTGCAGTCCGGCTACAACTGGGACCTGGCCTCGGCGTTCGTCCTCGGCCTGGACAAGCCGGACGCCGTGCGCGGGGAAATCTTCATCATCTCCTGCAAGCGCGCCATCACCCTGGGCACTTATCTGAAGACCGCCATGGACTTCCTGGGCAGCGCTTCCGAGGTCACCAGCGTGCCGCCGGAGGACCTGATGCGCATCTACCCCGAAGTGACCTGGAAGAACCGCCTCGACTTCCTCTTGGAGCACATGTGCCTGGATATCAGCAAGGCCGAGACCCGGCTCGGATACGCCCCCAGGAAAACCGCGCAGCAGGGTCTGGTCGACGCCCTGCAGTGGTGCGTCGATGCCGGGATGCTTTGAACCATGGACCGAGAGGACGCCAGCCCCCGGCCGGACCGGCTGGCGGACACAGCCAGGAGCCGTCATGACCAGCTGGAGGATGACATGAATCTGCCGGATTACGACCGGTTGCGGGAGCAGACGCCCTTTGGCTGGCGGCTGGTCTCGACCTACCTGGCCCTGCTGGACTTGACGGGCATCGCGATTCGCGACCTGTTCCTGCTTCCGGAAGCCGGCATCGAGCTTTACCGGCGCGGCCGGCCGCGGCTGCGCGAGGTCTATGGCGACCTGCCTGTGGTTCTGCCCGGGGTCTGCACGGCGCCGGTCAGCTATGGCCATGTCAACACCCTGGGCGCGGAACTGGTCTTCCCCGAAGGCGGCGAGGTCAATCTGGAGACACTTTGCCCCACCCTGGAGGACGGCCTCCGCGTCGTGCGCCAGGAACGCGACTTCTCCCGCTGCGGCATGTTCCCGTTCTATCTTGACTATCACCGCCAGATGGTCAAGGCCTTTCCTGGTGAACCGGTCGGCTTCGCCTTCAAGGCCGAAGGCCCCCTGACCACCGCCTATGCCCTCCGCCGTGACGGCTTCTTCTATGACTTCTATGACCAGCCGGAAAAGACCGAGGAATTCCTCGGTCGGCTGGTGGACAGCGCCGTCGAGTACGGCCGTTGCGTCCGGCAAGTCGTCCGCAACGATTTTTCGGCAGCGTTGCCGGCAGCCGGGAGCGTCGCCGACGATTTGGCCGCGATGCTCAACCCCGGGCTTTGGGGCCGTTTTGTCGTGCCCTTCCATGAACGCTGGTTCAAGGCGGTCTGCACGGGGAGGCGTTCCTGCCATATTGAAAATCTGACGGCGCGACACCTGCCGTACCTGGAGCAGCTCGGCGTGGTCGGCTTCGACCCGTCCGTTTCCCCGAACCTCACGCCCGCGCAGATCGCGTCGCATTGCCGGGTGCCGTTCAGCTGGCATTTGTTCAATTTCCACGTCATGGTCATGACCGAGGCTCAGGTGCGCCAGTGGGTCTTGGCCGCGGTCGGCGCCGGCGCTTCGCAGGTGGTCTGCCATGTCTGTCATGGCATGGGCACGCCGGCGATGGTCGGCAAGGTCGCCGCCTTTGCCGACGCCTGCCGCGAGGTGGACACCATGTTCGCCGCCAACGCCACCAGAAACGACATCGCCCGGCTGGCGCCAGGCGGGTGAAACCTGCGCCGGCGCGGCTTGGATGGTGGGGCGGCTTCTTGGCAATCTGCTCGGCCAGAGTCGCCGGCCAGGATACAAGCCGGGCAGCGGAACCAGAGTCCAGCAGGAGGAACGCAGCATGACCACCGCATCGGCAAAACGAATCATGATTGGCTGGGGACGGCGCGATCTGACGCCGGACCGGCCCGTCGTCCTGGGCGCCCAGTTCCGGCAGCGTATTTCCGAGGGGGTGGACGGGCCGGTCACCGTCACCGCCATGGCGCTGACCACGATCGAGCCATCGCCGGACGCCGTCGTCTTCGTCTCCGGCGATGACGGCGGCTTCCGGCATCGCTGGTATGACGACAATGACTTCCTCGTGCTCTGCCGCCAGGCCATCCATGACCGTCTGCCTGAAATCGACCTGGACAAGGTCATTTTTAACGCCACGCATACCCACACGGCGCCGAATATGCTGGTCGGCCGATTTGGGGATGAGGCAAAATTGCCGCCGGAAGTGATGCGGGCGGATGAGTACCTGCGGCATTTCCTCGGCCAGATGGTCGAGGCGGTCAGAGAGGCCTGGGAAACCCGCCAGGAGGCTGGCGTGAGCTGGGGGCTGGGGACGGCCGTGGTTGGCCATAACCGACGGGCGACTTACAGTGCGGAAAGCGACAGCCATGCCGCCGGTGCCGTGACCAATGGTTTCACCAAAATGTACGGCAACACGAACGACCCCCTGTTCAGCCACATCGAAGGGTACGAAGACCATTATGTCGACCTGCTCTATACCTGGGATGGCCAGCGGCGCCTGACCGGCGTGGTCGTAAACCTGGCCTGCCCATCCCAGGAAACGGAAATGGCCATGACGATTTCGGCCGACTTTTGGCATGAGGTCCGAACGGAAATCCGGCGGCGCCTGGGGGAGGAGCTGCCGGTTCTGGTGCAGTGCTCCGCCGCCGGCGACCAATCGCCGCACCGGCTTTGGTACAAGCAGGCCGAGGAGCGCATGCTGCGCCTGCGG
>CAYOUR010000228.1:2572-5962 GCA_964407145.1 uncultured Lentisphaeraceae bacterium | reverse complement strand
GCATCCTGACGCCGCTGCCCAGGCATCATGCGGCCAACGTGTCGGCGTTGGCCGAGGAGCTGGACTACCAGGGGCCGTCCGTGGTGATTCTGCGGCGGGAGTGCATCCAGACGCTGCGCCGCAAGAAATGACCGCAGGCCGGCATCAGCCCGGGGCGGCGGCGCGGCCGTCGCCCTGGCATGGTTCGGGCATCATCATCATTGAGGGAAACAAGCGATGAAAAAAGATATTGTGCTGGCGGGAGTCGGCGGTCAGGGGATTTTGACGATAGCGTCGATCATCGGTCAGGCGGCGGTGCGCCAGGGTCTGAACATCAAGCAGTCCGAAGTGCACGGGATGGCGCAGCGCGGCGGGGCGGTGCTGGCGCACCTGCGCTTGTCGAGCGCCGCGATTCATTCCGACCTGATCGCCCCGGGCACGGCCGACGCCCTGATTGCGGTGGAGCCCATGGAGGCGCTTCGGCAGGCCGAGGCGTTGCAGGCCGATGGCGTCATCCTGGTCAATTCGCGGCCGGTGGAGAACATCGGCGACTATCCGGAGCTGGCGGCAGTTCTGGCGGCGTTGCGCGCCTATCCCCGCAGCTTGGTGATTGACGCGGAGGCGATGGCGGCCGAGGCCGGCACGGCCCGGGCCATGAACATGGTCATGCTGGGCGCGGTGTCGCCGTTTCTCGGGATGCCGTCGGAGCTGCTGGAGGAGATGATTGACGCGGCCTTTGCGCGCAAGGGCGCCGAGGTTGTGGCGGTCAACCGCAAGGCGTTTGCGGCGGGGCGGGCGGCGGCCAGCGGTCTGTGAGCCAGGCGGCAAGCACGGGGAGTGACGTCATGCGGCAACGCGTAGAGAGTGCCTTCGTGGAGCGATTTGGCCGGCGGCCGGCGGTGACGGCCCGGGCTCCGGGGCGGCTGGAGATACTGGGCAACCACACGGACTATAACGAGGGCACGGTGCTGAGCGTCGCGGTGGACCGGGCGATGCATGTGGCTGCCGGGCCGGCGCCGGGCCGGCGTTGCGTCCTGGTGGACATCGGCACCGGCAGCGAACGCGTGTTCGACCTGGACGACCTGGAGCATCCGGTGCCGGGCGACTGGGCCAATTACATCAAGGGGCTGGTGCCGGAGATGTCCCGGCGCGGGCTAGCCGTGCCGGCGTTCGAAGCGGTGCTGTGCGGGACCGTGCCGATGTCGGCCGGGATGAGCAGTTCCGCCGCCCTGGAGATGGCCATGGTGCTGGCCTTGAGCCGGTTGGCGGGGGTAGAGCTGCCCTGGCTCGAATGCGCGCGCATCGGCCAGGCCTGCGAGAACAGCTATGTCGGCGCCAGGACGGGTCTGCTGGACCAGTTCAGCTCTCTGAAAGGCCGGGCGGACAGCCTGGTGTATTCGGACTTCCGCAGCCTTGAGGTGGAGAATGTCCCGATTCCGGCGGGGACGGCGTTTGTCGTTGCCAACAGCCTGGTCCGGCACAATCTGACGCATGAATACAACGAACGCCGCGAGGCGTGCGAGGCGGCGGTGCGGGTGTTGCGCCGGGTCTATCCCGGGGTCCGGGCGTTGCGGGACGTCACGCCGGCGCAGCTGTCGGCGGCCGAGTCGGAACTGGCGCCGGCGGTGTTTCGTCGCGCCCGCCATGTGGTCGGCGAGATCGACCGGGTGGCGCAGGGGATTGCGGCTCTGAAGAGCGGTGACGTCACGCGGTTTGGCCGCCTGATGTTTGCGTCACACGACAGTTCGCGCGAGAACTTCGCCAACAGCTGCCGCGAGTTGGACATTCTGGTCGAGATTGCCCGCGGGCTGCCATCGGCGTACGGCGCGCGTCTGAGCGGCGGCGGTTTTGGCGGCATCACCGTCCACCTGGCGCCAAAGGGCGTTGCGCCGGCATACGCCGAAGAACTGTCGCGGCGATACCGCGAACAGACCGGCCTGGAAGTGGAAACCATGATTTGCACAGCGGCCCAGGGGGCCGAAATCTATTGATATTCGCAGAAGAGGACAGGGGTCATGTTCAATCAGCTCAGCAGCCGTTTTCAGCAGGCTTTTCGCAATTTGACCGGTCGCGGCCGGTTGACGGAGAGCAACATCAGCGACGCGATGGCGGAAATCCGTCGGGCCTTGCTGGAGGCTGACGTCAACTACCAGGTGGCGAAGACGTTCATTGACTCGGTTCGGGAGCAGTCTCTGGGTGCGGAGGTGATGAAGAGCGTCACGCCCGGGCAGCAGGTGGTGAAGATTGTCAACGACAAGCTGATTGAGCTGCTGGGGCGGAACACGTCGCCGCTGGATGTCGGCGGGAAGCCGCCGGCGCTGATCATGCTGTGCGGCCTGCATGGCAGCGGCAAGACGACGACCGCGGCCAAGCTGGCGCTTCACCTCAAGGACAAGCTGCATCTGAAGGTCATGCTGGCTGCTTGCGACGTGTATCGTCCGGCGGCCATTGATCAGCTGGAGGTGCTGGGCCGGGAACTGTCCGTGCCGGTGTTCAGCGACCGTGGCCTGAAGGACGTGGCGCGCCTGGCGGTAAACGCGCGGGCGGCGGCCCAGGAGCAGGGCATGGATGCGCTGATTCTGGACACGGCCGGCCGTTTGCAGATAGACGAGGAGCTGGTGCAGGAGCTGGTGGAAGTCAAGCGCCGGGCGCAGCCCCGGGAGATTCTCCTGGTTGGTGATTCCGCCCTGGGCCAGGAAGCCGTGTCCGTGGCCGAGCATTTTGACCGCGCCTTGGGCGTCACCGGCATCATCCTGACGAAGCTGGACGGCGACGCCCGCGGCGGCGCGGCGCTGTCGATGCATCAGGTCACGGGCAAGCCGATCAAGTTTGTCACGGTGGGTGAGCGCCCCATCGACCTGGAGGTCTTTCATCCTGACCGGATGGCACAGCGGATTTTGGGCATGGGCGATGTCGTCAGCCTGTTTGAAAAAGCCGCAGAGCAGTTTGAGGAAGAGGAAGCCAGGAAGCTGGAGGAGCGTCTGCTGAAGAACACCTTCGGATTTGACGATTTTCTCGGCCAGATCAGCAAGCTGCGGAAGATGGGCGGCGTGGCGTCCCTGCTGAAATTCCTGCCCGGCATGGGCAGTCTGCCGATGGGCGGCCAGATTGACGACCACGCCTTCAAGTCGATCGAAGGCATCATTCACAGCATGACGCCGGCCGAGCGGCGTCAGCCGGAGCTGATCGACGCCTCGCGGCGAGCGCGCATTGCCAAAGGCAGCGGGGCTGACCAGAACGCCATCACCCAGCTGCTCAAGCAGTTCATGCAGATGCGGACCATCATGCAGAAGCTGGGCCAGGGCGGACCGTCCATGCTGAACGGATTGTTCGGCGGCGGCATGGGCGGTGCGATGGGCGGCATGGGCGGCATGGGCGGCGGCATGGGCGGCATGGGCGGTGCGATGGGCG
>CAYOUR010000228.1:0-2562 GCA_964407145.1 uncultured Lentisphaeraceae bacterium | reverse complement strand
GCAGCAGCGAGCAGGCCAAGCGCCTGGCCAAGAAGAAGATGGCGGAGAAGTCCCGCAAGAAGAACCGCAAGCGGAAGTAGCCCGTAAGGAATGCCAGTTTTTGGAAGGTTGGTTTGGGCCTGTCAAGGCAGGCGTTGCATGTTTCCCATTGCAACGCCAGCCTGTGAAACGATGATGGTCGAGTGGGGTTGAAAAATTAAAACTTAATCTCGGGAGCAAGCCATGTCGGAGAGAATCTGGAGTATCATGCTGATGCTGGTTGCGGCCGTCACCCCGGTGTGCGGGCAGCTCGTGGTCGTGAAGGACGGCAAGCCGCAAGTCCAGCTGTACGCGGCGGCGGAGCATCAGGAGGCCGCGAAGGTCGCCATGCAGCATCTGACCCGGTATGTCGCGAAAAGTACCGGCGCCACCCTGGCGGCCGCCGCAGCCAGCGGCGGCGGACAGATTCGGCTCGAAGTGCGGGATGACATGGACCGCGAGGCCTTTGCCTTCTCCTTCCCGGCCGAGGATGTCATGGTCATGACGGCCGGTGGCGCCCACGGCCTGGAATTCGCGGCGTATGAATTTCTGGAGCGCTATCTTGGCATCCGCTGGCTGTTTCCTGGGGAGATCGGCGAATACATCCCGGCCATGTCTGAAGTCGTGGTGCCGCGCCAGGAACTGGCGCAGAGCCCGTCGTTCCTGTCGCGCACTTTCTCCGGCGCCCGTGGCGAGGCGCCGGCCTGGATGCGGAAGCTGCGCGCCAATCCGATCCGGGTCCAGTTCCATCACAATCTGTGGCGTCTTTTCCCGCCGGAGCTCTTGGGCGCCGAGCATCCGGAGTACTATCCGCTGCGGAATGGCGAGCGCTTTGTCCCCAAGCCGGAGGACCACGTCAGCTGGCAGCCGTGCTTTACGGCGCCGGGCAGCGCGGATGCCGCCGCCGGTCGCATCCGCGAATTCTGGACCCAGAATCCCGCGTCCCGATCGTACTCCCTCGGCGTCAATGACAGCGCCGGATTCTGCACCTGCGCGACCTGCCAGGCCGTCAATGGCGGCCGCAAGAATTTTGCCGGCTATGAGCATGTGACGCCGTCGTTTGTCCAGTTCGCCAACCGCATGGCCGAGCTGCTGCGCGGTGATTTCCCCACGCATCAGTTTGGCTTTCTGGCCTATGTCGGGATTCTGGAGCCGCCGGAGGACCTGGCCGTGGACCCGTCGCTGGTGCCGTTCATGACCTTTGACCGCATGATGTGGCTGGACCCGGAAAAGAAAAAGGGCGGCCAGGAAGTCACGATCAGCTGGAAGAAAAAAGTGCCGAATCTCGGATGGTATGACTACATCTACGGCCGCTTTTATGCCATGCCCCGGATTTACTTCCACCACATGGCGGATTATCTGCGCTGGGGACATGAGCACGGCGTCCGGCATTACTACGCGGAATACTACCCGGCCGAGGATTGGCACGAGGGGCCGAAATTCTATCTGGCCATGAAGCTGTGCTGGAATCTTGGCCTTGACGTCGACGCCGTGCTGGACGAATGGTACACCTGCGCCGTCGGCGCGGAGGCCGCGCCCTACCTGAAGGAATACTATGCCGGCCTGGAGCGGTTCTGGACGACGGCCGTGCCGAAGACGGACTGGTTCCGGCGCGGCAATCAGTACCTGCCGTTCAAGTCTTCCGACTACCTGGCGGCCCTGGAGCCGGACGAGGTCGAACGCTACGGCGAACTTCTGGACAAGATGGTGGCCCTCTCCAGCCATCCGGCCCGGGCCGAGTTTATCAGGAAGTCCTTCTTGACCTGGAAGGAGAAGATTGGCGATGCGATGGCGCGTCAGCAGCTGATGCGTCATCCGGAGCGTCTGGCGTTTCAGCCCCTGTTGTCGGTCGACTACAATGCGGCGGGGAGCAAGGTGTCGAGCTGGCAGCGCGATTATTCGCGGGGCAGCTTCGGGTGGGACGAAAAGGCCGGCCGCGGCCAGTCCGGCGCGGTGTACATTGACGCCGCCGGCAGCGGCGGCACGCCGATGTGCTATTTGCACAACCTTCCGATTGACGCGCCGCAGAAGCTCCGGGCGTCCGTCTGGTTCCGGGCCGACGGCGTGGCGCCGGGCGCGACGGTGAAGCTGGACATGCGCTGGCAGGCGGTGACGTCCCAGGGCGCCAACGCGCGCGACCCGCAGTGGCGCGCCGATGACTGCAATACGTCAGTGTCGGCGCCGGAGGTCAAAAACGGCGAGTGGCAGCAACTGACGTTGTACAACATTGCGCCGCGGGAACTGCCCTGCCGCCTGGTCGTGCTGTTCACCTTGGACAGGACGGAGCACGGCCGGGTCTATTTCGATGACCTGCAGGTGGAATCGGCGCCCTGAACCGATGCCCGCCATGGGCGGGAAGGCCCCGCCCGGAAACGCGACTGCCCTTGCGCTGGCCAGCGGAAGCCCGCAGGTCAGGCGCCGCCTGTCCCAAGATTGGACTTTCCGGGCGGGTTCTCTCAATGGCTGGCCGATTACCCAGGTGTTGTAGTCGGTCACCCATTGAGAATGGCGCCATGGTATGGTGCCGTCGTCCTTGCATGATGC
>CAYOUR010000227.1:0-5976 GCA_964407145.1 uncultured Lentisphaeraceae bacterium | reverse complement strand
GCAGCCTGAAATCAAGCGCTTACCACCACATTTCGCACTTTGACCGTCATTATCAATGGATGACCGGTTACCCACGGACCACTTTTTTCGGTTGGCCTGTTCTTGGTTTTTTCCGTGCACGTGCCATATTAAAGGTTATGTCTATGGGAGGAGGAGTCATCCTTTCCATTCACCCCACCTCATCACGTAAAGGAGCATCAATAACCATGGCAACGATCTGGCGCAACCTGTGTTTGGGTCTATTGTGCGCGGGGACCTTGTTCTGCGGGGCCTGCATCAGCAGCCGTCCGCAACCGGCGTCCGGCGCGAGCAACGAACGGTATTGGCTGGGGACGTACAACGCCACGTTCAACACCAGCCTCTTCCTGATGGACAAGGCCGTGCGGGCCGCCTGCAAGCGGGCCAGGCTGATTGAAGTCCAACGCGTCAACAAGGCCAACAGCTGCCTCTATCTCTACAAGGATGTCGACACGGTCAGAACCAGGATTGAAGTCGTGGAAAAAGGCCCCGACAACGTCAAGATCACGATTCATGTCGGCCAGACCGGCTGCAAAGTCTCTTCCCAGCAGCTCCTGCTCGCGATCGACGAGGAACTGCGCATCCTGAGCAACAGTCAGCTCTGAACCATTCCACCGACAACACAGGCTCTCATTCTCGGCGGCCGGAAAAACTCTTTCCGGCCGCCAAAGCATTTTGGGCGACGGCCTCGGTCGCCGGGAGCACGCCGGCGGCTGGCGACTGCGGCGGCATGGTCATCGGCGCCCTGCTCGGCATCAACTTCGTGTTCACCATCCCCGTCGGGCTGGGTATGGTGAACCAGGCCGACCGCCCTCTGGCGGCACGCGGGATTCTCGACGGCCTGGCCCCCGTGCCGCTGGGCGGGCTGGCCGGCGGCCGCACCCGAAGCGCGAACCGGACGCGATCTGCCGCGTCCAACGGCCCAGGAGGCCTTCGCCATGGCTACATCCCTGAAAAAGCTCTTCCTGCTGCCCCCCAACCAGTTCAGTCCCGGCTACTTCTGGTTTCTGAACGACCGTTTGGAGACACGCCGCCTGCTGGCTCAGCTGCGTGACATGCACGCCCACGGCGCCCGCAGCGTCTGCCTGCATCCCTTTCCCAAGGATTTCCGGCCCGTGACGCTGCCGAGCACCATGAGCCCGGACTACCTTACCCCGGACTTCTTCCGCATCATCCGCCGAATCGTCGCCGAATGCGAAAAGCTCGGCATGAACTACTGGCTCTACGACGAGGGCGGCTGGCCATCCGGCGGCGCCTGCGGCCAAGTCATGCGCCTCGCCCCCGAACAATACGCCCGCTGCTGGCTGACTGGAAACCCCGCCAGCCCGACCCGCGAAGCCGAGGCCTACCACCCGGAAACCGCCTCCCCGAACCCCAACCTGCTGCATCCCGAGGTGACACCGCACTTTCTCCGGCTGACCCACGAGCGCTACCGCCGCGCCGTCGGCGAGCACTTTGGCCAGACCATCCGCTTCACCTTCACCGACGAACCGACCATGCCCGCCACCAAGCCCGGCGAACGCCTCGCTTGGACCGATGACTTCCCCGACTATTTCCGCCGCAAAAAAGGCTACCCGGTCGAAACATGCTTTCCGGCGCTGCTCGGCCCCGTCGAGACCGACGACCCGGAACTCCTGCAGAAGCGCATCGACTACTATGACGTCCGCGCCGACCTCTATATCGAACGCTACCTGCGCCCCATCCGCCGGTGGTGCCGGAAAAACCACCTGCTCTCCGGCGGGCATTTCAGCGGCGAAGACGAACCGATGGGCAACCTCACCGCCGGCTTCGGACACATCCTGCGCGCCCTCCGCGCCCTCGACGTCCCCGGCGTCGACGTCATCTGGCGGCAGCTCTTCCCGGAAACCGGCAAGAACCTGCCCTTCCCCAAATACGCGTCCTCCGCCGCCCACCAGGCCGGAACCAACGTCGTCATGGCGGAGGTCTTCGGCGTCTACGGCAATGGCCTGACACCAGCCGAAATGCGCTGGCTCGCCGATTTCCTGCTGGTCCGCGGCGTCACAGCCTTCGTGCTCGGCGTCTATCCCTATTCCACCGAGGGTCCGCGCATGAGCGAAGAACGGCCGCACTTCGGGGCCATGAACCCGCTCTGGAAATACCAAACCGAATTCCACCAGTATCTCGAACGCTCCGGCTGCCTGCTGGCCCAGGGCAAGCCCGGCCTCAGCACGGCCTTCCTCTTCGACATCCGGTCCATCTGGTGCGGCGGCCAAACCGCCACCCAGGCCGTTGCCGCCCATCTCGACATGTCGCGACGCCTGCTCGAGCGCCAATGCGACTTCGACTACATTGACGATGACCAGCTGGCCGCGGCCCGCATCGTCGACGGCGCGTTGCGCATCGGCCGCATGCGCTACGACACCCTGGTCCTGCCGCCGTCCAATTGGATCTCCGCACCGGCGACGCGCCAGGCGGCCGCCTTCCAGGCCGCCGGCGGCCGCGTCGTCGGGGAGGATGACCTGGACACGGTCGCGCCAGTGGCGATGGTCGAGCCCGCCTGCCCCGGCCTGCGCGCCTGCCGTCGCGACCTGGGCCGGCAGGCGGTGTACTTTTTCTGCAACGAGACCACCACCCCGGTCACCGCGACCATCAGCCTGCGCGAACAGGACGGCGTCGTGCTCTGTTCACCGACCGATGGCACGTTCTACGCCGTGCCCGCCGATGCCGGGCGCTTTGCCTGGACCTTCCCAGCCAGCGGCTCCGCCCTGTTTCTCACCGGCGCCAAAGCCGACGCCGAACTCCCCCCTGACCCGGCGCCATTCCTGACGCTCGCCGACGGCTGGACCCTCCGGCCGCTGCTCCAGGTCCTGGCGGAAAAGAGCGACTATGAGACGTTCGCCCCGGCGGCACCAGCCCAGCCGACGGCCCTGGGCGACTGGCGGCCACAGCTCGGCGACGACTTCAGCGGCGACGCACTTTATGCGACGGAATTCCTCAGCCCGACAGCCGGTCCGGCCGTCATCGACCTGGGCGACGTCCGCTATGCCGCCTCACTCCGAATCAACGGCCGGAAGCCCCTGGCGAAATTTCTGGCGCCCTTCCGGTTTGCCGTCGAGCTTCGGCGTGGCCGGAACCGCCTGGAAGTCACGGTCAGCAACACCTTGGCCAACTGCCTGTCCACACCGGCCGTGGCCCGGCGTTTCCAGACCATCATCCCCCAATGCCCCTACGAGGAAAGGCAGCACCGCTTCGAACAGAACAGCCTTGCCAGCGGCCTGTTCGGACCTGTCACCATCGCCTGGCAGAGGAAAACCAAATAAGAACCACGGATGAACCACGGATGAACACGGATGAACACGGATGTCTTGTTTGAGTCAGACGGTCCGGGTCACCTTTCGCGTGTTGTGGAATTCAACATGGAGCCGGTCTGCAGTCATGTCTTGGCAAGGCCGTTTCGACATGAATCATTGGGGAAAAAATCGGTGTCCATCGGTGGTGCCGTTCCTGGCCGCGCGGGGCCGCGGCAAGGCGAGGTTTTTCAGCGCTGGAAAGAATGCCCGCCCGACCCGACCCGGTCGAAAACCAGCCAGCCTGGCTCGCGCCAGGAGGCGGCCGCCGGCTGACCGTCCACCAGGGCCATGACGCCTTCATGCCCACAGTCCGGAAGCCAGACCTGGGCGGTCATGTTGGCGGGCAGGCGCGTCGTCAGGTGGAAGTCCTGCCCCGGATGCTGCCGCAGGCAGACTTCGACGGCGCCGCGGACAGTCGGCAGTTTCAAAGCCGCGAATTCCAGCGGCCCGGGCTGCGGCTTGATGCGGACGTAGCCAAAGCCCGGTTCCAGAGGCGTCACGCCCATGAGTTGTCGCGGAATGATATTGGCCGGTGCGGCGCCCCAGGCGTGATTCCAGTCCTGGTTGGGCTTGTAGCGGTCATCCCAGGCTTCCAGGGTGATGGTCGTGCCGACGTTCTCCAGCCAATGGCGCCAGCCCCGGTCGCCGCCACCGGTCATCAGCGCATACGCGGTGTCCCCGTCACCGGCGGCATACAGGGCGTCAAGCAGAATCTGCGCGGCATAGACGCTGCAGGCCATGCCTTTCCGGCGCAGAAACGCCAGCGCCGCCGGGACCTCTTCCGCGGGTAGAAGCCCAAACGCCAGGGGGAAGGCCACGGCATGCAGGGCGCTGTGCGTGCTGCCCTCGCCGTCCACAAACAGCCCGGTGGCCGGATGACGCAGCTTGGCCAGCATGGCCGCGCGTACCTGCTCATGCCGGCGCTGCCAGTCGGCCGCCTCCTCCGGACGCCCCAGGGCGGTGGTGATGCGCGCCATACAGCGTAGGGCCTCGGCATGCAGGGCATTGACGGCGGTGTTGACCGGCCGGAGTTCATAGCCGTCGCGTTCACCCTGTGGCCAGTCGACCAGGTCGCGCACCTCGCGGCCGACCGGCTGGTGTACGGAGGCCAGTATCTCGGGCGTGACCGTGCCCATCGTGCTGATCAATCCGTCTTCACGGGCCAGCGCGGCCAGCGTCTTGGCGGCCAGGAGATCGACATGGCGTTCCAGCGACCGGCGGTCGCCCGTGAACTCATAGTCATGCCAGGCCATCAGGACGGAAAACAGCATGTATTCGGTCGGCCAGGTCGGGTGGGTCAGCAGATACTCGTGGGTCCGCCGCGACAAGGCGTATTCGCGGTCGCAACAGCAATGGCACAGCTGGTTGATGTAGGCATCGCCTTCATACGGGATGCGTTCCCGGTCGCCATCGACGTGATAGCCGCAGAAGCTGGTCGCCCGCATCGAATACCGGCACAATTCCCAAATGGCGTCCAGAGTCGGGTCCGAGGAATGGAAGGACGCGGCCTGTTCGTCGAACGGCACCCAGGCGCCCAGGCGCCGTATTTGCGACGCGGCCAGGATGCCCGCGCCCGGCCCGTGGATTTCGCCATAGCGGAACGGCGTCACCTCGCCGACGGACGGGGGCATGAGAATGGCGGCGGAGGCCTTGGCGTCCGTCACCTGACGCGTATTGCGCTCATCCGGGGGAATGGCCAACTGATACGTGCGAGCGACGCCTGCAGACACGGCGAGGCGCAACGTCCGGCAGCGCCGCGAACCGCCGGGCGTACGGTTGATGCGGCCGGCACCGGCCAGCACCTCGCCCAGGACGACTTCCAGCTCCCCGGCAGCGTGCCCGTCCCAGTCGATGGCCAGCGTGCCGAAGGCCGACCGGCCAAAGTCGACAAAAAGACTGTCCGGGCCGTTGGCCCAGGCCGCGACCGGCGCCTCCGGGACCTGGACGACCGGATGGGCATCGCAGAGTCCGTCCACGGCCGCGTCGCCAATCGTGAAGGACTGCGGCGCCGACCACGGACTGGGCTGATGCCGGGAATTCCAGGTCATGACTTTCCAGAAGTACGTCTTCCCGGCCTGCAGAGCCTGCCCCAGGTATGGGACGGCCAGGGAGCGGCTGTCCGTCGTCCAGACTTCCGGCGGTCGGCCGGCTTCCGAATCCCACCTGTCACCGTGGTCGCGGCCTAGCTCAGCCAGGGAAGTGGCCACCAGGATGCGCCAGCGCGTCTGATGCATGTCCCGCCCCTGGTCATTGACTATCCAGCTGAAATGCGGCTGGAGGTCGTGCAGGACGGTCAATTCCGGCTGACGCAGCAAATTGCACAACAGGCCAGTCGGTGGCAAGGCGGTGTTCGACATGTTCTGCTCCTGGAGGGATTCTTGCTCAAAAAATGGTGTCGGACCACGTACTAACCCCTGGACACCGCCTGAAACTATAACACAACATCAGAAAAACGCCTGCCGGAAGCAGGGAATCATCACGTTGATCCCGCGGCGGGGAGCGACAGCGCGGCAGCAGCGCTTGTCACTTTACATCAATGCACGGTTTGCCATGTGAAAACAATTAGTTGATAATGTGCAAAGTTTTGTGCTCAACACTTGGTTCATGTGCAAAATGTGGTGATGAAGAAGGCGCTTGACAAGCGGGA
>CAYOUR010000226.1:0-5990 GCA_964407145.1 uncultured Lentisphaeraceae bacterium | reverse complement strand
AATCCGCGATCATCTGCGACATCTGCGGATGAATCTTTCGGCCAAAGCTTTTCGGACGGTGTCTAACCAGTCACCCATGGATAAAAGGCGGTCGCGGCTGGGCATCTGCCGTGGCGTTTTTCCCTGGCCGCCGCCGGGGCGCAAAGGCTCCGGCGGAATCGTCCGAACCGGGCGAGTAGCCCCAGCATCATGAAAAACCATGCCCTCAAAGTCAGGCGACCTCTCATCAGCGGGCGCCCCGGCAGGGGCGCGGCATAAGAGCCCAGGGCAAGCGGCCGCAGGCCGCGCAGCCCTGGGATAGCGTTTTTTTCGAAGTGAGCCCGGTAAGGGCGACACAACACCGTGACGACTCAATTCTTCATGGGTGACCGGTACCACGGAAATCCCCTGATTGCCGGGTGCTGGCTTGAACCTGGCAGTCCCCCGCCTATATTATTACGAATTGGAAAAACGTAATATCCCGGCGGCTTCGGCCGGGGGGCTGCAACAGGGATGGATGATCATGGGATGGCATCGGTGCGTGTTCACCTTGATTGAGTTGCTGGTGGTGATCGCCATCATGGCGATTTTGTCCGCCATGCTGTTGCCCGCCTTGAGCACGGCACGAGGCCGCGCCAGGACGATTTCGTGTGTCAGCAACCTGCGGCAGCTGGGGCTGGCGTATTTTACCTACTGCTCCGAATGGAGTTATACGCCGCCGGTGAGTGCTTCGGGCCGGCGCTGGATTGATTTGCTGGCATCCGAAGTGGCCGAGAAGAGCACGCAGGGCAGCGGCAATGTGTTCTTGTGCCCCGGCGATTTGCGGCCGGAAGAGAAGAAAGTCGTCTACGGCGCCAGCGACGTCAGCCGGTTGAGCTATGGCATCAACCAATGCTACGTCAAGGGCCTGGAGAACAACCGGGCCTACAAGCTCTGGTATGGCGTCGGAGTCAGCCTGATCCAGGCGCCTTCGGAGTTCATCTCCTTCGCTGACGCCGGGGCGTACTACATCGGCACGACGCTGTCGCCGGCCGTGATCGGAACCGAAAATGATGAAACTGCCGTGGTGGACGGATATTGCAAAAAACTGTCTTTCCGGCACCCGGGCCGCGGCTACGGCTTCAATGCCGCCTTTGCCGATGGCCACGCCGCCAACCTGGCATTTTCCACGACGCCCAGCCGATACTGGGATTTGACCAACCAATGGAACGGGAGTTTCTAGTGGCCTCCAGGCGACTTTTCTGCGCGGCCCTGCTGGCCTTGACCCTTCTTGCGGCCAGCCCGGCCGCGGGCGACACTTCTGCCGCCGCGGCTCCGCCGCAGCGCATCTTGTCGTTGTCCTGTGCCGCCACGCATATCCTGCTTTCCCTGGGGCGGGCGCCCGCCGCCATTGACGAATATGGCCGGATCGCCACTGGCGGCCAACTCCTGCCAGTGGTCGGCAGGGGCTCAATGCTGTCCCAGGAAAGACTAGTCGAGCTGCAGATTGACTGCGTGCTGCTCTGGTCGTATCAGACCGATGTCGGAGAGTGGTGCCGTCAGCATGGGCTGCGGGCGGAGGTCATCCCGCCGCTGCGTCTGCAGCAGGTGCCTGCCTTGATTGCCAGGCTTGGGGCACTGACCGATGCCGTCGAGGCCGCAACCGCGTTGGCGGCGGAGTTCACGGCCGCACTGGCGGCGTTGGACAAGACGCCGCACCGCCGGGCGGCGCCGCCCGTGGCGGTATACCTTGAGCTCTATGCGCCGGGCAAGGCCGCCGGCGATGAGACCTATGTCGGAGACCTGATCCGAGCGGCCGGCGGACGCAGTGTCGTGCGCCGCAGCGGCCTGGTCAGCCTCGAGGCCGTCCTCGAAAATGCCCCGGAAGTGATTTTTTACCTTGCCGGTCATGGCGATGCCGCCGCCATCCAGGCTCAGCCAGGCCTGCGCAACACCCCGGCGGTGCGCCACGGGCGCGTTTACCCGGTTGAACGCCGGCTGATCGTGGAAGGCCTGGCGCCGTTGGAGGCCATCGCGTTTTTTCAACAACATCTAAAGTGAAGCTGAGCCATGTCCTTTTACCGCATCACCTGGAACGAGAAATACGATTTTGCCACGTTGCATAACTGGGGCTGCACGTTTCACTGTCCCTTCTGCAGCTATCTGCTGCGCAGCGGCGCCGACGGCCGTCCCGGTTTTGCCGAACCGCGTCCGACGCGGTTTCTCAGTCTGGACGAGCAGCAGCAGGCCCTGCGCCGGGTCAAGCCGAAGAAGGTCTATTTCATGGGCGGGGAACCGACCGTCGCGCCGGAGCTTGAGGCGATGATCGCGTTTGCCAAGCAGGAACTCGGCGCCGAGACCCGCCTGGGCCACACCAACGGCAGCCGTCTGCCCATCGCCGGGTTGGACGGGGCCAACGTCGGCTTCAAGGCCTGGAGCGAAAAACTGCACCAGCAGATCACCGGGCGTCCGAAAAGCCTGATCTATGACAATTTCCAGGCGGCGCACCGGGCTGGCATGCAGTTGGCGGCCAACCTGGTCTTCATCCCGGAACTGGTCGGGCTCGACGAAATGGAGGGCCTGGTGCGCTTCCTGGCCGCTCTGGATCCGGAAATACCGTTCCACATCATGGGCTACATCCCGGTGCCGGGCCGGCCCTGGCGTCGGCCGACGGATGACGAGATGCGCGACGCCGTCGCCTTGGCTTCGAGCCATCTCCGGCAGGTGGGCTGTTCGCACCTGACCAGTGCCGAGGCTTTGGACCTGACCAGCCGCGACGACCGTTTTCGGGTGCGGGTGATTGCCGGAGTCTGATGATGAACTACCTGCTGGCGGCGGCGCTGCCGCTGTTTCTGCTTTCCTGGACCATGGGCGCCGGCAGTTGCGGCTGGCGGGAGCTGTGGCTGCTGCTCAGCGGCGGGGACGTCCCGGAAACCGTCCGCATCGTGCTGCTTGACATCCGCCTGCCGCGGCTGCTGGCGGCGCTGCTGGCCGGTGGCATGCTGGCCGGCGCCGGTTGTGCGACCCAGAACCTGTTTCGCAACGACCTGGCTTCGCCGCATGTGCTGGGTGTGGTCAATGCCGCCGCGCTCGGCGCCGTCCTGGGGCTTTTCCTGGGCGGCTGGCTGGTGACGCCGCTGGGCATTCTGTTTGGCATCGCGTCCCTGTTGCTGCTGTTTATCCCCGGGAAAGTCCGTCAGTGGGACGCGGCGTCGCTGATTCTGGCCGGCATCGCCGTCAATGCCTTTGCGGCGGCTCTGACTTCCGGCGCCTTGTACCTGGCCGGGGAACGCCTGTCGTCGCTGGTGTTCTGGCTTCTGGGCGGCTTCTGGCGCATCACCTGGTCGCATGTGCTGGTGCTGGCTCCGGTCGCCCTGGCCGGCCTGGCCGCGCTGCTGGCCCTGGCGCCGGAGATGGACATGCTCCTGCTGGGCGACCGTGCCGCGGCGCTCACCGGTGTGCGTCTTCGCGTGGTCAAGCCCGCCGTCATGCTGGTCATTGCGGTCTTGACTGCGGTCGCGGTCAGCTATTGCGGCGTTATCGGCTTTGTCGGCCTGGCTGTGCCGCACATGGCCAGGTTCCTGGTCGGCGCTCGTTTCCGGCGGCTGATGCCGGCCGCGGCACTGTCTGGCGCGCTGCTTTTGTTGACGGCGGACATGCTGGCCAGGACCCTGGCCGCACCGCACGAGATTCCGGTCGGCATCCTGACGGCTCTGGGCGGGGGGCCGTTTTTCTTCTGTCTGCTGCTGCGCAACCGGGGGCAATATCGTGATTGAATTGCAGGAGGTTCATTTTTCCTACCGTCGTCACCGCGTGCTCAGGGGCGTGTCCGCCGTGTTTGCGCCGGGGCGGTTGTATGGTGTGTTTGGTCCGAACGGCAGCGGCAAGAGCACGTTGCTGAAGATGATCACCGGCGAACTCCGCCCCAGCGCCGGCCGGGTTCGTCCGGAGTATGCATCGCCGCTGGAACGGGCCCGACGCCTGGCCGTGGTCGACCAGAGCACCCCGGCGACGCTGCCGCTGACGGTGCAGGAGGTGGTTGCGCTGGGACGCTATCCATGGAAACGCGATTCGGCCAATGCCGACGTCGTGGCGCACGTCCTGGCAAAGCTCCGCCTGGAGGAGCTGTCTGCAACCCATTACAGCCGTCTCAGTGGCGGCGAGCAGCAGCGGGTCATGCTGGCGCGAGCCTTGGCCCAGGAGACAGCGACGCTTCTGCTGGACGAGCCGGCCAGTTCGCTTGACCTGCGGCATCAGCGTGTCTTCTATGCCATCCTGCGACAGCTGGCCGATCACGGCCGCTGTGTGATCATGGTCTCGCACGACCTGTTTCTGGCGCCCCGTTTCCTGGACGCCGCGCTGCTGATGCACGCTGGCGAAATCATCGCCAGCGGGGCGCCGGCCGACGTTCTGACCCAGGGGAATCTTGCGAGGGTGTTCGCTGGCGGCGAAACGCCGCCGCCATCCTTGCCGGCGGCCGGCATTCCGGAGCCGGCGGCCGAAGCCATTTTTGCCGGCAGGCGGGCCGATGTTTGGCGCGGTTGATCTTGACGACCGGCCAAACCCGAATTATTTTTTGCTTCTGCCGGCGGGCGCGGGCCTGGTTGGCGCACGTCCAACGGGGCAATGGTGAAAGCGAGGCGTCATGCGTGATCAGGAAATAGTGATTGAGCTTGCCAGGGCATACATGGAGGTCTGTGCGCTTCCCGTGCAGGAGGAACGGCGGCGCCTCTGGCGGCGGCACAACAGCCTGCGTCAGACCCGTCCGCTGATCTATGTGCGGGCTTACGCCTGGAAGGAACTGCCTCAGTCGCAGTGTTTCTGCCAGGATCCGTTTTTTCGTGCCCAGGAGGATTTTTTCCGGCGGCAGCTGTTTGTGCACAGCCTGGGTGACGATTCCATTTTCGAGCCCTGGGTGACGGTCTCCGGGCCGTATCAGTGCCAGGACTGGGGGCTGCAGGTCCAGCGGCAATACAGTGACATGCCCCAGGGCTCCTATAAGGACGACTATCCGATCAAGGACCTTGACGACCTCAGCCAGTTGCGGATGCCATGGCATGGGCGCGACCAGCGGCGGTCCGACGAATGGGTCGAGAAGCTGCATGACGCCATTGGCGGGGTGATCACGGTTCACCAGGAGCGCGGCCCGTTCTTTCGCGTCTGGAACGGCGACCTGTCCACGCTGCTTGGGCATTTTCGCGGCATGGAGAATTTCATGCTTGACATGATGGACCAGCCGGAACGGCTGCACCGGCTGATGCGTTTTCTCAGCGACGGCGTCCTGAAAGTCCACCAGGAGGCGGAAGACGCGGGTGACTGGGGGCTTGGGGACCACTACAACCAGGCCATGCCGTATGCCGAAGAACTGCCTGACCCGGCGCCCAATACGCATGGCGTCAAGCGGCGGCAGCTTTGGGTGTTCATGGCGGCCCAGGAGATGCAGCTGGTCTCGCCGGCCATGCACGAGGAATTTCTGCTGCGCTATCAACTGCCCATCCTGAGCCATTTCGGCCTGGCTGCGTATGGCTGCTGCGAAGACCTGACCCGCAAGATCGACATGCTGAGGCAGATTCCCAATCTGCGTCGGATTGCCGTGTCGCCGTTCGCCGATGTGCGCCGTTGCGCGGAACAGATCGGCCGCGACTTCGTGTTCAGTTACCGCCCCAGCCCGACTGACATGGTCGGATACGGCTTTGACGAGGCGCGGGTCCTTGCTATCCTCCGGCGGGACTTGGCCGCCTGTCGGGAATGCCACGTCGATATTACGCTGAAAGACGTCGAAACGGTGGAAAATGACCCGGAACGCGTGCGCCAATGGGTCGCCCTGACCCGGCGTGTCATTGACGAAGTCTGCGGGTGAGGGCGCAAGCCGATTCGTGCATAGTGGACAAACGACACGGCGCCGATGCCCCAGTCGCGATGACGACCGGCAACTACCCCGTCATTTTATCCGCGCTCATCCGCGCCATCCGCGGATGACTCTTTCGGCCAAAGCTTTTCGGGCGGTGTTTATCAATGGGTGACCGGTTACG
>CAYOUR010000225.1:0-5991 GCA_964407145.1 uncultured Lentisphaeraceae bacterium | reverse complement strand
TATTCGTCCCATTGTCCTGTTCTCCGTCCCTTACGTCCCCTACGTCCCCTGCGTCCTATTCCACCGTTGTCGGTCCCATGTTTCCAGCCAGACTGACGCATACGTGAAGAGCATTGGTCCCATACTTCCCATATGGTTCAGATTGCATACGCCCATTCGATCAGGGCCTGTCCGAAGTTGTCGCGGGACGCGCGGTCGGGGCAGCCGGTGAGGACGATGACAATGCGCCGGCCGGCGCGCTCACAGGTCGCGGTGATGCAGAAGCCGGCCTTGTTCGTCATGCCGGTCTTCATGCCGTTGACCCCGGGGCACGTCTTCAACAGCGTGTTGGTCGTGTCCAGAAAGAATTTCTTGTCGGTGTTTTCGCGGATGTACTCCCTGGTGACGGAGGACCACTTGGTGACTTCGGGGATGTCCATGAGCAGTCCGGCGAGGTAGGCCAGTTCCTGGGGCGCGCCCATGCATTCGCCCTGGGCGCTGGGCAGTCCATGGGTGTTGTGGAAGAGCATCCGGCGGCAGCCGAGTTTGGCGGCCTGTTCGTTCATGCGGGTGACAAAGGCGGTCTCGCTGCCCTGGCCGAGGAATTCGCCGAGCAGGAAGGCGCAGTCGTTGGCGCTGCGAATCAGCATGCACTTGAGCAGTTCGTCAATAGTGAAGGTCTCGCGCGGGTCGAGCCAGACCTGCCGGCCGCCGATGGCGGCGGCCGTGCGCGTCACCGGCACGACGGTGGCCAGGGACAGTTTGTCCGGGGACGCCTTCAGGTCCTGGATGGCCAGGTAGGCCGTCATCATCTTGGTCATGGAGGCGATCGGCTGCATGTCCAAAGGCCGTTTGGACCAGAGGATCGAGCGGGAACTGAGGTCCACCGCAATGCCGGCCGTGCATTTTTCCGACAGGGCCGCCACCTTGGCGGGCAGGGGCTGCCGCCGGTCCGTGAAATAGGCGTCGGAGTAGCGCTCCACGCCCGGAACGGCCGGCCGGGCCGGGGGCATCGGCGGCGACGGCGTTTCCGGGGTCAGCGCCGTTTCCGCGCCGCCGGGCCCTTCGCCGGGCGTCTCGCCGATGGTCTCGTGGCTGCAGCCGCGGAAAACGGTCAGGATGACGAGGGCGTGCACCGCGACCACGGCCAGGCCGATAAGGATTTTGGTGGGCATGGGGCGTCTCCAAATGTGAACTATTCTATGGGGAAGTGGCGTCGGCGGCCGTGGATTGGCCCCCGGTCGCCGACGCCTCGGCGGATGCCGCCGGCCGTCGCCGGGAACGGCGGCGGCGCTTGCGTGGCAGACGGCCGGCGCCCCGCGACGCAGTCTGGCCAGGTTCCGGCAGACCCTGCACCAGGGACGGATCCCAGCTGCAGGACTCCGTCAGCAGGCGCAGCAGCTCGCGGCTGTACTTGTATTCCGGCAGTTGCGCCAGGTAGTCCAGCTGCACGCCTTCGGCCATCGGCGGGACCATCAGGATCATCTCCCGAATCCGCGCCGTCAGCACATGCGGCAGGACAAAGCCGTCGTAGAAGGAACGGATGGCCTGGCCGCATTGTTTGACCATGGTCGTGTCCCACAGCGGAAATTCGCCGCGGTCGTGGCTGCGCAGGATGTCCATCACGTAGGGCAGGCATGGCGTCGCCAGGGCCAGGGCGCGCGAGGTGGAATAGTCGCCCTTGGCTATCGCCCGGTCGCGCGCCTGCAGCATCGACACCGCGATGCGCCCGGACGCGCGGTCCCAGATGCCGGCCAGGCCAGGCCACAGCGCCGGCAGCAGGCCGTATTGGCGGCAGGCCTGGAAGGTCGACCCGGCGCAGTCCGTCTGGAAAATCTTCAGCAGCTCGTCCAGCAGCCGGGCAATGGATGCCTGGCGGATGCGCCCGCACAGCCGGTGCAGGGCGGTCGCGGTTTCCGGCGAGAGCGTCATCCCGTGCATGCTGACCAGCTTCAGGGCCCGGAGCATGCGGACCGGGTCCTCGGTGAACCGCGTTTCGGCCGGGCCGATGGTGCGGACGACCCGGTCGTTGATGTCCTGCAGGCCGCCGGTGAAGTCGAAGATGCCGCGGTCGCCGATGACGTCGAGGTACAGGGCGTTGACGGTGAAGTCGCGGCGCTGGGCGTCTTCCTCGATGGTGCCGTATTCGTTGTCGTTCCAGATCACCAGGCCGTCGTCGTCCTCGCGGGCGCGGCGTTCCTCGGGCGATGGCTGGCGCCGGAAGGTGCTGACTTCGTAGTAGTTGTCGCGGCCGGCGAAGACCTGGGCGAGCTTGAAGCGGCGGCCGATGATGTGGCAGCGGCCCCGGCCGAACACGGCGCGGACCTGCTCCGGCGTCGCCGAGGTGGCGATGTCGAAGTCCTTGGGCGTGCGGCCCAGCAGCAGGTCGCGCACGGCGCCGCCGACGATGTAGGCGTCAAAGTGATTCTGGGTCAGCCGGCGGATGATGTCCACGGCGGCCGGGCGGATTTGCGAGCGGATGGGCATGGCGAAGTGGGTTGAACGGGGTGCAGGGTGGTTATGTCGGCCAGCCGGGCAGGGTGGGCTGCGTCGGCGGCGGCCGGAGCAGGTCGCGCACCGGCGCAAAGGACCGGCGGTGCAGCGGGCAGGGCCCGAGTTCGCGCAACGCCCGGAGGTGCCGGGCGGTGCCGTAGCCCTTGTGCCGGGCAAAGCCGTAGCCGGGATATTCCCGGTCATAGGCGAACATCAGGTGGTCACGGTGGGTTTTGGCGATGATGCTGGCCGCGGCAA
Organism: uncultured Lentisphaeraceae bacterium; assembly: GCA_964407145.1. GTDB lineage: Bacteria > Verrucomicrobiota > Lentisphaeria > Oligosphaerales > Oligosphaeraceae > JAAZKI01. The sequence continues at coordinate 3,261 of CAYOUR010000225.1, read as the reverse complement.
TGCTGGCCGAGGAGGCGTCGCCTTTGACAATGGCCTGGGCCGGAAACGGAAACGGCCGCACCGGCAGGCCGTCGATCAGAACCAGGTCCGGCGGCACGGGCAGTGCCGACGCCGCTTCCCGCATGGCCTCGTGCGTGGCACGGAGGATGTTGATTTCGTCAATGCGGGCGGCGTCACGCACCGCCAGGGCGATCATGACGCCGGGCGCGCGCCGCAAGTCCGCCGCGAGTTGTTCGCGCTGCGCTTCGGAAAGCGTCTTGGAGTCGGCTACCGGCAGGGCGAAGCCGGCTTCGGGCAGGATGACGGCGGCGGCCACCACCGGCCCGGCCAGCGGGCCGCGGCCGGCTTCGTCCACCCCGGCCAGGACCAGCCCTGGCCGGGCCTGGCGTGCCGCACGCTCGTGCCCGAACATGTCTTGCTCCGTGGTGTCGGTCATGGTGCGCACGGTGGTCTCATTGGGGTGGTGGTGGCACGGTGCGTCGCGCCACCGGAAAAACAGTAAAGGCGGCACCTGCGTGCCGCCTTCCTGACGGAGAGCAAAACCGGAATATGGGCACGGCGTGCCGGAAATGCCGGCGCCGCCGGCCGGCCTGGGCGGTGGTCTGCCCGGGCCGGGGCATCGCGGCGCTGGGGAAGCGGATGGCGATCAATGCAGGCGTTTCTCCTTGACGCGGGCGGCGTTGCCGACCTGGTCGCGCAGATAGTACAGCTTGGCGCGGCGGACGCGGCCTTCGCGGATGCGCTTGAAGCCGGCGATGCGGGGCGAATGAATCGGGATGATGCGTTCGACGCCCTGGCCGTGTGAGATGCGGCGCAGGGTGACGGTTTCGGCAATGCCGCTGCCGGAACGGGCGATCACCGTGCCGGTGAACGCCTGGATACGTTCCTTGCCGCCTTCGATGATGCGCACATCGACCTGGACGGTGTCGCCGATGGCGAAGGGCGTGATCTCGGACTTCAGGTTTTCCCGGCGCAGTTCTTCAATCGTGTTCATGGTGCATGGTCTCCTAATAGAGAGGTATGTCAGGGAAAAAAGATAATGCCAAATTGTGGATAAGGTATAATGGGCTTCGCGACGGTGGCTATTCCAGCAGTTCCGGGCGGCGCCGGGCGGTGCGCAGCAGACGCTGCTGCTGGCGCCAGCCGGCGATGGCCGCGTGGTTGCCGCCGAGCAGCACCTCCGGAACCGCCATCTCCCGGAAAACCGCCGGCCGCGTGTACTGCGGGTATTCCAGCAGGCCGGCCGGACCAAACGACTCGTCCTCGGACGATTCGTCCTTGCCCAGCACCCCGGGCAGCAGCCGGACCACCGCGTCGGTCACGACCGTGGCGGCGATGGCGCCATTGGTCAGGACATAGTCCCCCAGGGAGATCTCCTCGTCGATCAAGGTCAGGCGGGCGCGTTCGTCAATGCCCTCGTAATGCCCGCAGACGATGATCAGGTGCGGTTTCAAGGCCAGTTCACGGGCCTTCCCCTGGTTGAAGACCGACCCTTGCGGGGTCATCAGCACCACGTGCGAGTCGGCCTGGAGAAGGCTCTCTATGCATGCAAAGAGCGGTTCGGGACGCAGCACCATGCCGACACCGCCCCCGAAGGGGCTGTCGTCAACCGTGCGGTGGCGGTCGTGCGTGTAGTCCCGCAAGTCAATATGGCGGATCGTCACCAGACCGGCCTGCTGGGCCCGCCCGATGATCGATTCCGCCAGGGCGCCGCGGCTGATGTCAGGGAAGAGACTGACAATGTCAAGGCGCATAGGCACTTCTGCCTTGTTCTGCCGGTCCCGGCCGGCGGCGCAACCGCCGGCCGTCACCTCGATTATTCCAGGATGTCGACGGTGACATGCAGCCCGAGCCGGCCGGCGGCGCCGCTGACCAGGGCGCGAATCGCCGCGATCGTCTTGCCGTTCTTGCCGACCAGTTTGCCGATGTCGCTCTTGACGCAGGATATCTGAATGACCGTCAGACGGTCCTTTTCAACCGCGCTGATGGCGACCTGGTCGGGGTTGTCGACCAGGGCGGCCGCGACGTAGTGCACGAAGGACTTGAGCCCGTCCATGCTTTCCGGGGCGGCCGGGGTCTCTGATGGCTTCGTCGAGGTCGTCAGGGCGCCGGGAATCTCAGGGGTGCTGCCATCGATGGCGGTCGCAGCGGTCGCGTTTCCGGCGGAAGCATCCGCTTCACTGCCAAACAGATTTTTGAAGAATGAAAAGGCCATGACCAATTACGCCTGTGTTTTCGAATCGGAGTTTGCGGTTGTTTCAGCGGGTGTTTCCGTCGCTTCGGCGGCGGCTTTGCGGGCGCGCTTGATGATGGCCTGCACCGTCTCGCTGGGCTGGGCCCCGCGCGGAATCCAGTAGTCAACGCGCTCGAGGTCGATCTTTTCGGTTTCGTGGCGGGGATCGTACATCCCGATGATTTCGATGAAGCGGCCATCGCGGGGGCTGTGGCCATCGGCCACCACGATGCGGTGGCAGGCCTGGTTGAGTTTCCCCGTCCGGCGAAGTCTGATTTTTACGGCCATGGTTAGTCTTCCTTGCGCTGGCGCCAACCGGCGCCGATGTCTTGATGTGAAGGTGAAAACATGATGCTTACGCAAATAGAGTCAGTTAATATACACCGCTTTCCAAAGACGGCAAGCCCATTGCCCGGACATGATGCGCCTTCGGCCGAAAAATAACCGCCGGCATTCTCCCATAAGTGCCTTGAGGCCGCCGGCGTCTCGCCGGCGGTCTGCAAAGATCGTCCCAGGGTGCGCAGTCGACTCGTCCCACGTCGCGTTTCACGTGGATTCCATCCAGAAAAAATAAGACGTGCCGTCTTGCGTTTTACGGCTTGCAGGTGTATAATGTTCTAAATTTTGTAAATATGAGAAGAAAAACGCTGTTGGCGACGTTGCGGCATCGGTTTTTCTGTCGTGTTCTGGCACGTTTTCTGCTGATGTGTTCCGTGGGTTATTATGTCTCTGTCCCGGCGGACTGGTCTGTCTGGCAGGGGCCGCGCAGTCAAAATCATACCAATAAATAGTAAAGCAGTCGGTCTTTTTTCTGGTCATCAAGGAGTTTCTCATGATGAAGACATTGTTCGCCCGCGTTTTCTGCCAAGGTCGGAACTTGGCTATTGTCGGTCTGCTGCTCTGGGCGGGATTGTCTGGTCTTCTGGCTGCGCCGGTCAGCCTGGACGCGGCCCGCGCCTTTGCCGCCAACTGGCTCGCCGCCGCCGATCAGCCCATGGGGGCGGATTTTACGGAAGCCTCAGCCGTTA
>CAYOUR010000224.1:0-6010 GCA_964407145.1 uncultured Lentisphaeraceae bacterium | reverse complement strand
GTCCACTGTCCTCTGTCCGCTGACGTCCACTATCGTCCACTGATGTCCACTGTCCTCTGTCCGCTGACATCCACTATCGTCGACTGATGTCCACTGATGTCCACTGTCCACTGTCCACCCCGGCGGTCATCGTCTTTCCCGGCAAAGCACATTCTGCCTATGATACTGCCGAAAGGGGGTTGCCAAACACTTTTCCGGGCAGTATTTTGATAGGCAGACACTGACTGGCCATCATCTTGGGGGTGCGGCATGAATTCCATCTATTCCGAGGTTCTCGTTGTTTTTCTGCTGGCCTGCCTGGTTCTCGCCCTTGCCGGGCCATTGTACCTGCTCTGGAAAATCGTTTCAGCCATCCGGCATCTGCTGACGGAGACGGACCGCCTCAGTCACAACCTGAACCGCCTGACGGAAACGATAGCGGGTGCCGCGAAAACGCTTCCTGCGTCCACCGAACCAGGAAACGCAGCCCCGGAGCAGCCCGTTGCGGCCACCCCTGCGACCGTATTGCCCAAGCAGTCCGTTGCTGTCGGAACGTCCTGCGTGACCATGACGCCACTTGCACCTGATGCCCCGACCGCCCCCCCGCCCCTGCCGTCTTCGGCCCGCACTGCGCAGCCCCCGCGGCCTGGCGTTTCCGAACCGCCCACGCCCCTGGCTCCCCAGGCCGGGTTTCCGACCACGGCGCTGACCTCTGACCAACAGCCGGGCAGCCAGAAAAGCGCAACAACGCCGGCAACGGCAACGGCAACGGCAACGCCCGCACCGCCGGCCAGGCCGCGGCAGCCCAAACCATGGGAGGCGACAGCCCGGAAACGGCTTCGCCAATGCTGGAACTGGTTTCTGTGCGGCCAGGCCGACGGCCCGGGCGAGCAGCCCATGGAAAAAATCGCCGCGACGGCCTGGCTGCTGCGCGCAGGCATCTGCGTGATTCTATTCACCGTCGGCTTCATGCTGAAGATGTCAATCCACCAGGGGTGGCTGGCGCCCGCCGGTCGGGTCGCCCTGGCGTTTGCCGCCGGCGCCGCGCTGCTTTTCTGGAGCCTGCGTCTCCTCAACGGTGCCTACCGGCTGATTGGCCAGGCCACCCTGGGACTGTCGCTGGCCACCTTCTATTTCGGGGCCTTTGCCGCCACTGGCATGTACAGCCTCGTCAGCCCCATCCTCGGATTCGCTCTCATGGCCGCCATCACCGCCGGCGCTGGCTTCATGGCCGTGCGCTTCGAGGCGATCGCCGTCGCCATCATCGCCATGGTCGGCGGCTACGCAACGCCGGTCCTGCTCGACACCGGCAGCAAGAATTTCCCGGCCCTGTTTGCGTACATGCTCATCCTCGGGGTCGGAGTTTTAGCGATGGCGGCCTGCCGCGACTGGCTGCCGTTGAACTGGCTGGGGATGTTCTTCACTTATTTTCTGTTCATCGGCGCCTGGAACGCCCACTACACCACCGATGACTTCCCCGTGCTGATGACGGCCGCGGCCGTCTTCTTCGGGCAATACTCCACCGTCGTGTTCATCCACAACGTCGCCCGCCAGCAGCCGTCCTCGACCATTGAGGTCATGGCCCTGCTGGTCAACGCCACCGTCTTCACCGGCTGCGGCTACCGCCTCATCGCCACAGTCACCGCCGACCGGCTCTGGTTTGCCCCGCTCACCCTGGCTCTGGCGGCCTTCTACATCGGCCACGCCTTCTGGTTCCTGCGCCGAAAACATCACGACCGCGGGCTGCTTCTCGCCTTCATCGGCCTCGGCGCCCTGTTCCTCACCCTGACCGTGCCACTGGTCCTGGCCCGGGAATGGCTCGTCGCCACCTGGGCGCTTCTCGCCCTGCTGATGCTCTGGCTCGGACAGAACCTGGACAGCGCCTTCCTGCGCTCAGCCGCCTGGCTCCTCTATGCCGTCGCCATCGGCCGCCTGACCTGCTTCGACTTCTTCACCGCCTTCGGCAAGCCGGCCAGCACGACTGACCTGGCCCAGTTCTGGCGCCAGTTTGCCGAGCGCCTGATCCAATTCACCGTGCCGCTGGCCTCTCTGGCCGCCGCCGCCCGACTGGCCTGCCGGCCAGCAGCGCCCGGCGACCTGGCGCTGCCACCGGAATGCGATCTGAAACCGCGGACCCCGGCCCTCCCGTTCCCGCCCGTCGCCATCGCCGTCCTGCTGGCGGCCGGGCTGTTCTTCCTGTATTGCCATGTCGAGACGGCCCGCACCGTCGGCTGCCTGTTTCCGCCCCTCCGGCTGCCCGCCCTGACCATGCTCTGGCTCGTGGGCGCCATCGTCATCTTCCAGCTCTCCACGCTGCACCGCCACCCGGGCTGGACCAAACTCCTCCTCGCGCTGGTCGTCGCCCTCATCGGCAAAATCATCTTCTGGGACTTCCTGTCCTGGTCTCCCCGCGGCGCCCTCCGCTATGCGCTTTTTTCCTGGACTGACGCCGCCATGCGCCTGGCCGACTTCGGTCCGCTGATCGCCTTTCTGATCTTCATTGGCATCGTCCTGCGCGGCCGCGACCGGGCTCTGTCCCGGCTGGCCGCGTTGACCTGGCCGGCATTGCTTTTCCTCTACACCACCTGGGAGCTCAACACCATGCTGCTCCACCTGGTGCCGAAGCTGCGGGCCGGCGGCATCTCCGTGCTCTGGGGCGTCTTCGCGGCCGCCTTCATCTACCGCGGCCTGACCACCAGCCAGCGCTGGCTGCGCTGGCTCGGCCTGGCCTTGTTTGCTTTGGTCGTGGGGAAAGTCTTCCTCTACGACCTCGCCCGCCTCGGCAACATCCACCGCGTCTTTGCCTTCCTGCTCTTCGGCCTGCTGCTGATGGCCGGGGCCTTCTTCTATCTCAGATTCTGGCAGAACGACCGTTCCGAGCCGGCCCAAACAAAGGACGACTGACATGACACACCATCCTGCCGCCTGCGGCCTGGCCGCCGCCGCACTGCTGTTTCTGGCTGCTGCCACAAACGGCCCCGCGGCCGAATGCTTCTTCCCGATGGTCAGCCCAGGCCTGACAACTTCGGGCGTGTTCAGCCTGGAACTGCCGGTCCAGGCCCTCATCGACCTGGGCGGCCGGCAGGAGGCACTGCGCATCTTTGCCGCCAACGGCCGCGAACTGCCCTACTGGATCGTGCCGGTCACCCGGACGGAAACGGCCTGGCGCCACGAGCCCTGCCCGGCGACAGTAACGCGCGTCAAGGAGGAAGAAAACCTGAGCCTGACGCTGGACTTCGAACTCGCCCCCGACGCCCCGGCGCCGCAGGGCCTGACCATCAATACCCCGCGCCGGAACTTCGAACGACAGGTCACGGTCCTGGCCGAAGCCGACGGCAAATGGCAAACCCTGACGACCGACGCGTTCATCTTCGAAAGCAGCGATACGCTGCAGATGCGGCAGTGCGATGTGCCCTTCGACGGCGGCAGTCACCGCCGCTTCCGAATCGTCATCGCGCAGGCCAGCCAGGAACAACAAGACGCTTACCGCCGCGTCACCCGCTTCCGGGGCCGTGACGGCCTGATCGACAATGCCGTCGAAACCACCGGAATCACCCGCCAACCCTTCAAAATCGAATCGGTGTCCTTCTGGCACAACGTCCCGATGCCGACCCGACAGGAAGTGCAATTCCTGAGCTTCTCCGCCGAGACGACAACCGTCAGCCACGATGCCAAAAAACGGGCGACAACATACGAGCTCACCCCGCCCTGCCACCCGGTCACCGGCTTCGAAATCGTCAGCCTGGAACGGAATTTTCTCCGTCAGGTGACTGTGCGGAAAGAATACGAACACGACTTCATCACGGTGCACCATGCCCGGGTCACGGCCTGCGACCTGCCCGGCGTCACGCCAATCCAACCGATCCTGGACGGCCTGGCGCCGATCACCGCCGGCCGGATACGCGTCATTGTCGAAGAAGGCGACAATCCACCGCTGACCGTGGAGGAAATCCGCTTGCGGACACCGGCGGTCAAGCTGCTGTTCATAGCCGAACCCAGCCAGACGCCCTGCCGCCTGGGCGCCGTCGCCGAAGCGCGGTCCCCCGCCTACCAGCACCCGGAAATCTTCCCGGCCATCCTGGCCAACCAAGTGCCGGTGACCGCGGTCACACTGGGAAACCGCCAGGGACGACCCCAACCGCGGGTCGCGGCGCCGACCACCGGCCTGCCACGCTGGGCCTTGCGGCTGACCCTGGGCCTGGCCGGCCTCGCCATCGCCGCCGGCGTGTTCAAGGCCGCTAAATCGTCCCAGGGCATTTGCAGCCCCCCGAAATAACCATTAATTTATTATTTTGACTTTTCCCCTCACCTCCAGCAACCGGATTCTCATGGCACTGTCATTTTACAATTCCCTCACGCATCGCCAGCAGGAGTTTACGCCCATCCAGGACGGCCAGGTCGGCCTCTACACCTGCGGCCCGACCGTGTACAATTACGCCCACATCGGCAATTTCCGCGCCTACATGTTCGAGGACCTGCTGAAACGGACCCTGCTCTACCTTGGCTTCCGGGTCCGGCACATCATGAACCTGACTGACGTCGACGACAAGACGATCCGCGGCGCCCAGGCCGCCGGCGCCAGCCTGCGCGACTTCACGCAAAAGTACAAGGACGCCTTTTTCCAGGACATCGCCGCCCTGCGCATCCTCCCGGCCGACGTCTACCCCGCCGCCACCGACCATATCGACGACATGATCGCCATTGTCAGGACGCTCTTTGAGAAGGGCATCGCCTACCAGGCGGAGGACCGGTCGGTCTACTTCTCCATTGCCAAATGGCCGTCATACGGCCAGCTGGTCAACATCGACCACGACCAGATGCGCTCCGGCACCCGGGTGAAGCTGGATGAATACGCAAAGGAGTCGGTGGCCGACTTCGCCCTCTGGAAGGCGTACGACGAGGAGGACGGCGATGTCGCCTGGGACAGCCCCTGGGGCAAAGGCCGCCCCGGCTGGCACCTGGAATGCTCCGCCATGAGCAGCCGCTACCTGGGGCCGACCTTTGACATCCACTGCGGCGGCATCGACAACATGTTCCCCCATCACGAAGACGAAATCGCCCAGAGCGAAGCCGCCAACGGCTGCCGTTTTGTCAACTACTGGCTGCATTGCGCCCACCTGATGGTCGACGGCCAGAAAATGTCCAAGTCCCTCGGCAACTTCTTCACGCTGAGGGACATCCTCGCCAAAGGCTACACCGGCCGCGAAATCCGCTGGGTCCTGCTGGGCGCCCATTACCGCCAGTCCCTCAACTTCTCCTTCAAGGCGCTGGACGACGCCCGGACCGCCCTGCAGCGCCTGGACACCGCCCGCCAGCGCCTGGCCGAGGCGGCGGGCATTCCCGACGCCGGCCTGACCGAAACCACGGCGGCCATCGCCGGCGCGGAAAGCGCCTTCCGCGCCGGCCTGGAGGACGACCTCAACATCTCGGCCGCCCTGGCAGCCCTGTTCGACTTCATCCGCGACGTCAACCGCCTCATGGATGAGCACAAGCTCGCCGGCGCCGCGGCTGCCCAGGCCCTGGCCCTGCTCGAACGCCTGGACTCGGTCCTCGCCGTCTGCACCCCGGACCAGGACGAAAGCGCCCCACGGGCCATCCTCGACCTGGCCGAAGCGCGGCAGGCCGCCCGCAAAGCCAAGGACTTCGCCCGTGCCGACCAACTCCGGGCCGAACTGGAGGCGCAAGGCTGGGTCGTTGAGGACACTCCGAAAGGCCCGCGCGTCAAGAAAAAAGCCTGAGCCAACGCCCGCCGCAACGAATCGCTCACGGTTTCGAAGCAAACGCCAGTCAAGTTGTCAACAGACACTTTCCTTCGGGGGAAGCAATATCAGAGGAGTATAGGACGCCTAGGACGCCTAGGACCGATACGCGTTATGTAAGGGTTCTTGTGATCTTTTTTAACTTCAATAGCATACGAAACATACCCTGTAAATGCAGGCAGAGTGAAGTTTAAGTGGAAGCATGAGTCCCATACGTCCAATACTCCTTGCTTAAGGGTTCAGTATGGCTTTGGGCGACTTCAATAAACCAA
>CAYOUR010000223.1:5800-6031 GCA_964407145.1 uncultured Lentisphaeraceae bacterium | reverse complement strand
GGATTGCTTGTTTTCGGGAGTGGTCATGATCTTGATCCTTTACTGCCGGGCTGGTGGTTTGTTATGACAAAAAAAGAAGGCGTTGTCGCATTCAATCTAGTATAGCCTGCCGACGGCGCCGTGCAAGTCACTTGCTGTTCTTTCCCGACCCGGCGGGCAATCGGTCACCGATTGATAGACACCGTCCGAAACGTTTTGGCCGAAAGATTCATCCGCGATCATCTGCGGATA
>CAYOUR010000223.1:0-5785 GCA_964407145.1 uncultured Lentisphaeraceae bacterium | reverse complement strand
GACCGGGGCATCGGTGCCGTGTCCTTGGAGAAGCACCAGGCGTCAGACTGGGGACTTTTCGGATGGCCTCTCACTTGAGGGCATCCGACCAGGACGATGGAACCACGTCAAGGCTTCATGATCAATGACTGGCCGATGGCCGAAAACACCGGCAAATGGCGCCGGCAAACTTGTTTTCAAGCCACGCAGATTTATTTTATGGATTCAGTTCCCAATCAGGAAAACACGGTGGTGGCACCGGCTTGAGGCGGCAGGTCGCTCCGGGCTGGTCCTGCAGTAAGGAGTCTTCATGTCGTCATTGCTGATCCCGCGCGGCTACAAATCAAAGTTGAATGAACTGACAACCCAAAAGGCGATTCGGAAAATCAAGGACGAATTCCAGGCCAATCTGGCTTTTGAATTGAACCTGCAGCGTGCCAGCGCGCCGTTGTTCGTGCTGGCAGGGACGGGCATCAACGACGACTTGAACGGCATTGAACGCGCCGTCCAGTTCCCCATCCGCGCCATGGACAACCAGGTGGCGCAGGTCGTCCATTCCCTGGCCAAATGGAAACGCATGGAGCTGGCGCATCTCGGCATTGAAGTCGGCGCCGGCATCTACACGGACATGAATGCCATCCGGGCGGACGAGGATTTGGACAACCTCCATTCCCTCTACGTTGACCAGTGGGACTGGGAAAAAGTCATCACCGCGGAGGAACGCAGCCTGGATACCCTGCGGGAAACCGTCCGCCGCATCTATTACGCCATCCGCCGCACGGAGCATTTCATCTGCGATGAATACCCGGTTCTCCGGCGCTTCCTGCCGCCGGAAATCACCTTCGTGCATGCCGAAGACCTGGAGCGCGAATTTCCCGGCCTGACCCCGCGCCAGCGCGAAGACCGAATCGCCCAGCGGCACGGCGCCGTGTTCATCATCGGCATCGGCGGCAACCTGCCGCTCAGCAACGAGCCGCATGACGGCCGGGCCCCGGATTATGACGACTGGTCGACGCCGACCGACGCCGGCCACCGCGGCCTCAACGGCGACATCGTGGTCTACAACCAGCTGCTCGGGCGGTCTTACGAACTGTCCTCCATGGGCGTGCGCGTCGACCAGGCGGCGCTGCTGGCGCAGCTGGAAGAGCGCAACGCCATGGACCGTTGCCGGCTGCGCTTCCACAAAGCCCTGCTGGATGGCCAGCTGCCTCTGTCCATGGGCGGCGGCATCGGCCAGTCCCGACTGTGCATGCTCCTGCTCCAAAAAGCTCATATCGGCGAAGTGCAGGCCAGCCTTTGGCCGCCAGACATGATTGAGGAATGCCGCAAGGCCGGGATCTTCCTGCTGTGAACCCATCACTCGCGGCTTGCTCTTGCGAGGCTCTTGATTGCATGCCGCTTGGCCGGGAGGCGTTTACCGGGTCGGCGCCAGTCACGTCACGGGCAAGCCCCGCCCCTGCGGGCGCGGTTCGCCTTATTTCATCACCATCAGTAAAACAGGAGTCCCTGGCGATGCGAAAAATCTTGGCCTTGTCCGTGTGTTTGTCGGCCTTGGCCGTTCCGGCGGCCGATTTTATGTTTGCCGAGGCGGAGATCGTCCTGGCGCGTGACAATGAGTTCACGGTTGAAGCCGCCCAGGAACTGGCTTATCATGTCAAGTTGATGTCGGGGGTTGACCTGCCCCAGGTCAAGTCGGCCACGGCTGGCCGGAAGCAGTTCGTGATCGGCCGGCCGGCGCCGGACGCCGCTGCGCCGGTCGGACGCGGCGAAGCGCGCTATGCCATTCGTGGCGACCAGGTGTTCTTCTGGGGATACAACAAGACCGGCCAGTTTCACGGCTTCATGAACGCCGTCGACTTCTTTTTGGAACGCCAGCTGGGGGTCATGTGGCTGCGTCCCGGCGAGGAGGGTGTTGTCTGCCGCCGGCAAACCTCTGTCTCGCTGCCGGAACGGGAGGATTTTTCCTGGACTCTGCCCTTTGAGATGGTCGGTCAGCGCATCGGCTACTGGCGTTTTGACCCCCTGGCGGCCGCCTTCACCCCGGAAAAGCTGCGCCGCTCCGAGGAGGAATGCACGGCTCGGACCCGTGACAATGACATTTGGATGAAACGCCTGCATCATGGCGTGCGCACCAAATTCCGCTATGGACACGCATACACTGACTGGTGGGACAAGTACGGCCAGGAACACCCCGAGTACTTCGGCATGAACCCGTTCGGCCAGCGAACCATCTCCGAGGCCCAGAAGAAAACCGTCAAGCTGTGCGTCTCCAACCCGGCCGTGGCCGACAAGGTCGTCGCCGTCTGGCAGGAAAAGGGCGCCGGCAAATTCCTCAATGTCTGCCCCAACGACGGCACGCCGGGCTACTGCTTCTGTCAGGATTGCTGCCGGCTTGACGTCCGCCGTGAAAACGACAATTTCTACGACCACCTCACCGACCGCGAGCTTTATTTTTGGAACCGCGTGGCTGAACGCGCCGTGAAAATCCGGCCTGACGTCATGCTGGTGGCCTACATCTACAGCTATTACCGTCACCCGGCCCGCCGGGAAAAGGTCGAATATCCCGACAACATGCTGTTCGGCATCGTCCCCAACCTGGCCGATGACAACGAAAAGATGTTCGCGGGTTGGAAGGCCCTGGGCGCGAAGAACGTTTTCCTTCGCCCCAACGACCTGTGCTACCGCGGCATGTTCTTCCGTGGCTGCGACCGGTTGATCTATGACAAATTCCAGACGGCCAGGCAGTTCAGCCTGTGGGGCACCGACTACGACTGCGGCCCCGGCAATCCCGTGCTTGACTTCGAACACTTCGTGGTCGGGAGAATGATCGCGTTTCCGGAGCGGTCCTTCGCCGAAATCGAAGACGAATACTGCGACGCCTTCGGCCAGGCCGCCGCCGCCGTCAAGGCCTTCTACGCCTTCCACCGCGAGGACGGCGTCCGCCGCCACCAGGCCGCCGCCGAAGAGCTGCGCCGCCAGGGCCAGGAGCTGCTTGACGACGACCAGATGTCCGCCCGCATCGTCGCCAATGCCGCCAAATTCTTTGACCGGGAACGGATGCAGGCCGCCGCGGACATCCTTGGAGCCGCCCGGCTTGTGGATGACCGGCCTGCCGTGCAGGCCCGCCTGGACCGGCTCTTCCTGGCCCAGCAGCATGCCATCCTCCTTTATGACTTCATGACCCAGGGACAGTTGTGTCTGGACGAGCAGCCCAACGTCCTGGAAGACGCCGCCCAAAAACTGCTTGCGTTCCGTGTTGACAACCAAAGCCGGTTCGATGCCAACTGGGCCAGCGCCTTTTACGGCGCCGAAAAGAAATACTGGCTGAAAACGGCGCATTATGCCGAAAAGGCCGCCGCCGGCCAGCAGGAAGCCGGCAGCTCACCGCTGATTTTCCGCAATTCCTTTGATCTTCCCGACATGGATGGATGGGTCGCCAGAGACCGTTTTGTCGAGATCACCCAGAAAACCGCGTCCTTTGACAAATTCAGCATCCGCATGATGGCCGACACCGTGGAGGGCATCGGCATCTTCAAGCCGCAAGTCCAGCTTGTTCCAGGCAAATACCACATCAGCTTTGACGCCCGCATGGACGCCGGGGTGGAGCATGTGCGCCTGCGCGTTGCCGCCAGTCCCGACGGAACCCTGGTCAGCCTGTCAGCCCGGCCGTCGCCCGCGGGCGACTTCTGGGTCGAAGCCGGACAGGATTTCGAGGTCAGGCAAGGCCTTTCCGCGGTCAGCCTCTATGTCGTGGTCGGCCCCGGCCGGCGCGGGCTGTTCGCCGATGTCGACAATATCGTGTTGCGACGGGTGGAGTAACTCTCCGGCCAGCGGCCAGGAGGGCTGGTCAAGGGTTTCCCGCCGGCAAGCATGATCGACAACCCGAGGCCATCCGAAAGGCATGGTTCGAGCGGCTTCGGCACCCGTTTGAAGGTCAGGAGTCGCGGGTTCCGGGGGGCTCCTTTTCGGCATAGCCCGCATCCCCGGGGGGGGCGGCTCGCGGCTGCTTGGCCCGGGCTATGATGTCGCTCCCCCGGCAGGCGCCTGCATGAAGTGCAATTCCTCCGCGCAAAAGTTGCAATTTTCTTCGCCCGGCATTAACGTATGTCTTCGTCTCGCGATCGGTTTTAAGGTTCTTGTTCAGGGCCTTCGGGGGACATGTCCGGCAAAGCCGCTGCCCCGTAAGCCGGGTCGGTCGAAAAACGTCCGGCCGGACGGTTCGGGGCCGGCGAGTCAATCAGGAAATAACGCCGCATGGATGTCGATTACCACTTTGTCACGGAAGTGACCTGTGCAGAGGAAAAGGAGCTGGCCGGACTCTATCAAGAGGCCGGCTGGTGGGATGGACAGGGCGATGGCGCCTGGGTGAGGGAACTGCCCCGGAATTCGGCGTTGTTCCTGACTGCCCGTGACAATGGCCGGATCGTCGGCATGGGCCGGGTGATAGCCGACCGCGTCAGTGACGGCTACCTGCAGGATATTTTCGTCACCGAATCCCTCCGCAACCGGAAGATCGGCGCCGAACTGGTCCGCCGTCTGACCGAGGCCGCGGTCGCCATGGGCATTGACTGGCTGCTGTTGATCGCCGTTCCGGGAAAGGAACAGTTCTATGAAGCATTGGGCTATCAGGTGATGCCGCGGCATGTGCCGATGAGATTCGGTGGCCGGCCATGACTGCAGCCCTGCCAGGACACTTTCACCTGGTCAGCGCCGGGGATGCCGAACTGGTCCGAAGCTATACCGGAAACCAGGGCGGGATGCTTTCCTGCGAATACGCCTTCGCCAACCTCATGGCCTGGAACGCCCGCTATCGGCTGGCCTGCCATGAACATGACCAGCAGCTCTGGATCTACGGCGCCGCCGCCGACTTCCTCTATTTCCCCTTGGGCCGGACGCCCGCGCCTGACGAACTCCAGGACGCCAGCCGGCGCCTGCGGCGCCAGGGCTTCTCTGGGCGCCTGGCCCTGATCCCCGTCGACTATTACCAGCGACACCGGCAACAGCTCGAGACGATGTTCACCTGGGAATCGTCTCACGACTATTATGAGTACGTCTACCGGACGGATGACCTGGCCGATCTGCCCGGACAAAAACTCTCCCCCAAGCGCAATCTCATCAACCAGTTCCTCCGGGAAAACCATGACTGGCGCAGCCGGGCGCTGGATGTCCGGGCAGACCAGGACGCCGTGCTCGAGGTCGCTCGCACCTGGGCTGAAAACAAGGCCGGCGACTTACAGGCAGTCCAGGAGGACTTGGACGCCCTCGCCGCCGCCTTTGCCTGCTGGCCGGCGGCCGGCTTCAGTGGCACTGTCCTGGAAGTCGAGGGCCGGGTGGTGGCCTTCGCCGTCCATAGCATGCTCACCGACCTGATGGCCGACATCCATTTTGAAAAGGCCCTCAGCACCTGCAAGGGCAGCGCCCAGATGATCAACCGTGAAACGGCCCGGCAATTGCGCGGGAAAGCCATCTGGACCAACCGCGAACAGGACCTCGGATTGCCGGGGCTGCGCCGGGCCAAGCTGTCGTATGACCCGGAGTACATGATCGAACTGGGATTGCTGCACCCCAGGCATGACTGAGCGCCATGCCCCGTCCAACCCGGCGGCCTCGTGTCGCATGGGCCGAAACCACTGGCGGAGAAGGCGCGCGGAGGATGCCGTCGGAAGGCGGTTCCGGCCAGGAAGTCCATTCCCTCCACCAGGTGACGGCGATTGTGCCGCATTGTGGCGGCGTCAGCAACGTACCCCCATTCCCATTCCCATTCCCATTCCCATTCCCATTCCCATTCCCATTCCCATTCCCATTC
>CAYOUR010000222.1:0-6050 GCA_964407145.1 uncultured Lentisphaeraceae bacterium | reverse complement strand
GAAGCCAGGCCTGCATTTTCCCGGAACGCTCCTGCTCCCGAGGCCAAAGATGGGAGTTGAAGAGAATCGGATTCTTGATGAACTCGACGACCTGGTCGAACTGCTCTTCCGTGCAGCCCTCCGGAGGCGGCACGGTCGTCATGGTGCACATCCAAGGGGTTTCCGGCGCCGCAGCGTAGGCGGCACGATGAAAGGCCAGGCCTTTTTCCAGGAAGCTGGCCCGGAATTCATCCGCCATGCCGGAAAAAAGATAGTGGTCCGTGGAGAAGCCGAGCTGGCGCAGGTGATCGGTCATCAGCTTGACCCATTCCGGGTCGCGGCAGATGTTCCAGGCGAACAGGACCTTCATCTTCTTCTCCAACGCACGGTGCAGCAAAGCGTCGTTGGCCGAGATGTTTTCCGGTACAAAATAGTCGCGGCCGGGCGCCGGCGCCGGCGTGCCGGGCGGCGGCGGCACCCGCAGCCCGCCATTGGCGGGTTTGCCATAATCGTAACGGAAACGGTCCGTGGAAAACCAGTTGAAATGATGGCGGTGCAGAAAATCCAAGGTGGGAATTTCATCCTGGGATGGCGTCAGACCACCATGCCAGAGCAAGGCGTCAACCGGCCATTCATGCGTCGGAGGCAAAGTGATGGGCAGCACCTCGACTTCAACCGGAATGACGAGCCATTGCTCGCGGGGTGAACTTTTCACGTCCAGGGGCTTGACCGTCAGCTCCGTCCAATACGTGCCCGGCGCCATGTCCCGGGCCTGGACGGCTATCCAGAACCGGCGCGCCGTGCCAGGCAACAGCGTAAACGCGTCCGCCTCATTCTCGATAAGCGGGTCTGTGACCAGCTGCCCGGCACTGTTGCGGACAAAGGGCGCCTGGTAGACGGTGATGTTGGAGCGGTTGATGCGGGTGCCCTTGTCGTCATACAGGTCGGCCGTGGCAAGGCGGTAGTCTCGCCCGCCACCGGGAAGCACGCCGGTGATCGCCAGGGCCTTGAACTCCCATTCGTTGCCGGCCTGACGAAAACGGAGGGCGGCCGCCGGGGCAGAAGGCGGCGGCAAGTCGGCCGGCGAACCGTTGTCCCAGGGCGACACTTCCCAGGCGACCATGCGCCGCTCCTCCAGCCAGTGCTGAAAGCCATTGATGCCTGCCGCCAGCTGGTCGCACGCCTCGGCGGATAACGTGGCCCGCGCCGCCAAGGCGCCGCGCAGGGCCTCGGCATATTCGTCCAAAACGCGGCGGACGGCCACGACGTTCTTCCGCAAGGCACTGGCCGTCGGCGCATGGATGCTGTCCCAAAGGCACAGGTCACTGTCAAGGCGGCTGAGCTGGCGCGAAAACCGGACGGGGTCCATCGGCGGCGCCGTAAAGCCGGCTTTGATGCCATGACGCCAGACAATGGCGCCTTGCTCGGCAACCTCAACGGCAATTTGCGTCGCCACCGACGACGTGACGGAAATGGCCAGAGTGACGGCCTGCATTCTCCCGGCCTCCAGCTCCAGCGCGGTTTTGACCGGCGGTGGCAACGGGCCATCGGCCGTGACGACCAGGGCGGACACTTCCAGCTGACGTGCCGCTTCACCCCGGTTCTGCAGCTGAATCTCAATCACATTCACCCCCGGCTGGAAATGCCGGGTCAGGATGGTCGCGGCCAGGGACGCATCAGCCCCGGCATTGCCCTGAAAATTCAGCCTGGTCAGGAAAGACCTGGCGCCATAAGGCGGCGCCGGACAAACCGGGTAGGAGCTGATTTCCGGAACGGGATAACGCTCCCGACAGACACGGATTCCCCACGACTCACCGGGCTGCGGCGGCTTGATCAGCAAATCCGCATACGGCAGGGCGAACTCCAGAGTCCACGCGCTGTCATGGCGCTTGCCGACCGCGATGGCGTTGTTGGCATTGAACGCGGCTTGGTCGGCATTGCGGGAATCATAGATGCCGCCGATCGAATTGACCACGAAATGATACGTTGCCTCGGCCGTCCCGGCGGTGTCGAGGACCACCTCCAGGCAGTCGTTGTTGTAGATCGGCAAGTCATGCTGATCCAGATCGGCCCGCAACTTGCCCATTTCCGGCTCCTGAAAAAGGCATCCGACATAGAGGTACTTCTGGTCGTAGAGAATCTTGATTTCGCTGGCCGCCTGGGGTTCGGCATCCTTCGGAGTACGCAAGGGCGGCACGGGGACGGCGCCGCTCCAGGCCGGGTCGTCCAACGCGCCGTCAAGGCTGATCGGCACAGCCGTGAAAAAGGCGTCGATGGGCTCCTCGCCAGTATACAAACTGGCATCTTGCGGCGCCGGGACGACCGGCATGGCCGTGAAGTCCTGACGAGCCAGGAACAGCGGCGGCGCGTCCCCGGGCACCGACAGAAAGGCGCCCCTGATGGCGGCCGGTTCAAGCACGTAATCGAGAATGCAGACTTCGTCAATCGAGCATTTGCCGCCGATGCCGGCGCGGGGAGACCCGAAAATGATTTCCCCGGGCTGCTGCTGGGCCCTGACATACGGCTTCTCGCCCATCAGCACGCCGTCGACGAAGAGTTGCCGGTTGCCGTTGACCTTCCAGGTCAGGGCAATATGGCGCCATTCCCCGGCCGGCCAGGCCGTGATCTCCGTCTCCAGATTGAAGTCGTTCCAATTCCTGAAGTTGCAGAAGAGCAAGGTCTGGCTCTTTTCAGCCTTGCTCAAATGCATGCTGCCCGGCAGGAATTCCAGCCGGTCGCGATGGGCCGGGTCAAAGCCCAGCGCAAACACGCGGGCATAGCAATGCTTGCCAGCCGGCCAGTTGACCGGACGGAGCCAGAGCAGCAGCGTGCCCTGGTCAAGGTCGATGTTGCCGGCCGCAGGGTAGCTGACAAAGGCCCCGGAACGGGCCAGATCCAGACCGGGGCCAAACCGCCCCGAGTCGGTGTTGACCTCCACCGCGGCGGACGCCACGACACCACCGCCGCGGGCGACCTCCGGCGCGAGATCCTGGTGGAAACGCGCCAGAAAAAGGACGCGGTCACGCTCCACCGCACCAGCCAAGGAGACGAACAGGACAAAAACCACCAAAACTTGCCGCATCGGTTATGCTCTTCCTGATTTATGGTTGCGTTGAATGACTGTTCCGAATAACCCCTGCCACTGCCATTGGCAAACCGTCATCATGTGCCAGGCCAAAGCCTGAAACGCACGACATCGGCTGGCCGCCATCAGCTCCGGACGCCATTGCCGGCCGGCAAAAAACAACACAATGGCGCCAGCGACGTTGCGCCACTGCCGCCGCCCCCCGGCGTGTCATTCCAGGTAAAACGGATTCGTCCAGGCCGAACGGCGGTGCCCGACGCCCCCGCCGACCTCCAGCCCGGTCTCAGGGCAGTCGCGGGTCACCCGGGCGCGGACGTAGATTTCGTCCCCCTTGACCAAATACACGCCACGAGTGGCCTCCGGGAAGCCCGCGAGGATGTCACCGCCCCGGCCGATGAATTCAATCAGGCTGGGCTGATTCGTCGCGACAATAATGGACTTTCCCTCGACGTCAATGCCGGTGATTTCGGGTCCCTGGGAGGCATAGAAATTGCCGGAGAGGAGGCTGGCCATGAATTCCTCCCTGGTCAGTTCGTCCAAGAACGGCACGATCCACCCGCGGCATCCAGGGCGGCCGTGCGAATCATCGCTGCAAGTGCCGTGCAGGCGGTGGCCGCGGGCCAGCAGCAGGTCCCATTTCGCCTCCGCGTTGACAAAGGCGGTCCGGGCGGTAAAGTCGTAGCCCTGATTGCCGATTTCCAGCCCCAGAGGCAGCTGCTCCAGGGGCGGCAGCAGCTTTTCCGGATTCCCGAAGATCAAATCCAGCTCGTCATAGGTGTATCCGCTGGCATTCCAGCGTTGCACGCCTTCGCCATCCAGCTGGGCGTTCGGATGACACAGGCCGACATACGCGCCGCCGGCGACCAGATGCTTGAGATAGGCGCCGGGGACGCCCCTGGAAACCTGGTTGTGGTAGAACTTTTTCTGGTCGGTCGGATCCGTGCTGTCCGCCGGCAGGCCGACGCAATTGATTTCGCCAAACAGGTCGCCGGCCGCAATCCCGCCAGTGCCGCTGCCCAGGCCGAGTTCGCCGCCGGGGATGAACAACATGCCCTCCACCCCCCAGGGCGGATCCATCTCCCCGGACGGCTCCGTGTTGACCGGCAGCGTCAACCGCGAATGCTCGGTGATCGACACAATCTTGTAGCGCGGCGAACATTCATAGTCACGGTAGTACGCCAACAGGTCGCCTGACGGCATCGGCGCATGCGTGTACCCGGGAGTGTACTGCGAATGATTGTGAATGGACGCGCGATAGGCCAGCCTTTTCTTGACGCCATAGGGATGAACCAGCTTGAAGTCAGCCAAAGGCCTGGTCGCCGCCGCCGTGACGGCGGCGGCGGCCGGCGGAATCGCCAGACAGCAGACACGGGCCCGGAAGGTCTTGCCCGGCGGCAACGCGGTCGCCTTGCCAATCAGCCCCAGAGCTGGATGGCGCGCGTTGTTCCAGACATGAATACGGTCGAGATACGCCCCGCCAAGAGCCGGCCGCGAACGGTCCCAGCTGAAATAATAACGCCCGGAGACTTTCACCCATTGCGAAAAATGCGGCTTGACAAAAAGGTGCCTGGGCGACGACGGCCCGGCCGCAAAAACCGGGTCGCCCTGGACCTCGAACACGGCCTCGGCTGACGGCAGCTCCAGACGGTGCCAGCTCCAGTAGCGGAATTCCCGCTCCGTTTCGCCGCCATTGAGAACGGCGATTGCCGCAGAAATCCGCCGCAGGCCGGGTTCAACAACGTACGTTTTGGTCAACTGCAGCCCGGCCAGGGCCGGATGGGTCAGCGCCCTCGTCATGACGAGGTGCAAATTGCCGTCGTCCTCAATGGCGGCCGTGCCGACCTGGTACTGCCCGGCGGCGTCTTCGCCCCAGCGCGCCTCCTCCGGAACCCAGAACAAATCCCGGAACAACCCGCCCTGGCCGCGCCCGGGATAATGGACGCCGCCGCCCGACCATTCGCTCACCACCGCGCCATCATCGCCGCGAATCACCATCCGCCCCTCCGCGGCCACAATCCTGACCAGGCCGGGATCAGCCTTTTCGCAACGGAAACCACTCGCGTCCAGCAATGGCTGCCAAGCCGCGTCCTCTACGGCAACGCTGGCCGCCGCCGACAAAACCGGCGGCGTCAGGCCGGCCGCGTCAGCCACAAACAGCCCCACCCCGGGCGTGACCACCAACGACACATCGTCAACCCAGAAACTGCCGGGGTTGATCTGCCGAAAGAAGAAACCGACATGGTAGCCTTCCGGATCATCGTCGGGAATCTGGAAGTCCACGACGGCCCGTGTCCACTCATCGGCCGCGGCCAGCCTGGTCCGCTTGGCGGCGCTGGTGGCCATCTCCCGTCGTTGGGAATCGTAGAGTTCAATCCAGACCGCCGATTCGGCGCCCGCGCCTCCCGGCAGCGCACGGTAGTCAAACGCAACCGTGACCCGGCAGCCGGCCTCCACTGCATACAACCGCGTCGGCGCCAACTTGGCCACCTGCTGACGCACCGCGGGAATCGAAATCCGCAGACTGCGGGCGCCGGACTTGACGATGACCGTGTCCAGCTCATAGCTGATGCTGCCTGCGTCCTTGCCGTAGCGGACGTTCCATCCAGGCAGCACATTGACTGCGCCGACCCGGACTTCGCCGGCCTCAAAACCAGGATTCTCAACCAAATTCTCCCCGGCCGCGGCCATTGTCCGTATACTCATGGCATATCCCAGCACCGTCAGCAACATATACAAAAAAAACACCCCATGCCTGAGACCTGGAGGCCAAAGGCCGACCGAGGCCGGCGCAAAAAACGGCTTCCCGCCCGTGGACGGCATTTTCCAACGTGCAACGGCACGGCACGGCGTTGGCGGATGTTGACATGTCGTCATGTTACAAGAGTCCCCTACACGTTGATGCAAGCTGGCCAACGCCACCATCCAGAACGCATCAACGGCTGACACGCGTTCTCTTCCCGGAACCGTCGGCAAACCTGAGTTGCAT
>CAYOUR010000221.1:0-6072 GCA_964407145.1 uncultured Lentisphaeraceae bacterium | reverse complement strand
CAGACAAAAAAGCCGTGTTTTCCGGAATGTCATGGACCACGATGGTCGCCCGCCTCCAGCCCGCGCCGAGGTCCTCGCTGAAGGGCACGGCGAAATTGCGCAGATGATTGCACCAAGAGCCCTTCTGATTGCGCCAGGCAATGCCGCAGGACGCCCCGGCGCCGGCCTGCGTCCTGGCCAAAGCCCGGACCACGTAAACGCCATGCGGCTTGATCTTGACCGCCTGGTGGATGACTCCGCCTTTGGTCGCCGATGCCTGCATGGCGTGACGCCCGCCATAGCCCTCGCCCGCCGCCAGCCGGAAGCTCCCCTGGGAATGCTTTGGCTGCCAGGTCTCCCAGTTCGGGACCTTGTCCAACACCACCGAATCAGGCGCCAACTCCAGCACGGCCGCCTGCCCCGCGGCGGCTTCGAAAGACGGGTTGAGCAGCAGGTTGCCGCCGCACCGCCCGGACGCGAATTGCCGCAGCGCGTAGTCATGGGGTGCGCGCGCGAAGTTGACCGCGTCCTCAATGCCCGGCAAGGCCTGGCTCCAAAGCGGCCCGGGCACTTCGGGATTCTTGTCCAGGGCCTTGCGCTGCCAGCCATGCTGCAGCGTCGACGGATACCACAGGCGCTGTTCATTCCACGTCCAAGCATACTGGTCGGAGAACTCTACCGCCAGGCGCAGGTTGCGCCGGAAGAATTCGATGGGGGTCATGTTTTCTCTGGCCATGTCCTCCTGGAAGCAATAAGGCGGCTTCTGGTTGATGTAGCTGTCGAGATAGGTCGCCACGGCCAATGTGGTCTGCTCGCGGAGTTTGCGTTGGTTTTCCGGCGCGACCAGACGGCGGAAGCGCGTTTCCCGCTGGGCGCGGAGCCGGTACAGGCTGTCGATGTTGCGGACGCCGTAGCCATGGGCTTCCATGCCATCGACCATCAGCGCTGATGGCGGCAGGGCGTCATAGATGCCGTTGATGAATCCCACCAGCAGTCCGGAACGGAAACCCTCCAGGCGTTCGAAGGCCAGCGGCATGCCATCGGCGGCGCCGAAAGCGAGGTCCAGCCAGAAGAAGACAAAAAGCGTGATGTCGGGGTATTCGCTGGTGATGGCGGCGATGAATTGCCGGCCGCGCGCACGGGCCTGGTCGTAGGCCTGCGGCCAGGCGTGCCCGCACCCCGGTCGATACCGCCAGATGCCGTTGTTGCCGTAGTCCTCCAGGTCGAAATTGAGCCCCTTCATGCCGGTGTCTTTCGCCAGGGCGGCAAACAGGGCGAAGTTGTGGCAGCTGGCTTCCCAGTAGGCATCGTCAAAAAGGTCAAACTGGCGACCGTGAAAAGACGGCCCGCTGGTCCGCAAGAAGTTATGCGTCAAATTCTTGAACTTGGTGTTCCTGAGGCTCTGCCGGTACGGCTCGAACCACTCCGCCTTGAACTTGGTGCGGCCGAACATCGCGCCTTCAGTGCTGAACTTGACCCCGTCCAGGTCATAGGTTCCGCCCAGCAGCCGGATGCCGATGCCGTCGTACGGCAGATGGGCTTCCACCAAGTCGATGTTCGTTTCCAAAAAATCCGGCGTCGGATTGTCCCAGCCGAACTGGATGATTTTTTTCGCGGGTTCGGGCGGCAGACGCGGCGTCTCGGCCGCGATTGCTCCGGCGGCCAGAATCAACGCCGATAACACGACTTTGCATAACATCGTTTTCTCCTCACGAATACCCCACCGGGTCGATGCCGACGTTCCCGCCCGGAAAGGCCAAGATAACCAAGCGCTTCCGCTCCGGACGCCGCACCAAAACGAACACCCCGGCCAGGCCGATATCCATCCACGGACAGTGATTACGCTATATCTCGGGCACGCGCTTGTCAAATGACACCTCCCGACTTTTACACGGGCGCAATACCCCGGGAATCGGAAATCGGTCAGCCATTCATTTTTTCCAGATGCAATTCCGCCGATGGATGCTACATTAGTTCAACGCCGGGAAACGTCGTGTTGTCCCGACAATACTCATGTTCGGGAAAAGGCAAGCGATGAGCACCGCCCCACCCTATCTCCGCAGGCGTGTTTTTCCATGGGTGCTGGCCCTGTTTTTTTCAGTGCTGGCGTCTTTCGGCGCCGGCGATTGGCGTGCCATCGTCCGCAGCGCTGTTTTCTTTGTTTTTCTGACGGCATTTCTTCCCTGGGCGAATCACCTGCGGCAGCGGGAGCACGGAAGCGTGCCGCTGATTCTGCTGTCAGCCCTGACCTGGGGCAGCCTGGGCAATGCCGCCGCCCTGGCCTGGGTGACCTCCTTTGCCCACCGCACACTCTGGCCATGGTATGTCCTGGCCGGCGGCGTCTACCACCTCCTGTTTTATGCCGCATACCTGTATGCCTGCCGCCGTCAACTGCACAAGGCCCCATTCTTCCTCCTGCTGATGCTGGGCGGATGCCTGGGGTACCTCTTCATCTCCGTGCCTTTCATCACCGAACCCGCCGATGTCCTGGCGATAGCCCTGGCCTCGGTGAACAGCGTCATCATGGTGGCGGCCTATCTCGTGCTCCTGATGACCCGGCTGAATCCGCAGGGCTGGACGCCGCCCGACAAAGCCCGGCGACGTTACGTCCTGCTCGGGCTGGCAGTCGTGGCCTGCACCTGGTTTTCAGCGCCTGTTCACTTCATATACAAGTCCATGCAAGAATTCAGCTTCTGGCTGCGCCATGTTTCATCTGCCGAAGCGGTGCAAAACCTGCGCGGACGGTTGCGAATCGACACTGAGAATGAAACCGTCCTGGTCGACTATGAACCTGGGCAGGAACCCCGCCTGACCATCGGCGGCAAGACCACGCCATTCCATCCCAAAACCGAGCCTGTGCAAGCCCTTTCACCGGATGGCAGGTACGTCGCCGTGTCCGACACGGGCGATGCCTGGAACGACAGCTGTCTTCAAATCAGGCGCCAAGATGGCGGTGAGGCGCTCCTGACCACACCCATCCGGATTGCTGACAGACGCAGGTTCTTCTGGCGGCCGGACAGCCGGACTCTTTGCCTGCAGGAAAACGATACCTGGCGCCTTCTGACCATCCATGACGATGAAAGCGTCACCGTCCAGGATACCCACAACTGCTACATGACCCAGCTGCCGCCCGAACAGGACCTGTTGTTTGTGCAGGACGACGCCGTCTGGCGACAAGCGTCAGACGGCGCCCCGGAAAAGTTGCTCCAACTGCCACTCCTGGACTCGGAGCGCGGACGCCTGGAGTTCGACGCCGTAACCATGGCCACGGACCGCCGCCATCTGCTGGTGCTGTACATACGCTTCGACGGCTTCACCGCGCCCTCCGGCGTCCTGGCGACAACCGACCTGGCAACGCAAAAAACGCATCTGCTGGAAATCTTAACTTACTTCCATGACCCCCAACTGACTTGGGAGGATGCCGTCCATGACCCGTAACCTGTTCAAAATCATCGCGGTGCTGGCAACCCTGTCCCTGACGCTGCTGACCGGATGCGGCCCCATCTGACATGACGCTGGCCAAATACCTGAATTGCCTGAAACTCAACTGGCAGATGCTCAAACATTGCTGCCAAGGGCGGTTTCTGGCGCCGGAAGACTATGCCCGCAGTTACGACCGACTGGCCTGCAACTACGACCACTGCTGGCTGGAACACCTGAAAGCCGTCACCAACCGCCTGCTGGATGAACTGCCGGAACAACTGGTCGACGGCGACATCCTCGACTTGGGCTGCGGCAGCGGCTTCACCACCGCCAGGCTGGCGGAATGCTACCCAAACCGACGCATCGCCGCGGTCGACATCTCGGCCGGCATGCTGGCCGAAGCGCGCCGCCGCTGCCCTCGCGGCGACTTCCAGGCAGCGGACATGCTGGCCTTCTGCCAGCAACGGCAGTCATGCTCGGCGGCGCTGGTGGTGTCGGCCTGGGCAATCGGCTACAGCCACCCGGCGCGGCTGATCCCGGAAGTCCGCCGCATCCTCTCCCCGGGAGGCAGCTTCCTGCTGGTGACCAACCTGGCCGATACCATGCCGCCGGTTTTTCACGCTTTCCGGCGCACGTTGGCGCAATTCCCGGCCCGCTGCACCAGGGCCATCATCCATCACTTCCCGCCTTCCGGCGCCGGTCTCGCCGCCCTTCTCAAACGCCAGGGCTTCACGCTCGAGACTGCACGGACCGGCGCCATCGAAATCGTCCCGCCCAGCGACCAGGACATCCTGAACTGGCTGCTGAACACCGGCATCCTGGCCGGCTTCGCTGAAATCATGCCATTGCACCAGGACAACGAGGTGCGTGACTTCTTCCGGCAGGAACTTTCCGCGGCCATGGCAAAGTACCCGCTGGCGCATCACTACGCCTTCCTGAAGGGAACCCGCCCATGCTGAAATGGCTGAAAATCCTGCTGATGCTGCACAACCCGAGAATTGTGCGGACGCCCTTGCGGGTCCTGCGGGAACTGCGTCGGCGCGGCCTTGAACGCCTGCCAGGCAAAGTCGGCGCCGAACTGCGCACGGACCGGCCTGGCTTGGCGACCCTGCGCTACGTGGCCCAATGGCTGTCCGGCGAAAACCCGACCCGACACCAGGGGCGCTGGGTCCTGAATTCGTTCCTGCCGCCCATGCCATCCCAGGCCTTTGACAACATGTTCCTGGCTCTGCTCAGCGGCCGGCACCTGAGCCCAGTCTCCGCGTTTCTGGCCCCGACCGCGCGCTGCGCCTTCCACTGCCCTCACTGCAGCGCCCGCCAACGCCCGACCGGCGAACTGCCGACCGCGGCCTGGCTCAATGTCATCCGCCAGCTGCATGACCTGCAGGCCGCCATCATCGGCTTCACCGGCGGCGACCCCATTCTGAGAGAAGACCTGCCAGAACTCATTCAAGCCGCGGCGGACGGCGGCAGCGCCGTCATCCTGTTCACGACCGGACAGAATTTCGACCGCTCCTGCGCAGAACGGCTGCGTCAAGCCGGGCTGTGGGCAGTCTGCTTCAGCCTGGACTGGTCCGAACCGGCGGCTTTCAACGCCTTCCGCGGCCAGGCTCAGGCCTTCGCGATGGTCGAAGCCGCGGTCCAGGCCGCAAGACGCGCCGGCCTCTACACCATGCTCGGCGCCGTGGCCACACCGGACTTCGTGGAAAAACAGGAATACCGCGCCCTGCAGCGCCTGGGCCGCGCCTGGGGCCTGCACGAACTGCGCCTGGTCGAAAGCATGCCGTGCGGCAACTGGCGGAGAACACCGGAATCGCAGCTGCTGACGCCGGACCAGGTCAGCCAGCTGCGGCACTTCCACGTTTCGGCCAACCAGACCGCCAAACGCCCAAAAATCTGTGCCTTCAACCAGATCGAAAGCCAGGAATTCTTTGGCTGCGCCGGCGGCACCCAGCACCTGTACATCGACAGTGCCGGCGCCGTCTGTCCCTGCGACTTTACCCCACTGAGTTTCGGAAGCATCACCTCGGAAAGCCTGGAAGACATCTGGCTGCGCATGACCCAGGCCCTGGGCAATCCGCGCCGCGAATGCCTGATCCGCAAACACCACCGGCGCCTGGATCAGTGGGTGGCTGACACCGGCGAATATCCGCTCCATCCGGAAAACAGCTGCCGGTTCTGCGATGCCATCAAAGAACCGGAATTGCCGGATTACTTCAAGATCCTGCGGCAAAGATGACGCACAAGTCCTCGCGCATGCCGCCCTGACTGCGACGCTCAGGCCGCTCGGACGCCCCCCGGGGCCATCCATCTGCCGCGCCGTGACCGCCGCCCGCCCATATCCGCTGCGCCATCCGCCAGGCCATCCGCGCCGGCTGAGGCGGCTATAGCCTAAACAACACCTCAGGCCTCAACCTGCATACGACAACAATTGCGTTGAACATTTTCAGTGCCCAGGCCTGAACTTGTGAACGCCAGCAATGCATGACGGTTCCCGAAACCGGCGACGCGTGTAATCGGTCACCCATTGATAATGACGGTCAAAGTGCGAAATGCGGTGGTACGCGCTTGATTTCAGGCTGCCGTATGTCGTCCCGCCCTCCGGGCGGCCAAAACAGAGGTGTCTCTTCCCCCGGGTTCCCTCGCCCTTCGGGCTTCGGTCACCCGGGG
>CAYOUR010000220.1:0-6096 GCA_964407145.1 uncultured Lentisphaeraceae bacterium | reverse complement strand
AGCACTGCCGTAAGCTTGGCAACCACTGGGTCAAATCTCTCTTTCCATCACAACACTTCGCACATTAACTATTTGTGGGAATGCGTCCTATGAGCGAACCGATGTTCTGGGCCTGGTGGGGCTGGGAGCCGCTGCAGTTCTACCGTTATGTCAAAGGCCAGGCCGCCGGTGTTGCCGGCCTGGGCCAGGAGTGCCTTGGACGCTGGTATGAGCAGCTGCATGCCGAAACCGTGGTGCAAGCCGCCGCCGAACTTGGCATCAACCGGGCCGTCACCCATTTTGTCAAGGGCTTTGGCCTGCAGCACGAGCAGGAGGAGATCGCCCGTACCGCCGTCTTGACCCAGCTTTGCCACCGACATGGCATCAAGGTCTTCGGCTATCTGCAATATGGCACCATCCTGCATGAGACCTTTTTCCGGGAATGCCCGGCGGCGGCGGAATGGATTCAGCGTGATGAAACCGGCGCGCCCCAGCTTTGGTGCGGGTCGCCGCGGCGCTACCTGCCCTGCATTCATGCCGACGAGCATTTCCAGTATCTCTGTGCATGCATCCGCCTTGGCCTGCAGGACGTCGGGCTGGACGGGCTGCACTTTGACAACTTCTACAGCCGTCCCTGCTACTGCCCGCGCTGCCAGCGGGAATTCCACGCGTATGCCGGCGCCCAGATTCCTTCGGAAAGCGCTTTGGCGGAGGAGCCTTTTGCGGACCCGGTTGTTCAGCAGTGGATTCGTTTCCGTTGCGAGAGGGTGGCGCGGCTGATGGAGCGCCTCAGCCGGCATGCCCGCGGCTGCAAACCGGATGTGGAGCTGATATGGAATCCCAGTCCGATTCGGGGGACCTTGAACCAGGCGGCGCTGCGCGGCGCGGACTTCCGCATGCTCGGACCCCGTGCCGGATTGCTCTGGTCCGAAAGCGGCAATTTCCCTGGTAGCCGCGATCAATGCCTTATTCACCAGGTGAACTTCTTCAAGACGGCCGAGGCGGTCGGGTATCGGACTTTTTCAACGACCTGGATGCATCAGGCGGAGGGCTTGGGTCTGCCGCAACGGCCGGCGGAAATCGCCCTGAACACGGCCGAAAGCGCCGCGTTGGGGGCGGTCGTCGGCAGCAATTGGCTGCTGCGGCCCAGTCATTTGCACGACCTGATGGCCCAGGGACCCCTCAGCCGTGAGTTGAAGCGTTATCTCGACTTCATCCGCCGGCATGCCGATCTTTTCGACGGCTCGCGCGGGGACGGCGAGGTCGCGGTTTTTCTTGACCAGGAAAGCCCGGCCCGGGAATTCAGCCGGAGCTACGGTGCCTTTCTGGCTGTGCAGGAGCTGCTGCTGCGGCTGCGGGTGACGTTTGACCTGGTCTTCCCGGAGCAGGCCGCCAGTCTGAGCCGTCGGCGCCTGGTTCTCCGGATCGTCAGCGAGGAACGACCGGCGCCAGTGGCGCTGGCCGGCAAGGTCATTGACATTCCTGGCCACCTGGGGCCTGGAAGTGTGACGGGCAGTTACCAGGCGGCGGTCGAGCCGACTCCGGAGATGGAACGGCTGGCGCCCTTGATTCTGGCGGCGTTGGGGCCGCGGGAGATCACCGTGGCCGGCCCGGTGGCTCTGCTGGTGGAGGCGCGGCGCACCGCTGACCAGCGGCGTGTCCTGCATTGCCTGAACTACGATAACCGCAATGGGCCGGCCAGGGTCAACGTCACGTTCCTGCAGGCGCCCGAAGAGGTCAAGCTGCTGTCACCGGACCACGACGGCGTCACCCTCATGCCCGCCCAGGGCAGCATTGAGCTGCCGGCGGTGGCGACCTGGGCAGTCCTGGTCTGGAAAGACGGACGCGCGGGCGGGGAATGAGAGTCCGGCAGGGGGGGCGTAGAACAGGGAACGGCCGTCTCCAGAGTCCCCCTTTCGCCGTCCCCGCCGTCCCCGCCGTCAGACGACTCCAGTCCGAGAAGCGCACTCATGTGGCGGATTGGATGAAGCGGGCGTGCGGGACGCGGGAGGTGAATCAGAACAGCTCGAAAAAGGATTCCTGTTCCAGGTGCGGGAGATATTTTTTGGCCAGTTTGGTCAGTTCTCCCGTCGCCAGTGGCAGCCATTCGCCGCGGATGCTGTCCATGTAGCATTTCCGGAGCACGGAGTAGGTTTTCGTTTCTGGTTCAACCAGGGAAAACAGCAAAGCCGGCTGATAGTTCCTCACCAGCCTTTCGAAGTCGACCGGCAATGGTTTGCTTCCCTTTTGCATTTGCAGTCCCAGTTCGGCTGGGGAAGCCCCCAACAGGCAGGCCAGCGCCTTTAGGCGCTCCTTTGAGGCCGAATGGACGACCATGCTGTCCTTTTTGAGTTCGACGGCGACAAAGGCATGTGAGGCGAGCTGTTTGGCCAATGAGTTCAGGCGGTTGACGTCAGCGGCGGGAATGGTGCTTTCCAGCTTCACGCGGCAGGAGACTTTGCCGTTTGGCGACTCGGCGATTTCCATGCCATCGGGAAGTTCTTCCAGTGCATCCGGAGTATGTTTTTTGGAGCAGACGATTTGCGTTCCCTGGCCGCGTCCGCTGGCGGTTTTCCGCAAATAATAGACATCGCCGAATCGGTTGGTGTACGTGATTGCGCTCATGATTTTCATTCCTGTTGTTGGAAGGCTGGATTTCTCTGCCCTTCCGGGGGGCGTTGGGCTGTGTGGCGTCCGTAATTTGCCGTAAGTGCCGTATTGTCAGCGCGCCATGCCATCCCTTTGGGCGGGGCGGGCTGGCGCGGGCCAGCAATATCACCTGAACGGGCGCCGTGGGCGGGTCAGCCGCCATGCCTGGCCGAACGCTGCCTGGCGCCGCCGCCAGCGGCATCGGCGCCCCGGGCTGGTTGGCCTATTATTGTTGGGCGGCCACGCGTGAGCCCCAAGCCCCGCTGCCATAGGGCGCCACGACGGCAACTGGCTTGAAAGCGTTCAAGCTGTCCTTGCCCGGCAAGGCGTCTT
Source organism: uncultured Lentisphaeraceae bacterium (assembly GCA_964407145.1). Lineage (GTDB taxonomy): Bacteria > Verrucomicrobiota > Lentisphaeria > Oligosphaerales > Oligosphaeraceae > JAAZKI01. The sequence goes on along the minus strand of CAYOUR010000220.1, from coordinate 3,135 downwards.
TGGCCTGGATGGGTCGGGAAAGCCAGCTGGCGTCCGACTTGATGGCGACTTTTCCGTCGATTTCCAATTCCGCGAGCAGGCCGCAGGGCAGCGCCCCGCTGTCCTCCGCCCTGACCATGATGATGTTCTCGCCCGGCGTCACGTGGCCGGTTATGTCGATTTTCTTCATCAGGTTCCAGGCGTCGGTCTCCCCGACCTGCTTGCCGTTGACGTAAATCCGGGAAAAGTCGTCAACCGCGATTTTGAGGAACGTCGTTTTGCCGGTGTCTTTCACCTCGAAGGTTTTGGCAATCAGGCAGAGGCTGCCTGGGCTTTTGGCCAGAGACGCGTCCCAGACCCATGCCGCGTCACCGCGGTAGAATTTGGTGTTTTGGTATTTTGCCTCCTGTTCCTCGATGAGCCGCGGGAAGGGATTGCCGGTCTGGTCAAATTCCGGATTGGCCTTGGGGGGGGCATAGACTGGCGGGGGGAGAGCCGCCGTCCCGCAGACGACCACTTGGAAGGGCTGGAGAGTCAGGCTCAGCTGGCCATCCGCCGGCCGCAGAGCGTCCCCGTCGGCCAGGACTTTGAGGGCGCGTTGGCCCGTACCGGGGTTGAAGCGGGCTGCCGTGGCCTTTTCAGTCAGATTCATGATGAACAGGTAGACCTCGGACTGGTGCCTGATGACAGCGACGCGCACGTCGGGGGTGTCGGCCGGGATGTCGGGTTGCTGGACGCCGTTGACAAAAAGTCCGGAGAGCTCGCGCAGTTCGCGGGTGACTTGGTGGATGGTGTAATAGAAGGACGGGGTCCTGATGTATTGGGTGCCCCACAGGCCGTAGCCCGTGCATTTGTTCAGCATGGCGTCCATGGCCATGAAGCGCATGACCGTGTCATCCGGGTACTGGTGTTTTTCGATTGGTGTTTCACGGTTGAGTGAGGCCCAGGCAAAGCCCTGCAGGGCCATCCAGGTCGGCTTGCGTCCGAACGTCGTTTCGGACATGCGCAAACAGTATTTGCCGACGCTGGTCAGGCCCTTGTCATCGAGGCCGGAATGCGTGTTCGGGTATGGGTACGGATAGATGTCGGCGCCCCAGATGTCGCAGGCCGCCGCATAGGGCCTGAGTTCCGGGTTTTCATTTCGGGGCGCGGCGTTGATCCAGCAGGGATGATACGGGTCGAATTCCTTGAAGAACTCATAGCTGGCGCGAATGGGCTCTGAGGGCTTGCCTCCCCAGAGCGGCTCGTCGATCAGGAAATAGCCCAGGACGGCCGGATGGTTGCGGACTTCCGGCGGGAAGGTCTTGGTCACGCGTTCGCGGAACCGCGCCATGACATCGGGGGCGCTGCTGCCGGCGGCGCCGCCGTTGAGGATGAGCTTCAGGCCGTAGGCATGGGCCCTGTCGAAGTCGGCCAGGGCCTTTTCCCGGTCGTTTCCCATGGTGTAGAAGCAGCTGTTGATGCCGTTTTTCGCACTGTAGTAGTACGCCTCCGGGGTGGGGAAGGGGATGCGCCATTGCGTCACGGGGAAAAAGGGCTGGCCATTGATGTAGAAGTAGCCATTGGGCCTGGCAATGACTTCAATCGGGTTGGCCGGGACCTTGGCCAGCGTGAGCGAGAATTGTTTGAGCACGGCGCCGTGGTCATCGTGGACGCTGCACGTGACCGGGTACTTGCCGGTCGCCAGTTGTTCGGCCTTGAACGCGAAACTGCCCCGGCCGTCGACGAGCGTGATTGCCGTCGTGCCCAGTCCGGCGATGGCGACCTCGGCCTTCGTCGCCGGCGGGCCGGCGATCAGTTCGCCGGCGACGCGGCCAGTGTCTGTGCTGGCGTAGATGGTGTCTCGATAAAACGGTTCGGTCAGGTGGAATTGCCATTCGGCGGTGATGTCCGGGATGACTTCCTGGAAGGTGAAGTCGGTGAACAGGACTTTGCCGGCGGTCTTGGGGGTGAAGGCGATGTCCACGGTTTGGAAGGTGGCGTCCTCCGGAACCGTGAAGGCGTGGTTTTTCGGTTGAGGTGAGTTGGTGACATCGTTGAAGGAGTAGGCGCCCATCACCTTTGGCTTCACTTGGGACGTGATTTCATGGAAGGGGTAGTCCTGCCCGGTCGCGCCCATGCCTTGGGCGGTGTAGGAGATGCGGTAGGTCTTGCCCGGCTCGACCGGTACGCCCAGCAGCTGCGCCTGCTTGCCGCCGGGAACCAGGACGCCGTTGGCCGGGGAATCCGCCAAGTCCTCCAGGAGCCAGTACCCGCCGAATTGCTTTCTGATGCGCGACGCGCGGATGTTGGCATCTTTGAAGGTCACTGGCACGCCGGCGACGCTGCGCAGGGCGACATAGCAGCTGCTGGGGTTGTCGGGGATGAAGAAGGTTATTTTGTGCTGGAGCCAGGTCGCATCCACGGTGAAGCGCTTGGTTCCGGCGCTGATCCATTTCCTTTGGCCGTCCGGCAAGGTCACGACCGATTCAATGTACGCCTGGGCTTCGGTCGGGGCATCCGCCTTGATCTGGCAGCTGAAGACATGCGGCACGCCCGACTCGAGGTTGAGCCCTTGGGTGATCGTCGCCTGTTCGCCGTTGGCGGCGAACAGCGTGATGCCGTTTTCGGCTGGCTTGAACTGGGTTTGTCTGGCGGCCTTGCGCCAGTGGGCGGGGAAGCCATCCGGGCCCATTTCTTGAAAAGCGGCGTTTTTGAGCAGATTGGCATCCTGGGCGGATGCACTGACACACGTCAGCAGCGCCAGCAGCAGGGTGATTTTTTTCATGAAGGTGTTCCTGGTGAGTGATGGACCGGGCGGTGGAATAGAACTTGTCTTTGGATGACTATAGGACGGGAAACCGGTTCCGGCGTCGCGTCCGTTCGTGTCTGGCTGTGGTTGAAGTCTGTTGGCGGGTCGGCTGTTGGCTGGCGGGGAAGGCTTGTTCGAGAACGTCCGACAAGCGCCCACGAAGGGTTTTGCGCGTCATCAAGGGTCATGAAACCAGGGGTCATGGCGCGGGGGGCAGAGGAGTCCCGCGGGAACCCGGGCCGCCGCTTCGTTCATGGCCGCGGCGGTACGGTTGTCAACAGCACCCTCGCGCGCGACAAATTTGGATGGTGGCCCCCTTAGGGTGGGTGGGCTTGATTTCTGTAACCCGCAGGAAAAATAGCCTC
>CAYOUR010000219.1:0-6140 GCA_964407145.1 uncultured Lentisphaeraceae bacterium | reverse complement strand
AAAGCCTGGACTACCTACGGCAGGCCAAAGCCTGGACTACCTACGGCAGGCTAAAGCCTGAACTACCTACGGCAGGCCAAAGCCTGAACGACCTACGGCAGGCTAAAGCCTGGACGACGTACGGCAGGCTGAAATCAAGCGATCACCACCACATTTCGCGCTTTGACCGTCATTATCAATGGGTGACCGGTTACGGCCTCAGGCGGTTTTCCGGGGGAAGCGGCTTGCCTTCGGCCCATTCAGGCAATATTTTAACGCTTGAGCCGTTGAGTATGGAGACCTGCAACCACCATCACCTTCGCCGGTCTAACACATCCTAAGATCGCACCGTCAATGAATATCGGAGGGATAGAGCCGTGGCTTATTCAGAAATCCCAATTGGCTTGGCGCTGATCCTCTGTGACACGGTCATTGAGGACCGACGCACCATGAAGAAGAGCCTGATCGGCCTGTTCAGCCAAATTGGCGCCTTGTCCTTTCCCTACACGCACCCGCTCATCCACCTGCTGGTCTCGTTGACCGGCGGCAAGGGCGAATACCCCTGCGAGGTGCTTTGCCAACACGAAGACCTGAAGACAACCGTATTCTCCATAAAAAACACCCTGCGCTTCCGCTCCCACGACGAAGTCGCCGACCTGGTCTACAATTTGAAGTCGCTCACCTTTCCGCGGCCGGGACGATACTGGTTCAAGGTCCTGGTCGACGAAATGCCGGTCATGATGCGGCCGGTCCTGGTGGTGCCGCGGCCGGAACTCAAGCCAAGACCGCCGAACACGCCGCCGAACACCCCGCCGAACACCCCGCCCCCCAAGGCCTGATCTGTCATGACGCTCCATCGATTCAAAGTCAGCGACGCGGCCGGCAAGGTCAGCGAAATGCTCATTGAAGGCGACTCGCAAAACGACGCCGCCCGTCGCGTGCAGAGCCGCGGGCTGCTGCCGCTGGACTACCTGGGGGAGGGCTCCCTGAGCCACCAGGGCGCCGGCCTGTTCAAGCCGAAGCTCAATGTCGTCGACTTCACCGAGCGCCTGGTGCCGTTGCTGGAAGCCAACATCACCCTGGAACGCGCCCTGGGGATCGTCGGCGACGACCAGAGCAACCCGGTCCTGGCCGAAACCGTCGCCGACCTGCGCCGCGGCCTGCACGAGGGCCGGAAGCTCTCCGAGCTGATCCGCGAACGCGGCCGCACCTTCCCGCAGCTGTATGCCGGGGTCGTCGAAGCCGGCGAGGAAGCCGGCGCCCTGCCCCAGGTGATGGGCGAACTGCGGCGGTTCCTCAGCGAAAGCCAGGAACTGAAGTCGTTCATCATCTCCTCGTCGGTCTATCCGGCCTTCATTGCCGTCACCGGCGTCTGCATGCTCTTCTTCGTGCTTGGCGTCATCGTGCCGCGCTTTGCCACGGCCATGGCCGGCGCCGGCATCGAATCAACCGCGACCAACATCCTGCTCGGCCTGTCTTCCTACCTGCACTCCTACTGGTGGACCTTCCTGATCATCCTGGGCGTCCTCTTCTACCTGCTGGTACAGCTGCGCCAGGAAAACAGCGCGGTGCGCCGCTGGTTTGACCGGGTCATCCTCAAGGCGCCGATTGCCGGCAAGCTGGTGCTGTACGGCAACATCGCCCGGCTGTGCCGGACCATGGCCATCCTCATGCGCAGTGGCGTGCACCTGCTCAACACCGTCGCCATTGCCAACCGCGTCGTCCAGAACCGGTCCATCAGCCAGTCCATCGTCGGACTGTCCGGTGAGCTGCGGCAGGGGCAGCGCCTGTCGGCGGCGCTCAGCCGCAGCGCCTACATCCCGCCCCTGATGCTGAAGATGATCGCCGTCGGCGAGGAAACCGGCGCGGTGGAGAACATGCTGGAGCGGGTGGCGGAACGCTACGAGTCGGACATGAAGCGCCTGGTCAAGCGCCTGCTCAGCCTGTTCGAGCCCCTGGTCATCGTCGTTCTCGGCCTCAGCGTCGGCCTGATTGTCCTGCTGATGTTCATGGCGATCATGGACATGCAGGGCGCGGCCGGCTGACGTGCCGGTCCGTTTTCAGCCCTGTTCCCCACCCTCCGGTCACCCCAACAGAAAAGGCGTCCTTCCATGTCCACCCGCATCAGGTCCCCGCGGCGGCGCCGCCGCCATCCGTTCACGCTGATTGAAATCATGATCGTGGTCGTCATCATCGGCATGCTGGCCGCGCTGGTCGGCCCCAACATCATCGGCAACCTTGACAAAACCAAGGTCAAAAGCACGAAGGCCCAGCTGGTCAGCGTCAAGAACGCCGTCCAGCAGTACTACATGGACATGTCGTCCTACCCGGCCCGGCTGGAGGACCTCCTGGTCAACCCCGGCAACGACAAGTGGGACGGCCCCTACCTGGAAGCCAAGAACCTGCCCAAGGACGGCTGGGACAACGACTTCCAGTACTCCTGCCCGGGCCAGGACAACATGCCCTTTGACATCATCAGCTTCGGGGCCGACAAGTCGTCCGGCGGCACCGGCTACAATGAAGACATCTCCTGCTGGAATTGACGATTCCAGGCCCCAGGCCTGACCAACTCCCCCCGTCATGAACATGCGCCAACGGCACTTCACCTTCTTTGAGATGATGATCGTGGTCGCGCTGGTCGCGCTGATCACCGCCCTGGCGGCGCCGAAACTGACGGCGGTGTCCAAGCGGATGATCGTGGAATCCAGCCTGACCGGTATCCGCCAGGCCATCACCGAAACCGCGATGCGCGCCTGCGCCACCGGCCAGGGCCTGACTCTGACCCTCAACCTGGAGACCTCCACCTTCCAGGTCTCCCAGGCACAGGCGCTGCTGGTCAACCACTGGACGCCGTCCCCGCGCCCGCCCGCTGACAGCGCCGTCAAAACGTCCTTCATTGAAGTCAAGCCGTCCTATCCGCTGGGACAAAACATCGAATGGCTCCCCGGCGACACCGGCATCGGCCTCAATGACCTGGTCGAATACGCCTTTTTCCCGGATGGCCAGGCATCAGGGCGGCCGCTTCGATTCGCCATCAAAAACCGGCAGTTTCAACTTGACGTCGACCGCCTCACCGGCAATCCGCTCATCCAGGAACTGGAATGAAACCACTGCCCACTGACGCCAACGCCGGCCGGCTGCGCCTCGATGAACTGCGTTCGGAGATTCGCCGGCACGACCGCCTCTACTACGTCGAGGCCACGCCGGAAATCAGCGACCTCGACTACGACCGGCTGTACCAGGAGCTGAAAGACTTGGAGCAGGCCTGGCCGGAACTGGTGACGCCGGACTCGCCGACCCAGCGCGTGGCCGGCGAACCGCAGGAGGCCTTCAGCAGCAAAGCCCATGCCCTGCCCATGCTGAGCCTCGACAACACCTACAACGAAGGCGACCTGCGGCGTTTCCACGACTACGTCCGGCGCGGCCTGACTGGCGAAGAACCGGCCTACACCATCGAGCCGAAGATCGACGGCGTCAGCATCTCCGTACGCTACGAGCAGGGCCGGCTCGTCCAGGCCCTCACCCGCGGGGACGGCAGCCGCGGCGACGACGTCACCGCCAACCTCAAGACCATCCCGTCCGTGCCGCTGCACCTGGCCGGCCCGGGTCCATTCCCGGATGTGCTGGAGGCGCGCGGCGAAGTGTTCATCAGCAAGGACGGTTTCCGCCAGCTCAACGAGCGTCGGCAGGCGCAGGGCGAGGACGACTTCGCCAATGCCCGGAACGCGGCCGCCGGCACGCTCAAGCTGCTGGACCCGCGCCAGGTGGCGCAGCGGCCGTTGGACGTGCTCTTCTACGCCCACGGCGAAATCATCGGCCTGGACATCGCCAGCCAGCAGCAGCTGCTCCGCGTGTTCGCCGGCTTCGGCCTGCGCACCCAGCCCTGGCTGCGGGTGGCGGGTGACTATCCGGAAATGGTCGCCGCCGTCCGTGGACTTCAAGCTGAACGGCACGCCTTTCCGTATGACATTGACGGCGCCGTCATCAAGGTCGACAGCTTTGCCCAGCGCGAAACCCTCGGACTGACCGCCAAGGCCCCGAGCTGGGCGCGGGCCTTCAAGTACGAGCCCGAACGGCGCGAGACGCTTCTGAAGGCCGTCACGGTCCAGGTCGGCCGCACGGGCGTGCTCACGCCGGTGGCCGAACTGGAGCCTGTCGCCCTGGCCGGTTCGACCATCGCCCGCGCCACCCTGCACAATGAAGACGACATCGCCCGCAAGGACATCCGCATCGGCGACACCGTGCTCATCGAAAAGGCCGGGGACGTCATCCCGGCCGTGGTCGCGGTCATCCCCCAAAAGCGGCCGGAAAACGCCACGCCCTTTGACTTCTTCGCCCATGTGCAGGGCAAATGCCCCTCCTGCGGCGGCGGCATTGTGCGCGACCCGGAGTTTGCAGCCTGGCGATGCCAGAACCTGCAGTGCCCGGCCCAGAATGTCCGGCGACTGGAGCATTTTGCGGCGCGTCACGCCCTTGACCTGGAGGGCCTGGGCGGAGTCGTGGCCGAGGCGCTGGTCGAGCACAACCTGGTGCGTGAACCGTTGGACGTCTTCGCGCTGGAGGCTTCGCAGCTGGCCATTCTCAACCTCGGCACGACGGATGCGCCGCGCCTGCTGGGCGCCAAAAATGCCGGCAAAGTGCTGGCCGCCATTGATCGCGCCCGGAGCCTGCCCCTGGCCAATTGGCTGCTGGCCCTCGGCATCCCGGAAGTCGGCACGGCGACGGCTTTTCACATCGACCGCACCCACCGGGACCTGCGGGAGCTGGCGGATTCGCCGGTGCTGCGTGATCTGCTGGCGTTGCTGGCCCTTCAGGACGGCGCCCGGCCCGAACCGCGCCCCTCGCTGGCGGAGCTGGGAGAACTGTTCGCCGCGGCCGAAGCACGGCAATCAACGCTCGGCGGCGGCAACAGCGGCGGCAAGGCCGAGCTGGCCGCGCGCCTGCAGCGACTGGGACTGATCAAACCTGGCAGCAACGGCGCCTACGTGACCACGGTCATCGGCCCGAAAACAGCGCAGAACATCGTTGACTTCTTCCGCAGCCCGGCCGGCCGGGAACTGCTCCGGCGCCTGGACGCCCTCGGCATCAACCCGAAGGGCACGGCCTCGGCCGCACCGGGACCCGGCGTGACGACCGACGCGGCGAACGCGTCGCCCCTGGCCGGCAAGACCTTCGTCATCACCGGGACGCTCAGCCAGGACCGCGAAACCATCGCCGCCAGCATCCGGGCCGCCGGCGGCAACGTGTCCTCGGCCGTCAGCCGAAATACCCATTTCCTCGTGGCCGGCGACAATGTCGGCGCCCGAAAAACCGAAAAAGCGGCGCAACTCGGCGTCCGTGTCATCAACGAAGCCGAACTGCGCGATATGCTGAAACAAAACGGGCAATAGGACAATGGTTTCAGACGCAGCGGCCTGAGTGGCCGGCTGTCCGCTTCACCCGCCGTAGCCGTGCTTGCGCAGTTCCTGCTGCAGGACGACCTGGAACCGGGCGATGTCATCCGGGGTCGGCTGGGTTGAGTTTTCCACCGGGGTGAAGCCCAGGCGGCCGCCATTGTCGACATACCAGTCGCCCTTGGCCCCCGAAGCGAATTCGACGTTGCCGCCGACCTTGACGCCGGCCGGCACGACCGGGTTGATGGTCACCTTGGTGCGGCCGTCATTGGCGGCCTGACGCATTTCCGCGTCCTTGCGCTGCAGCACCTGGCGCAGTTCATCCTGGAAGGCCTGCAGGTCCTCCTGACCGGGCTGCTCCGCGTCGTCCGGGAGATCGAGATTCAGGCGCCCCATGCGGTCCATCATCCATCCGGCCCGGATTCCGGAGGCGAAGCGGACCATCCCGCTCAACGCCATGCCGGGCCGCGGGGCCGGGTCAATCGTCACCTTCGTGGCGCCGGCGCCGGCCGGGTCGTCGTCGTCGTCGTCCAAGGCGTTGAGGTCGTCATCCGCCGCGTCCGCCAGGGCGTCCAGGTCATCATCGTCCTGGTCCGGCTGCAGGCCGGCTGTCACCTCGGGTTCCGTGACGGACGTTTCGGGTGGCGTGGGGGCGGGCTTGGGCTTGTCCTGCTTCTGCCAGTCGACGGCCAGGCCGCCGGCGAGCAGCCGCAGTTCGAGGTAGGTCATGCGGACATTGTACTCCTGTGCCAACAGCTTCTGCACATC
>CAYOUR010000218.1:0-6151 GCA_964407145.1 uncultured Lentisphaeraceae bacterium | reverse complement strand
GCGTACCACCGCATTTCGCACTTTGACCGTCATTATCAATCGGTGACCGGTTACAGCCGACCTGTAACCGGTCACCCATTGAGAAGTGAGCCATGGCATGGTGTCGTTGTCCAAGCCGGATGCCCGGCAAATGAGGCTGGACGATATACGGCAGACTGAAGCATGGGGTAAATACGGCAGGCTAAAGCCTGAACGACGTACGGCAGGCTGAAATCAAGCGCTTGCCACCACATTTCGCACTTTGACCGCCTATTCTCAATGGGTGACCGGTTACTTATTCACAGCAGCCACTTGGCGAGCATTTCCGCCAGCTGCCGGGTCCTGATCGGCTTGGCCAGGTAGTCATTCATGCCGGCGGCAAGGCACTGTTCCTCGTCCCCCTTCATCGCATGCGCCGTCGTCGCCACGACGATCACCGCGTGATTGGCAACGGCCGAACTGGCGTCACGGATGACCCTGGTCGCCTCCAGGCCATCCATGACCGGCATCTGCAAATCCATCAAAACCATGTCGTACGACGACTTCTCCAGCGCCCGCACGGCTTCCAGGCCATTAACGGCCACGTCCGTGGCAACTCCGAGCTTCTTGAGCATCGTCTGCACGACCGTCTGGTTCATGAGCACGTCGTCAACCACGAGGATACGGACCGGCCGGACCGCCAGGCGGCGGGTGATGTCCTCCAGGTCTCGATTGTCAGACCGGATGGATGCCTCTGGTGCGGCGGCGGCCATCGCCATGGCCTGCTCCGGGAAGACGGGCGCGGTCTCCGGCGGAAGAATTCTGGCGATGGCTTCAACCACGGCCTGGTGCTTCAGGGGCTTGTGAAGAACAGCCTGGAAGCAGCCGTCTTCCGCCTCCTCAAACAATTTCACATCATTGGGGCCGGCCAGCAGAATCATCGCCGGCGACGGCGCGGGCACTTCATTCCGAATACGGCGCGCCAAGGCCGGCCCATCCAGGTCCAGCAGATGCAAGCCCATCACCACGACGGCAAACGGGTCCTGGCCTGCGGCCAGGCGAAGTGCGGCCAGGGCGGCTTCGGCCGTGCCGACGCTTTCCGGCCGCAGCCCCAGGCCGGCCAGCTCCGTCGTCAGCAGCTGGGTATTCGTGGCATGCTCGTCCACCAGCAGAATCCTGGCACCGGAGCGAATGGCGCCGAAACCGATGCGGTCGTCAGCATGGCGCTCATGGGCCTTCGCCAGCTGGACGGTAAACCATAGCTCCGTGCCCTGGCCGACCTTGCTGCGGACGCCGATCTCCCCCCCCATCAGCCGACACAGCTGTTTGGAAATGGCCAGCCCCAGGCCGGTGCCGCCATACTTCCGGGTCGTGGTCGCATCCGCCTGGCTGAACGGATTGAAGAGAAGCCCCATCTTGTCTTCAGGAATGCCGATGCCGGTGTCGCGGATGGAAAAACGCAGCTGGGTGGTTTCCCCGACGGCGACATCCCCGGCCAGCAGGCCGACCTGGATGATGATTTCCCCGGCGTCGGTGAACTTGATGGCGTTGACAATCAGATTGACGAGGATTTGGCGCAGGCGCCCCGGGTCGCCATACAGCCACTGCGGCGTATCCGGGGAGACCTGACAGAGCAGGTCGAGGTTTTTCCCGGCCGCGGAAAATCCCATCATGGCCATCAGGTCGTCAAGCAGCTTCAAGAGGTCGAAGTCCACGCATTCCAGCGCCAGCCGGCCGGCCTCGATCTTGGAAAAATCGAGGATGTCATTGAGGATTCCGAGCAGTGACTCGCTGTTTTTTTCGATCATTTCGACATAGCGGCGCTGGGTCGGGGGCAATTCCAGGTCAAGCAGCAGTTCGGCCATGCCGATGACGGCGTTGAGCGGCGTGCGGATTTCATGGCTCATGTTGGCCAGGAATTCACTTTTGGCGCGGTTGGCGCTTTCGGCCTGCTTGGCCATGCGGTTGGCCAATTCCTCGGATTCGCGCAGCCGGCGGTTGTGTTCGGCCTGCTCGATTTCCTGTTGTTTGCGTTCGGTGATGTCGCGGGCCGAGCCATAGATGACATCGGCGCCGGCCGCCGACCGCCATTCGAGCCAGCGGTAGGCGCCGTCGGCATGACGGTAGCGGTTGACCACGCCCTCAATGTCGCCATTCCGCAGCAGCTTGCCGAAGGCCGCCACCGTCGCGTCCACATCCTCGGGGTGCACCAAATCGAGAAAACGCTTGCCAATCATGTCTTCAATCCGGTATCCCAGGGCTTCCCGCCACTGGGGATTAAGGCGGACGAAGCGTCCGTCGCTGTCGACGATGCAGAACAGGTCAATGCTGGTGTTGAAGTAGAGCGTCACCTCCTCTTCCATCTTGACCTGGTCGGTCACATCCGTGAACACGGTGGCAAAGAACGGCCCGCTGGTGCGGAAGGCCCACACCTTGTAGTGGCGCTTCAGGGAGGCGGAGTACTTTTGCAGGGACTTGCCGCGGCCGGTCGCGACCACGTCGCCATAGATGTCCAGCCAGTATTTTTCCGTTTCCGGCAGCACGCTCAGCACGGTCCGCCCCACGATGTCCGCGGCCTTCAGGCCGGTCATGGCCTCGAATTCCGGATTGACCTCGATGAACCGGTAGTCGACGGGTCGGCCCTGTTCGTCGAAGATCATCTCATGCAGGGCAAAGGCCCCCATCATGTTTTCGAAGAGCAGGCGGTACTTGCGTTCGCTGGCGCTCAGTTCGGCGGTCCTCGACTCCACCTGTTCCTGCAGGTCCTGGCGGTGCCGCAGCAGCTGAATCATGATCACCGTCAGCGTCAGCGTCAGCAGCGCCCCGCCGACAAAGATGATCAGGCCCTTCCAATGCCAGGTCGATTCGATGAAGTCCATCCCCGGGCGGGCCGTCAGCAGGAAAACGCGACCGTATTCGCAGATCGGCCGGGTCAGCCGCAGGTCGTCGAAGCCCTCTTCGGCGTTGCCGACCGAGCACAGGGTCCTGGCCGGACTGCGCAAGGGCAGATAGGACAGCTCCAGGGGCATCAGGTGATGCTGTTCACGGCCGATGTTGAACACCTTGTCCAGGCGCAGCATGACCGTAGTGAAGCCACGCAGACGCTCCGGCTCCCGCAGCGAAAAGATCGGGTAGCAGACAATGATGCTGTTGCCGCCGGTCTGGTCGTGGACCAAATGAATCGGCTCGGTCGCCGTCGGCAGCCGTGAGTCCCTGGCCGTTTCCGCGGCCACCCGCCGCCGGGCCTCGCTGCCATGGTCGAAGCCCAGGACGGCTTCATTGCCCTCCTCCGGATAAAAATAGACAATGGGATAATAGACCTCCCGGGCGCCGGTTGGCGCCGTGTCCGGCTCGCCCCCGGCCCCGACTTGCCAGATGCGGAAGTCGGGACTGCGCGTCTGCCGCATCCCGGCCTCAAACGCCTCCCGTTCTGACGCCGGCACCGCCGGCAGCCAGGCCAGGGCCTGCACCAGCGAATCCTTGACCAGATGCGCGCTGTAGCGGTTGAAATTTTCCCGCGAGGGCTCTTCAACGGTCTCCAGGTAGCCGGCCAGGGCTTCCAGTTCCGTCATTTTGATGTCGGTGAAGATACCGGCAATCAAGGCGGTGCGGCTGCCGGCCAATTGCCGGAAGACATTTTTCTGCTGGTGGAGTTCATTGTGCCGCACCTGCCATCCGACGACGGCCGACAGCAGCAGGCCAAAGGCCGCCAGGCACCACGATTCCAGCAGCAGCGACGCTGACGGCGCCGCCGCCTCGGCCAGGCCGCGTTGCCGGCGGCAATACGCCTGGCCGCCGACCAGCGCACTGGCTGCCAGCAGCAGGGTGACCAGGACAATCCCCAGCAGCTGCCGCCACAGCCGACGGGAGCTGGGGACATAGGGCGTGTCAATGCCGAGCATGGCCACGGCTTGCCCGCTGACCCGGTCGACAATCGGCGTCAACGCGGTGACCCAGCGCTCCTCACCCAGGACAAACGGCCCGACCGTCGCCGGCTCACCACGGCGGACAGCCTGACGCAAGGTCGCTTCGGCCAACGCGTGCCGGGGGCAGTCTTCGACATGCGCCGACAACGTGGAATAGCCATTGCCGCAGAAGAAGAAAAGGTCGCTGTCCGACGACCGTCCCATCAGAAAGATCGCGTGGATGCCCGGAAAAGTCTGGTCAAGGACGTGCAGGTAGTCCTTGATGCGCCTGATTTCCGGATCGACTACGCTGGCGTCGCGGCCGGCGAAGGCGGCGATGACCTCGCTGCCCAGGGAACCGGCCAGAACCTCGGCTTCATACAGGAGGTCCGTACGCCACAACCGCTCGTGGCTCTTGACAAACCAGCCGAGATAGCCGCCACCGGCCAGCAGCACCAGCAGCGCCGTGGCCAGCATCACCCATTGGACCAGCCCGGTGCGGGCGCCTGGCGCTTGGGGTAGTCTGAAATTCATGCGTATTCGCTTCCCTGCCTGGTCACATGATGACGATCACTCGCCCATGGAACGCCGTCACACCGCCATGCCCCGACCCGGAAACACCCCCCGGAATGCGTTGGCAAACCAGGCGGGCGGGCCATCCTGCACACCACCTAAAATACACCAACTTCTTGAATTTCAACAGCGCCCAGCCTTGATTTGCCGCACTTTTGCCTTCCTGCTGGCCTGTCATCAGCGCGCCCGGGACGGCAAGGCGCCGACGGGCAAAACACTCGACAAGCACGCCTGGAACACCTCCCCGGCCAGGCACCCGGCGCTGACGCCGAACCGACCCGCGGACCGCGCCAGCGCCGGAACTACGGCGCGCCCTGCACTTTTCGGGCGATTCCGGCATTTTTTCACAAAAACGGATTTGACAGCCCGATTAGGAGCGATATACTATAATCAGCTTTTCTTTTTCGTTTTACCATCTCCCCCTTGAAAGGGCACTGATTTGCACACCTTCATGGCCAGCCAGGCTATCGCCATTATCGGCGGCGTCGTTGTCCTAGTTGACAGCGGCGTCGTTCCGGCTGCGCCAGAGGGTTTCTGATTTTTGGGACATTGTCTCACTCAACTGGAAAACCTGCGGCATAACGGAACTTGCCGCAGGTTTTTTTTATTTCCGCAACATCCGCCACCCCAGCTTATCCCCTTCTTGAAGCATGACAGCCACCGCCAACGTCCAGGTCATCAGCATTCGTGTTGACGTTATTGTCCTATGGGGCATTAACGTCCTACCGGCTGGCCCAGGCCGTTCTTGAGTGGATGCAGGAGCAGAAGCGACAAGACCCCTGGGAAAGCCGGCCCCGGGGTCTTTTTTTATGCCGAACCGTGAATCAGCAGCTACACCAGGAGAAATTGAAACATGAAAATCAAAGGAGCAGAACTGATCATCCGCGCCCTTCTCAGTGAAGGCGTTGATTGCGTATTCGGATATCCCGGCGGCGCGGTTCTGGACATCTATGACGAACTGTACAAGTTCAGCGACCGCATCCGGCATGTGACGACCTGCCACGAGCAGGGCGCCGCCCATGCCGCGGACAGCTACGCCCGCACCAGCGGCAAGGTCGGCGTGGTCATCGCCACTTCCGGCCCCGGCGCCACCAACCTGGTGACCGGCATTGCCAACGCCTACCTCGACTCCTCGCCCATGGTGGCCATCACCGGCAACGTGGCCTGCCCCTTCATCGGCAAGGACAGCTTCCAGGAAGTCGACATCACCGGCGTCACCATGCCGATCACCAAGCACAACTACATCGTCAAGGACGTCAACCGCCTGGCCGACGTCATCCACGAGGCCTTTGCCATCGCCCGCAGCGGCCGGCCAGGACCGGTGCTGATCGACATCCCCAAGGACATCCAGAAAGGCGAATGCGACTACCGCGAAACCCCCAGGCCGGACGCGCCGGCGCACGCCAACGGCGCCCGGGCCATCCATCAGGCCGCCGAGCTGATCGACAGCTGCCAGCGGCCCTACATCTATGTCGGCGGCGGCGTCGTCAACTCCAGCGCCACCGAGGAGCTGCTGGCCTTTGCCGACCGCATCGACGCCCCCATCGGCAGCAGCATGATGGGGCTGTCCGCCGTCCATCACGACCATCCGCGCTTTCTGGGCATGACCGGCATGCACGGCAAGTACGCCGCCAGCCAGGTCCTGGCTGAAGCCGACCTGCTGGTCGCCGTCGGCACCCGCTTCTCCGACCGCGCCACCGGCAACAAGACCGAAT
>CAYOUR010000217.1:0-6192 GCA_964407145.1 uncultured Lentisphaeraceae bacterium | reverse complement strand
GAAGGCTGGACTACCTGCGGCAGCCTGAAGGCTGGACTACCTGCGGCAGCCTGAAATCAAGCGTTTGCCACCGCATTTCGCCCTTTGACCGCCTATTCTCAATGGGTGGCCGGTTACCAAATCCTTTCGGCAAAAACGCGCAGCGGTTTTATTTTTCCCGATTTCATGCTACATTGTACCAACCAGACCGGTTCCCTGCCGGGACTACCCATGCGCTCCCGCTGATGCATCGTGTACGGAGAACGACCTGATGAACAACGCCTCCATCACCAAGGAAATTGACTGGTTCTGCTACCACGTCGTGGCCGAAAAACTACTCAGCAAGGAAGACTGCGTCGCCGTGCTGGAGGCCATTGAGGCGGAAAAACTCGCCCCTGACCTGACGCTTTTCGTCAACGTCGTCAAGGACAACAGCCTCTGCCCCGACACCGACAAACTTGACCAATTCACGGCCATGGCCAAGGAGGAAGCCAAAGTATTCGGCTTCCCGCCGCGCAGTGTCCTGACCGCCCCGAACACCACCTCGGCCCCACCGCCGCCCCAGACCCGGCCGCCAGCCGCGGCAACCCCACCACCACCGCCCCAGACCGCCCGACCGCCAACGGCTCCGACGACGCCAGCCCCGACAGCGAGCCCCGCAACGGGCGGCAGCGGCGCCTTGCCACTGCCCTCCGGCCCCAAAAACGCCTGGCTCCTGGACTGGCCAGACCTCTCCCGCGCCGACCAGCTCGACCAGGAGAGCGCCCTGCAGCTGCTGACCGACTTCCTCCATAAGGCCCGGGAAAACAACTGCAGTGACGTCCATCTCTCGGCCGGTGCCGTGCCGTTCGTCCGACGCTACAAGAAAATCCACCTGATTCCCGGCCAGGACATCCTCAGCCGGAAAGCCGCCGAAGCCATCAACTACGCGCCCCTGACCGACGCGCAGCGCCAGCGCTTCGAAGAACACCACGACCTCGACTATTGCTACAACATCACGGGCGACGACCGCTACCGCACCAACCTGCTCTACCAGCGCCTCGGCCCGGCCGGCTCCTACCGCGTGATCGACAAGTCGGTCCGACCCATCGCCGAACTCGGCTTCAAGGACCCGAAGGTGATTGAAAAGCTGACCACCTACAACCAAGGGCTGATTCTGCTCACCGGCCCAGCCGGATGCGGCAAATCCTCGACCCTCGCCGCCTTGGTCGACTACATCAACATCAACCGCCAGGACCACATCATCTCCGTCGAGGACCCCATCGAAATCATCCACCCGCCCAAGGGCTGCAACGTCAACCAACGCGAAATCTCACACCACACCAAGAGCTTCGGCAACGCCCTCCGAGCCGCCCTCCGCGAAGACCCCGATGTCATCGTCATCGGCGAAATGCGCGACCTCGAAACCATCGAAATGGCCATCCACGCCTCCGAGACCGGCCATCTGGTCATCGGCACCCTCCACACCAACAGCGCCCCGGAAACCATGAACCGCATCCTCGACGTGTTCCCGCACAACCAGCAGGCGCAAATCCGCGCCATGGTCGCGGAAAGTCTCAAGGCCGTCGTCTGTCAGGAACTGCTCCCCAACAAGAACGAGGACGGCGTCGTCCTGGCGGCGGAAATCCTGCTGGGCACCCTGGCCGTGTCCAACCTGATCCGCGAAGGCAAGACCTATCAGCTGCAGTCGACCATCCAGACGAACAAGCACATCGGCATGATCACCATGGAGCAAAGCTACTTCGACCTCTACGAAGCCGGCAAGCGCAGCTATGACCAGACTCTCCCGCTGATCCGGAATCCCGACATGGTCCGGCAAATGCAGACCATCGAAGCCCGGCGCCTCTCCGGCGGTGGCCGCGGCGCCACCGCCAGCCTGGACGCCACACCCGCAGCCGCCCCG
Organism: uncultured Lentisphaeraceae bacterium; assembly: GCA_964407145.1. Classification (GTDB taxonomy): domain Bacteria; phylum Verrucomicrobiota; class Lentisphaeria; order Oligosphaerales; family Oligosphaeraceae; genus JAAZKI01. The sequence goes on along the minus strand of CAYOUR010000217.1, from coordinate 4,310 downwards.
GCGCCCGAACCGGCAAAGCCCAAACGCAAATGGTTCTGACGACGCCGACCGCCCTTGACCTGACTTCCGCCTCCGTGATCTCCAGCCAAAGGAACAGGCTATGCCGAAAATCGACGAATATCTGATCACCATGATTGACAAGGGCGGCTCTGACCTGCACCTGTGCGCCACCCTGCCGCCGAAAATCCGCGTGCACGGCGTCCTCGAAGCCCTGCCCGTCCCGCCCATCAACGCCGACGAGATGCGCGGGCTGCTGCGGGAAATCTGCCCGGAAAACAAATGGGACTGGTATGAGTCCAACCTGGACCAGGACCTGGCCTATGAAATCCCGGGCAAGGCCCGCTTCCGCGTCAATTTCCTGTTCAACCACTTCGGACCCGGCGCGGTGCTCCGCGTCATTCCGACGAAAATCCTGTCGATCGACCAGCTGAAGCTGCCGGCGGTCCTGCGTGAAGTGTGCAACTATCAGCGCGGCCTGGTGCTGGTCACCGGCCCGACCGGCAGCGGCAAGTCCACGACGCTGGCGGCCATGATCGACTTCATCAACGACACCCAGAGCAAGCACGTCATCACCATCGAGGACCCGATCGAATTCGTCCACCCGAACAAGAAATCCGTCATTGCCCAACGTGAAGTCGGAGCCGACACGACGGCGTTCAGCGTGGCGTTGCGCGGCGCCATGCGCGCCGACCCGGACATCATCCTGGTCGGCGAAATGCGCGACTTGGAGACCATGGCCCTGGCCCTGACCTGCGCCACCATGGGCATGCTGGTCTTTGCCACCCTGCACACGAACAACGCGCCAAAAACGGTCGACCGCATCATCGACACCTTCCCGGCCGAGCAGCAGCCGCAAATCCGCGCCATGCTGGCCCAGTCCCTGACGGCCGTCGTCTCGCAGCTGCTGTGCCGCACCAAGGACGGCAAGGGACGCATCGGCAGCTTTGAAATCCTGCTCAAGCACGACGGCCTGCCCGCGACCATCCGCGAAGGCCAGATCGCCAACATCCGCAGCATCATCGAACAGTCCAGCGGACGCGGCATGCGGACCATGGACAACGACCTGATGCGACTCCTGAAGGAAGACATCATCACGCCGATGGAAGCCTACATGAAGTCAACCAACAAGCAGGACTTCGAACCGCTGCTGGACGCCGCCGACCGGCAGAGCCTCCGCAACGTCGAAGCCTGAGCCGGAACCAGTAACGCCGCCGGCGGTCAGGCCACTTCGCCAAAAACAACGGCGTGTCGGCGCGGCCATTGCCGCACGCGTTGACGGCCAGCGCCTCCAGCTCCACCAGCCAGGCCGGCCGGCACACCGATGCCTGCACGACATTCATGGGCAGCCCGTCCGGCAGGCGTGGCCGCAGCGTCCGCCGGACGGCCTTGGCGTCGGCGGGGTCGCGCAGATACAGCGTCGCCACGACCAGGTCGGCAAGCACTGCGCCGCCGGAAGCCAGCAGTGCCTCGACATTGTCAAGCATCCGGACAGCCTGGCGCACCGGGTCCCCCTCGTGCAGGGTCCGGCCGAACCGGTCAATGCTGGCGGTTCCGGAAACCAGGTAATGGGCGCGGTCACGGTGCCTCAGCCGCGTGCCGCGTTCAAAACTGACCCCGTACTCAATCGTCCGTGACAGCATCGCCGGCGCCTGCAAATAGAAAACCTGGCCGGCATCCAGACCGTCAACCGCCAAGGCGTCCAGCTTGACCAGGCTGTGCGGATTTTCCATGCGGCCCTCAATGCCGGTGCTGGCAATGAAATGCGTCTCGGCAGTCAAGCCATTGGCGGCAAAGAATTCATTGCGGGCCCGGACCAGTCCGGCATAGTTGTTGTCGATGTCGCGGCAGTACAGCCAAGTCCGGACGACGTGGTCGGCCACGGTCAGGCCTTTGGCCTTGAGCTGTCCAGCCAGAGACTGAAACGACGACGACGTATTCAGGGCCGAATCGCCGGTCGGGACCAGGGCGCCGGGAAACCAGTGGAAGGGCTGTGACAAGGGACGCCCCAGGCACCAGGCCTCCACCGCGACCCTGGCGCCGGAAACCGGCGCCTGGCCGACCAATGACGCCTTTGCCGCGAGGCCGGCCTGGGCCAGCGCCGCCCGGAAAACCGGCGCCTGGTTGGCAATGTCACTGAAAAAAAAGCGCAGGCAGTCGAGGTCCTCCACACAGCGCCCCGCACCCGCCAGCGCATCAAGGAATTCAGCCAGAAAAGCTGCGGCTTCAGAATGGAAAGTTTTTCGCGGATGCGATTCACCGGTAAAGAAAAGCTCCATCCCGAAGGCACGCTTCTGAATCATCGCTGCTCCTGCTGCCACTGACCTGCCGATTGTTGTTGCCGCCACCGGGCCAAGCACCCGGACTGGTGTTCGCCTCTGACCATTTCCCCCTGAATTACCGAAGATCACATTAGAAACAATGAAAAGTCCACTGGCACGGCCCGGCGGCTCGGCTGCGGCGGCAGTGTCATGAGCCCGGCGTGACCACGCATTCGCCTGCGGCAACGGCGCTGACGCGCCCCCGCTGCCCTGACGGCAACATCATGGGTCACCATGCCGGCGCCGGGACACAGACCCGGAAGCCATAATTGCTGTAAATCATGTCCAGGCTGTCCACGCCAGGCCGATCGCCATCCCGGTAGCCCGAACGGGTGAGTCCGGCCTGGTAGCCCCAGCTGCCGCCGCGCAAAACGCGCTGGGCAGGGTCCATGGCACTCGCCGCCGGCCCGGCCGGGTCGGTCAGCGGCCCCGGCAGCTCATACGGCCCGCGCCAGTCCAGGCACCATTCAAACACATTGCCGTGCAGATCATACAGACCCCAGGCGTTGGGAAGGTAGGAGCCAACCTGAGCCGTGCCATTGTCCGGAGAACTCCCCGACTGGTAGCCGGAACCGCCATTGTGATAATAACGGCCGAGCTTGGCCAGATTGGGGCACTCCCCCAGGTCTGTCAAATCCTCACCGGAATGAAGGGCCGTCACCGTTCCCGCCCGACAGGCATACTCCCACTGCGCCTCGGTCGGCAGATCGCAGGCCGTGCCGGTGCGGTCGCGCAACTTCTGGACAAAGCTCCCGGGGGCCGGCAGGCCGTTGCCGGGCGGCTCGCCCGGCCAATCGCCGCCGCGCACCTGGTCCCAGACGACCAGCTCGACTGGCCGGCTGTCACGATACAGGGGATTCTCGAAAAAACTCGGCCAGTCATCCATGACCAGCTGCCACTGCTTCTGGGTCAATTCAAAGACGCCCAGATAAAAGCCCCTGGTCAAGGTGACCTGATGTTGCACTTCGTCATCACGCCGGCCGTCCTCGCTTTCCGGCGTGCCCATGACGAACGAACCGGCCGGAACCCAACGCAGCACCAGCCGAGTGGTCTTGAATTCCTCCGGCCAGCCGGCGGCCGGCGCCGTCGCCAGGATGCCGGCCGGATAGCTGGCCGCGCCGGGGCCGGCGGACAAGTCGAACACCAGGTAGCGATTGTCCAGGGCGAACGACTGGCCGGCATCGCTGAAAATCCAATAGCCGCGCCCCGCCCGCAGCAAATAGGAATCCTGAATGACGTCAAGTTCGCAAAACCTGCCGGCCCGCCACTCCCAGACCACGGCCCCTGCCGCTGAAAGAAACATGTCCTTGGCCGGTCCGCTAAAGTTCCACCCTGGCTGCAGGGACCAGGCCAGGCTGTCCGGCCGCACCGGCATGGTCAGGGTGATGCCGGCCGGGGCGAAAAGCCAATACGCACGGCCGGGAATCATCACCGACCCGTTCTGATACGAGAAGGACGTTGCATCGCAGGACAGAAAAACATACGACTCCAGCATTTCCTGGTCGGCGACATCAGCCAACAGCGGCAGGCTGATCAGATTCCAGCCGGGCTGGAGGGAAAAGGTCACCGTCAATGGCTCGAACTCACGAAGTGCGCCTCCATTCCTTGAGGCGCTGGCGGACACGGCGTAGTCCATGATGGGCGCCGCGGTCGAACCGGCCGAAGGGTCGATTGGCGCCACTCCCGTTCTCAAGTCTGAGGGCCCTGCCACGACTCTACCAACACCAACACCAACACCGATCAGCAGAACGACAAGCGCAAGGGGCGGCATGAATTTCATGAATAACAGCCCTTTCCGTAGCGACAACCTCTGCGGCAGACAGGTAACGCACCCCACGACTCCCCCCCGACAGAAGCCAGGAACGTCTACATGGGAAGCACCTAAAATTGAAAATACACGGCCAAGCATAAAAAACAAATTTCATCAACTGAGTTTTGGTTAATGTGCGAAGTATTGTGATAGAAAGAGGGATTTGACCCCTGATTTTTTGG
>CAYOUR010000216.1:0-6254 GCA_964407145.1 uncultured Lentisphaeraceae bacterium | reverse complement strand
AGGACCTCGGCGACGAGGCCAGCGGCATCCCGGGCCGGAATATCCGGCCCGCCGGACGTGTCGACCATCCCAACACGCTGACCCACTATGACGACAGCCATCCCTACATGGTCGCCCTGTACGACCTGCGGGAAAAAGGCTGAACAATGCCGGCGCCGGTCGAAAAAGTCGTTTATAGTCCATGGCGACCTTCATCCCGTTCGATTTTCCGGAGACGATGTCCCGGGGACGCCAAACAATCCGGCCGGCACGAGTGGCCGGTTGGCAAATCGGCGTTTTCGGCAGTAAGGTAAAACAGATGATTGAACCCAGGCCGACCGACCGCGTCCGGGCGGTAGCGCCGGCAGGAACGGAACGAATTCTGGTGCAAGGAGAACCGCATGGCCACAGCTGCCCGTACCGCGAAGAAACCACCGCCAGTGATTATCGACGTTCGCACCGAGGAGGAATTTGCCGAGCGGCGCCTGGAGGACGCCGTGTTGATTCCCTATGATGAAATCGGCGACCGGATTGAGGCCGTGGCGCCAGACAGGGCAACGCCGATTGTCCTCTTCTGCCGCAGCGGCCGGCGGGCCGGCATTGCCAGAAAGGAACTTCTGGCCAAAGGCTACCTGAAGGTCAGAAACCTGAAAACCCTGGAAGCCGCCGCCGGGAAGTTGGCCAAGGCGATCGTGGAATCAAAACCGCAGACACAAGCATAAGAGGGAAAAAGTCATGTTGAACCATCTGTTGAGCGGCATATTGAGCAGTGTTCTGGTGGGCTTGGCCCTGAGTCGTCCCGCGGTCGCGGCCGAGACCGAGGCCGCGGTCGGCCCGACCCGCGTCGCGATTGTGTTTTTCTCGCAGTCCGGTAATACGCGTCAAATGGCCGAAATGATCAGGGCGCAGACCGGCGGCGAATGGGTCGAGCTGGTGCCGCAGGACGCCTATTCGCAAAATTACCGCGAAGTCGTGGCGCGGGGCAAGCGTGAGCTTGATGGCAAAATCAAGCCGGTTCTCAAGGACGGCAAGGTGCCTTCGATTGAAAAGTACGACATCGTCTTCATCGGTTCGCCGAACTGGTTCAACACCTACGCCACGCCGCTGGCGACTTTTCTGGCCGGCAACGCGTTCAAGGGCAAAGTCGTCATACCCTTTTGCACCTATGGCAGCAAGGCCGGCAACACGATGGCTGACATCGTGCAGGCCTGTCCCGGCGCCGTGGCCAAGGATGGCCTGGGCCTGCGCGGCAAGGACGTGAAGGAAAATGCCGCCAAGGTGACACAGTGGCTGGACGGTTTGGGATTGAAAAAGTAAGCTGTCGGCGCCGGAAACCGCCCAACCTGGCCATTCAGGACGGGCGGATACCAGGTTGCCGTCCCCGTCCCAGGCCGGCATCGGCAGCCGTCATGGCTCGGTCGGAGAAGGCGGCTGTCCCCCCGGGGCTGGTTCGCGGCGGTCGGCCGTGGGGAGAATCATTCCGGTGATGACCATCGCCAGGCACCCGCCGAACAAAAAGCCGAACAAAGCGGCCAGAGCCAGCGAATTGGCCTTGACCCGCGGCCAGGAATTCAGCCGGACGGTGATGTCGTCCCAGGCCAGCGGCATGGGTTGGCCATCCGGTGTGATTATGGCCAGGCGTTTTTCCGTGATGGCCTGGTCCAGGGACTGGCCCTTGAGGTAAATCTCAAAAACGTCGCGGCTTTGCCGGTGATCGACAGGCAGCCTGGAGGACGACCACCAGATGTTGGGGTCGCCCTGCAGACCGGAAACTAAATGCGAGGCAAAAAGCCCCCCGAAAACAAAAAAGGCCGGCAGGAAGAACTTCAGCAAAGGATGCATGCGAAACTGTCTCATGGTTGTTTTCCCTTTTCGTGTGTTCGATTTATGATGCGGGACGAGCGGTGTGACCAACAATCGGCTTTTGTCGCCCCGCAGTGATTAGCGGACATCAGGTGCGGGTGATTCCGTGGCCGTGGTTGCCGGGAAGCCCTGGGCATCCAGGGTGAGGACACAGGCCAGGAGGAAACGGGTGCTTTGCGTCAGATTGTCGATGTTGACGCGTGCAAACGTGTCTCCCGGCAAATGATATTCGGCATCGCGGTAGGGCCATGACCCCAGGTGCATGACCGTGTTGGCAAAACCGGCCTTGATGAACATGCCGTCGTCGTCGTTGACGTACTCTTTATGAAACACGCAGGTGCGGAGCCGTGGCGCATAGCGCTGCGCGAGCTGCAGCTGCACCTCGGCCAGCCGCTTGCCGGCGTCCGTACTGTAGCCGATGGCGTGGGTCATGGTGCCGGCCGCCATGTCCTCGTCCGCCTTGCCGTCGAGGGAATCGACATTGAGGACCGCGATGATGCGGTCCTGGCGTTTCGCGGCCGCTTCCGCCGCGAAGCGGCTGGTCCAGGGGGTGTGTTCTTCATTGCAGAACAGGATGCGCACGGTCCGTCGCAGGGGAATCGCGGCCAAGGCCCGGGCCAGTTCCAGATTGGCGACGGTTCCCGAGGCGTTGTCATGGGCGCCCGGTGAATCAATCCAGCTCATGGAGTCCTTATGCGAAATCAGCTGGATGATCTCTTCCGGCTGCGACCGCCCGGGTTTGGTGACTTCGAGGTTGGCGGCTTCATAAAAGGGGTCTTCCGGCGCCGGCTTGGAATACCAGTGATGCAGCGGCTTGCTGCTGTCGCAGCGGAAGGCCTGCACCTGATACGCAGTCCTCACCACACCCCACCCGGCGCGTTGCAGTTCACCCTCAATAAAGTCCTCGGCCTCCGCCAGGGAGTGGCGGGCTTGACCGGGCCGGATGTAGTTGACTTTACGGAATGGCAGCGGGTCGCAGCAAAGATAATGCAGGTCGTGACGCAGCCTTTCGGCGGAAATGCTGTCCAGGTGTTGGGTAATCATGGCTGAATGGTCTCCTTTGAGTGAGTCGTGTCCGGCGGAGGAACCGCCGGAGCTCCGGGTGTTTTGAGGCCGTGAGTCGGGCAATGGTCGTTCTGGCCGGCGGAAAAGGAGACGGCGTGGTCTCCGTTCCCGGCGGTTCAGCCGTATTTGGCAATCAGTCGGCGATAGAAGTCATAGCTTTCCGGGCTGATGTCGCCGCCGATGGAGGCGCAGCCCAGAATGACACCGCCATCCCGGGCCAGTTCCAGCAACGGCCGGACGTGGCCCTCGATTTCCCGGTGGTTGCCGCGCGGCAGGACTTCGGTGTTGCAGACGCCGCCGAACAAGACCATTCGGTCGCCGTACTGGCGCTTCAGGGAAATCAAGTCCAGGCCGCAGCGCGGCTCCAAGGGATTGAAGCCCTCGAATCCGGCCTCCAGGAGAAGGTCCAGCAGGGGTCTGATATTGCCGTCGCTATGAAAGAAGACATGCCGGCACCCCGCGGCGCGGATGGTTTTCAGCATGGTCTGATAGAGTGGCAGCAGGAACCGGGCAAAGCATTCCGGGCTGAACTGCGGCGCGAGCCGTCCGGCCATGTCGTCACAGACCCACAGGCCGGTGTGCCAGGCGCCGGTGAGGCGCAGCGTTTCCAGAGCCATGGCCGTGAGATATTCGGCGACCCGGGCCATGACGCGTTCGACGCGTTCGGGCGCCAGCAGCATATCCGCCAGCAGGTCTTCTTCGCCATAAAGAAACTGCGTTCGGCAGTAGATGCCGCCGGTTTTGGCAAAAAAGCACCGTCCGGCGTCCTGTTCGCGCTGCACCTGGGCGGGGAGATGCCGGAAGCGCGACGCCAGGCGGGGCGACTCAAAATGCAGCTCGGTCAAGGCCATGCCATCTGGCCGACGCGGCGAGATTTTTTCGGTGAAGAAGGCCTTATTGCCCTTGGGGCTTCGCACCAGCCATCCCCAGCCATTGTCGCGGTAGACAAACTGGTCGTCTTCTTTGACCGGGCCTTCGCGGCTGGTGAAAAACCGCTCGTCGGGGCAGATTTCCCCGGTGATGTCGGAATGGTAGTAATCGGCCGGGTCGGCGTCCGGGGAAAGCTGGAAGTGCCGGCGCCAGGCGTCAGCAAAGTCACCCCATGGGGTGTCCCAGTAAGGCACCCGGTCGGGAGGCTGAAAGGCAATGGCGGCCAAAACCCGTTCGGTAGCATTCATGATGGTGACCCTCACGGGAAAAGCATCGAAAGGAAACGACTCCCGGGGCGGTGGCGGCGCAACGGCCGCTGGAATCGGCTGGATGGTGTAGCGGAAAGGATCATCCTCCGCCCAGGGACGAGGTTGCGCCGGCGGACGGTTTGGCGGCCGGCCGGACGGATGCGATGGCGCCACGCTGACTGTCCGCCAGGCCGGTGAAGAAGGCCCTGGCATTGCTGCCCAGGGAACGCTGGCGGTAACCGCCTTCCTGGACAATCAGACACGGCCGGCGCAGGTGCGCGATGGCCGCGCCCAGAGCGGCGAAGTCGGCCGCGAGCAAGGGCCAGGTGCCGGTGGGGTCGCCTTTGGCAATGTCAAAGCCAAGACAGACGACCAGGAAACTCGGCTGGAAAGACTCGATTTTGCGGAGGGCGCGCTCCAAAGTCTGCATGTAGAGGGCGGCGTCTATGTGTTCGGGCAAAGTCAGGTTGAGGTTGAAACCCAGGCCGTCGTCCGCCCCTTTCTCCTCGCTCCGCCCGCTGAAGTACGGGAAGGCGCCGCGGGGATGCGCATGCAGGGATGCAGTCAGCACGTCCCGGCGCCGGTAGAAGATCTCCTGCTGACCGCTGCCGTGATGGTAGTCGACATCCAGGATGGCGACTTTGCCGAATGACGAGAGATACTCGGCCGCAATCGCGGCATGGTTGAAGTAGCAGAAGCCGCCGAAGAATCCCCTCTGAGCGTGGTGCCCCGGCAGGGCGGTCAGGGCATAGGCGGCTTGCCGGCCGGCGAGGATTTCCCGGGCGGCCGTGAGGGCGCAGTCGGCGCCATTTCTGGCGGCCAGCCAGGCCTGGCGGCTGATGGGGGTGCAGGCGTCCAGGCAGTAAAAGCCGGCGCCCAGAGCCTGTTCCTCCGGCGGCGGGACCCGCTGGCGCACCGGGAAGACATGCGGATAAGCCGGCGTAGCCGGGTCGATCCCGGCGGCGCATTTCTTGAAGAAGGCAACGTAGGCTTGTTCATGTACGGCCAGGAGATAGCGGTCGCTGAAATGCGCTGGCGGAATGGCCGTGAAGACATCAGGCGGCAGTGCCTTGAGGATACTTTTCCGGGGAGCCGGCGCTTCTGTCCAGCCGCGGTCATGGGCGTGGTAAGGCGGCTCCTGGTCACTCACAACCAGAGCAATCCTGGTTCCGGCCGTGGCCTGAAGGCGCAGCCCCTGGCCGGCATCCTCATGATTGTCGCGTCGCGCCGGCCGCAGCCGGACCGGGTTGTCGCGGATGGAGTCAACCACCATGTCGACATAGGGGGCCGGGCAAAGGTCGTCATACTTCCGTTGCAGAATGGCCCGGACCACGTTTTTCAGATATGCGGCTGACAGCACGCGTTTCTGGCCCAGGTCGTCAAACACCAGATACGGCGGATTGTCCCCGCCGGGCTTGACCGGAGTTTCATACGCGGTATTGATGACCGGCCTGGCGCCATAGCGTTCATAGAACCGCAGACGGCTCCGGTTCTGCTTCAGAACAGCCGGATCGCGGCACAGTTCCGGCGAGTCCGGCAGGCATTCGTAAAACAGCCCGACGACCTGGAGCGAAAGCGCCTCGGAGCGGATGCGGTCATAAAGCGCGCCGCCGACGCCGCGCCCGGACAGCTGCAGGTCGCTGGCCAGATAGTCAAGATAGCAGAAGGACAGTTCGGCGTCATGGTCAAGAAGTGCCGCACCCAGAAGCCGTCCATGCTGGTCTTCGGCAACATAGAGGATGGTGCGGAAGCCATATTTCAGGGGATGCCGGAGTACTTCTGGAATACGGTCGATCTTCAGCTGTTCCAGGCCGCTGAACTGCTGCCGCAGCAGCGCCCTGGTTTGCTCCAGGGCCTGCCGGTTAGCCGGCGATACATCATCAAACACCCTGCGGATCAGGAACATAAAACAGCTCCTTCGAGAATTCCAGGACGAGTGGGCGGGCTCATTCCTGGCAACTCCGCTCATGATTGGCCTGGCACCAGCCAGACCTGAAGCCCCCGGCGGCAAACGACGTTTTTAATATATACGCGTTATGAGCGTGGACAACGGACCATGGACGCGTAATCGGTCACCGATTGACAAATACCGTCCGAAAAGCTTTGGCCGAAAGATTCATCCGCAGATGTCGCGGATGAACGCAGATGGCGCGGATGGCGCGGATGGCG
>CAYOUR010000215.1:0-6258 GCA_964407145.1 uncultured Lentisphaeraceae bacterium | reverse complement strand
GTCGTTGTCGGTGTCCTTCAGCATCGGGTCGGTGCCATTGGCCAGCTCGATGCGGTTGTTGATGCCGTCGCGGTCGTAGTCCTCTTCGCCGTCGAAGATGCCGTTGTTGTCGGAATCGCGGCTCTTAGGATTGGTGCCGAGCAGGTATTCGTAGTAGACGTTGACGTCGTCGCCGTCGTCGTCCATCTTCATGCCGTAATTGAAGGCATACGGACTGGTGCCGGCGCCGGCCGTGCCGGTGTTGCCGCCCAGGACGTAGCCGTTGGCGTCAGTGCCCCAGTCGGTTCCCCAGCTGGGAACGTCAAGATGGTCGGCGGTGCAGGAGCGGTAATACCAGGCCGAACGCGGGTCGAAGTTGTAGTCGTGCCCGAAAACGATGACCGGCTGGCCGTCGACCGTGAGGCTGACGTCCAGGGAGCCGATGTACGTCTTGCGGCTGTAGTCCACCGTGTTGGCCGGATTGGCCGGGGTCGGGATCTTGTAGGGGCCGCGGCTGGTTGTCTGGTCCCTGACAAACGACACCACGATCTGGTTGCGCCCGACCTGCAGATACGAGGCGATGTCATAGCCGTTGCTGTAATTGCCGACCGCCCGGCCATTGACCGTCAGGCCGGAGATGGTGACGCCATGACGGTTGTAGTAGCCCATGACGGCCCGCACCGGAACCGAGCTGAGGTTGAAGTACTTGAACATGGTGACGTACTTGAAGTCGCCGTCCAGACGCCGGAAGTCCGTCTGATAGGCGCCCTCCTCCTGGCCGACGACCGCCGGGTCGTTGTGCCCGCCGAACGAGGAATAGCCGACGTTCTGGACGTGGCCGCGCAGGCCGACGATGGCGGTGCCGTCGGAGTTCCACACCAAGGCATCGGTCCAGTCGCCGGAGGGCAGCTCGTCCGGAATATAGGCCGAACGCGCAAAGGTGTCGAGGTCATGGAAGTAGACCCACCATTCCGGGATGCCGTCACCGTCGACGTCGTCGACGCCGTCCAGGGTCTTGGCGTCGTCGCCGGCGATGACCGGCTCGTAGACGCCGGGCACGGGCGCGGCTAGTTCGAGCATGTAGTCCTGTTCGCCGAAGTGGGCGAAGTCCTCGACCAGAGCGCCGCCGTCGTCAAAGCGGTAGTAGGCACGCAGAGAATACGTTTTGCGCATATGCCACGGCTCGACGATCGGCAGGGCGGCCGAACGCAGCGGCGACGGCACGATGCGGCTGGCCCAGTAGTCGATCTGCTCGTCGGTGCGGGCGCTCGTCCAGAACCGGAATTCGTCGATGGCCATGCCGTCGACGGCATGCAGGCGGGCGTACTGGGCGATCGAGCCGAAGTCGATGACGTAGGTGATGATCTGCGACCCCATGATGGCCAGGCGGTCACGATACAAGGCCAGGGACTTGGTGGCCGGAGCCCAGACCAGGGCCAGGTGCGTCCACACGCCGTCCTCCAGGCGCGGGGTGGCGTGCTTGCCGCCGACATAGGCGAGCACTTCGCCGGCCGCGGAATTGGTCGCGTCGAAGATTTCGCCGATCGGGGCGCCGTCCTCGATGGCCAGACGGAAGCCGGTCTTGGTATCGCCGACCATCTCGAAGATGGTGCTGCGGCCGGCATGCGTCGAGGCGCTGTCGTGCTTCACCCACATTTCCAGAGTGAACTCGCCGGAGATGGTCTCGTTGTAGTTGCTGCTGATGACCATCGGCCCGACCGCGAACCGGTCCGGATACGGCAGTTCGGCGTAGCCGGTGGCGCCGCCGCCGTCGGCAAACGGCTTCCGGCTGATGTCGAGAGACAGCGAGGGCGCGCCTTCGGCCCGGAAATTGCGCACATAGTCGTTCGGGTCGTCGCCATGCTGGACCATCATCCAAATGACTTGGTAGTCGTTGAAGGCCGCGAAGTCCTCAGCCAGGTACTTGGCCAGCGCGGCCGCGGCGTCCGCCGCCTCGGCGTTGAGGTAGGTGACCGTGGCCGCCGTCTTGGCGGTCGTCGTCTCGGTGTAGGTGATGTTCCAGACCGTCTCCAGCGGATCGGTGGCGTCCAGCACGACCGCGGCCAGGCGCGGGGTGATGATCGCGCGCTGCGCGGCGATGTAGCCGGCGTCCAGCTTTTCGCCGGTGTCCTTGACGACCGAGATGCTCATCGGGTGCACCGGCGAGGAGCCGAAGACGACCTCAACCTTGTCGGAGATGCCGTCGTCGTCCGTGTCGGCCAGCGCCGGGTCGGAACCGTACTTCGCCTCGTAGCGGTCGGTCAGGCCGTCGCCGTCGGAATCGTAGTCGCCGTCAAGGACCGATGCGTCGGGGCTGGAATTGGGATTGGTCGGGTTGCGGCCGATGAGGTATTCGTAGTAGTCGGACAGTCCGTCGCTGTCAAAGTCGGTGGTCTGGTTGGCGGTGTCCATGCCGGCGAAGTACCTGTATTCCCAGAAGTCGGCGATGCCGTCGCCGTCAGCGTCACCGTACAGATAGGCATACGTCTCATCCGTGGCCTTGACCGACGGCAGCTCCAGCATGGCGGCGCCCTGCTGCAGGGCGCCGGCGATCATCGCCGAAGCCGTGTTGGCGTTGAGGGCGCTGAAATACGCGTCGCGGGCATTCTGGTAGATGGCCTGCAGGTTGTTCAGTTCAGTCTGCTGGTCGGTCGTCGGGTTGTCGCCGTACTCCGTGACTTTGGCGCTGTAGTTGTTCATCGCCGTGATATAGGAATTGTACAGCGAATTGATCTGGGCGGCCGACGGCTTGGCGGCGTAGGAGGCGTCCTCGACCATGACCCCGCCGTCGTCAAAGCGGTAGTAGACGGCCATTTCCATCAGGTCGGCATCGGTGGTCACGAACATGTTGCGGCGGGACTGGATGTCCGCCTGGACCTGGTCGACATAGTAGGTGTACGTGCCGGTCGTCGGGATGTAATAGTAATCCGTGGCGTTCCAGGCGCGGAATTCGTCCATATACAGGCTGAGCTGCTGGGTGCCGTCCTTGCCGCCCAGGACGAGCTGGCCGGCGCCGAAGTCGTTGGCGAGCACACCGGCGTAGTTGCGGGCCTGGCGGTGTTCACGGCCGCCCTGGCGGACGAAGAACGACACCGAATGCGACGTGGCGCTGGCGTAGTTGGAGAACAGCTTGACGGCGACATGCGTCCAGCCGTCCCCGGCCTTGAACACGACGGACGAGTCGAAGAAGCGGGTGACCTGGTTGTCGGCCTGGTTGTAGGTGATGTACAGCTGGCCGCCGAGCGCGGGGTTGACCTGATGCCCCAAACCGATCGTGAAGATGGTTCCGCTGCCGTCATTGGCGACCATGCGGGCCAGCGGGCCGCGGTTGCCGGAGGCCGCGTCCAGCTTGAACCAGAATTCCAACATATAGCCATTGTAGTCGCGGCTGGAGAAACCGTTGAAGCCGGTGGTCTCCAGGAAGGCGCCGTCGGCCGTCAGATCGAGGACGCGGTTCTTGAGCGGGTCAAAGCAGTCGAGCGGGTCGGTCGCCGGCACGGAGTCCTGCTCCATCTTGTCGGCGACGCTGTCGTCGTCCGTATCCCAGGCGCCGGGATTGAGGCCGAAGGACTGTTCGTCGCCGTTGGCGATGCCGTCGCGGTCAAAGTCGAATTCGGCGTCGGTGAGCGAGGCGTCGGTGAACGCCTCGGTGTTGATCGTGCCATCGGCCGCGAGGTCATAATGCAGCAGACTGGTGACATAGCCGGGGAAAGCCGGGATGGTGATCGAATCGACGCCGTCGCTGTAGGTGAATTCCGGCGCCGGCGTGCCATACACCAGGGCCTGGCCGTTGACCGGGTCGACCGTTGTGCTGTCATGCAGCTTGAGAACCTGCCGGTACGGGGAGGTGACCCGGGTCGGGTCGGTGCCGATGCGGTATTCGTTCAGGTTGTTGACGCCGTCACCGTCGGAATCCCCGGTGCCGCCGGTGTTGAGGTTGCCGTAGTACTGCAGTTCCCACCAGTCGGGCAGGCCGTCCAGGTCGGAATCCACATTGAGGTACTGGTTGGTGCTGTTGCGGTCCTCCAGGGCCATCAGGGCACGGCCATAGTTGGCGTTCGCCTTGGCCGGGACATCCTCGGCCGGGTCGCCTTCCATGGTGGCGACCAGCGCCGACAGGCTGTTGAGGGCGTTCAGGGCCGCCTGCAGGGCGCTGTAGGCGCTGTCGCGGGCGGCGACCGCGGCCTGGTAGGTGGCCGTCTGTTCGGCGGTCGGCGTGCCGGTGATGGCGCTGTAGACGGCATACGCCGCCTGCCAGGCGGCATAGGCGTTGTTGTACGCGGCCTGGCGGCTGTTGACAACCGCGGCCAGGGAGGCCTTCGAGGCGAAGGCCGAGGCGTCGGCGGTCAGGCCGCCGTCGTCAAAGGTGAAATGCAGCGAGAGGCTGGCGGTGTAGGTGCTCAGGTCGGTCATGTTACGGGTGGCGGCCAGCTGATCCGCCGAACGCTCACCGTTCCAGATGCGGACTTCGTCCACCAGCATGGACAGACGATCCGCGGCGGCGGGCAAATCGCCGATCACCAGGTCGCCGGGCTCCTGCACGTCATAGATGCGGCCAAAGGCGGTGACTTCATGCTCGTCAAGCAGCACGCCCTTCTGGAAGACGTGCAGGCGGACGCGATGCGTCGAATTGGCGACCGTGGCCGAAACCTGATAGACGCTGACCGCGACATGCGTCCAGCCGTCCCCGACCGCGAACACGGCGTCGGGATGGACGATGCTTTTCACCTGCTGGTTGCCGGCGGTCGAGCCGTCGTTGCCGATGATCACATAGTCGAATTTCAGCTGGCCGTTGTCCAGGTAGAGCCGGAAGTCGGGATAGATGCCGAGGCCGGTGGCGTCGGTCGTCTTCTGCAGCAGGGTGCCGCTGCTGCCGGAGCCGTCGGCCAGCTTGAACCACAATTCCATGGTGTAGTTGCGCAGGGACGACATCTCGACAAAGTCGCCGACCAGGGCGTAGGGTGCGGTGCGCGGTTCCAGGGTCTGAGTCGCCTCGGTGCCGTCGGCGGCGTAGTTGGTGATCGTGTGCTGCGCCTGCGTCAGGTCCAGCGCGCGGTTGCGGCGCGGGCTGAGCGGATTGGTCGGGTCAGTCCGGCTGACATTGATTTCGGTCAGGTCGCTGATGCCGTCGTCGTCGGTATCGGCCAAACCGGGGTGGGTGCCCCAGACGGCCTCGTCGCGGTTGGCCAGGCCGTCACCGTCGGAGTCAATGGCTCCGTCGTCCAGGCCGGCCACGGCGCCGGCGCCGTCGTCCAGGTCGCTGTCGGCGATGGGATTGCCGTCGGCGTCCACGAATCCGCCGGCCGCCGTCGTCTGGGTGACCTGCGTGTAGACGCCGTTGACCAGGGTATAGAAGGTGCGCGGAACGCTGACCGCCTTGGTCGGATCCGTGCCGGCCAGGTATTCGTACAGGTCGCTGAGGCCGTCGCCGTCATTGTCGCCGCTGCCATTGCGGCCGAGGTTGCCGAAGTGACGATATTCCCACCAGTCGGCCATGCGGTCGCCGTCGGAATCCGCGTCAAAGTACTTGTTGAAGGTGTCGGCACCGGCAATGGCCATCAGCGCCTTGCCGAAGTTGGCCGCGGCAAAAGCCGGGTCGTCCTGGGCCGGGTCGCCTGCCATGGTTGATTCCACGGTGCCCAAGGCGGCCAAGGCGGCCTGCGCCGCCAGCAGACGCGTATAGGCGCTGTCACGGGCGCTCACCGCCGCATTGTAGGTGGCCGTCTGCTCGGCCGTCGGGTTGGTCAGGGCCATATAGACCTGGTAGGCTGCCAGCCAGTTCTGGTAGGCCGTATTGTAGGCCGCCTGACGGCTGGCGACCTGCGCTTCGAGAATCGACTGCTGGGAGAAGCCGGAGGCCACGGCCGTCTCGCCGCCATCATCAAAACGGAAATAAATGGCCAGGTCGGTCAAAGTCGTCAGGAACGAAGCCCGGTTGCCGGTAATATCCACCTCGCTGCGCACGGTGTTCCAGACCCGCACTTCGTCAACCAGCATCGACAAACGGCTGCCGGCGTTCTCGTCGTCGCCGATGATCAGGTCGCCGGCGACCGGGATGTCATAAATCCGGCCAAGGTCATCCTTGACAAAAGGCGCCTGCTCCTGGCCTTTGACCATCGCGTACATGCTGACGCGATGGGTCGAGGTCGTCTGGGTGGCGCTGATCTGCTGCACCGTGACGGCGACATGCGTCCAGCCATCGCCGGGAGCCAGCACGAGTTCGGGATACTCCACCGTCCGGACCGTGTTCCCGGGCGTGTTGATGTCGTTGCCGATCGT
>CAYOUR010000214.1:0-6278 GCA_964407145.1 uncultured Lentisphaeraceae bacterium | reverse complement strand
TCCGGGCTGCTTCCGTTCTGGCTGCGATATCGTCTTTCCGTTTTTTCCAACTGCCAGGTTGGTAGTCCGTTAAAAGTAAATATGCAGGTCCGGCTTGTCCTGCGCCTTCTTTATCACCACATTTTACACATGAACCAAGTGTTCATCACAAAACTGTGCACATTACCCAGGAATCATAGCCTTCAACCCAATATTTTTCAAACGTTTTTTGGCAGAATCATAGTGATTTTGTGCTGATGCGGGATTTTGGATGCAGGCATGCCGTGTGTATTCCATGGCATCATCTTTTCAAGCTCAAAAATCATCCTGACTGTGCCTGCGGCTCAGGTCATCGTCAGCCGTGCTGGTGCAACCCGCGCCGGCAAGGCGGTTTTAGGGGTCGATTCGAGACTGCAGACGGGCTTGTCAGGTATGGTCTGGTTGTGCGGGAGCTTGCCCGAAATATTGACGGCCCGCCGGCAGTCCCAGGGACGCCAACGGGCCGTCAGGAAGCCGGCGCCGGCCAATCTGGCTTGGCGCCGGTCTCATCCTATGTGCAGGGTCAGTCCTTCTCTTCGGCCGGCGCCTTTTCCGGCTCGTCTTTGGCTTGGGCCGCGTCGTCGTCCTTGTTCTCCGGTTCCGGCGCCGGAGCTGGTTTCGGTTTGTCTTTCAGCAGTTCCGCAAAAGTCTTGTTGACATTGGTGAGGGCGTAGGTGCCGACTTCATAGGTCCACGGCGACAGGCGTTCCTGGAGTTGTTTGGCCTTGTCCTGCTTTTCCTTGACGCCGCGGGCGAATTCGGCATCCAGGCGGTCCTTGTCTTCGGGCTTTTCGTCAGCGGCCGGGATGCGGCTCAGGTCGCCCTTCCACTCGACATTCAGGGACAAGTACTGCTTGCCGCTGACTGGGGCGCCGAAGCGGATGGTGTAGACAAAGCCTTCAAAGTCGATGGCGGTCAGGACCTTCTGTTTGTCCATGCCGATGTCTTCGGGTTTGGCGGCCGGGTCGGCGACGTCATTGAAGCGGATCCAGGAAAAGGCGCTTTTGAGGCTGTTGAGTTTGACGTTGTCCGGCTCCTTGTCCTCGGGGACGTCGCCCAGCAGGGTGAAGTCGGCGGCCTTTTGACCCCGGGTGACGCTCCAGAGCGCTTCGCCGTTTTCGCTCAGAGTGGCACTTTTCAGGTCGCTGATCTTGAAGAACTCCTTGTCGAGCCAGAAGCTGGGCGGTTCATCGACCAGTCCGAAGGTATGGTTGGTGGTGATGACGCGGTGGTCGGGCAGTTCCAGGTAGCGTCCGACCGGGACGCCCCCGCCGGCCATGCCCATCATGCCCGGCATGGCCGGCTGGTCGGACTCCTTTTCGATCTTCTTGCCGAAGACCAGGGTATGCAGGTCCTGGCCGTCCTGGTCGGCCAGAGTGACGGTGACGGCGCCCTGGTCCGGGTTCAGGCGCAGGTCTTCCCGCTGCGACTCGTCGACGTGCAGGGTCTGGGCGATCCTGGTCTCGGTCAGGTCATACATGAACTCCTTCAGTTCGGCAAAATTGGCCGGATAGCCATAACGGTCCTTCACCTTCCAACCGTCGCTTTTCTTCTCCAGGGTGATGGACTGGTTGGCGCTGCGCACGGTCACCTGGCTGATTTTGGCGCTGTCAAAGTCGGCGGGCAGCAGGGTCGTGCCGCCGGTTTCGCCGCCGTCGCGCCAGGCGTCGTCATGCGAGCGGTTGATGAAATACGCAAACACGGCCAGCACGGCGGCGGCCACGACCAGTATGATGAGTTGCTTCTGCTTCATTGACGGGCGCTCCTTTTGCGTTTGATCAGGGCCAGGGTGATGCCGCCAAGAACGACCAGCGCGGGCATCAGGGCGATGTTGGCCAGCATGATGTTGTTCTCCAGGCTGTCGATGTCCTGCCGGAGCTGCTTGCGGACTTCCTTCAGGCTCTTCTTGGCCTCCGCCTCCTTGCGGCGGAATTTGGCCAGAATCTCCCGCTGCTCGGACGAGAGCAGGTCCTTTTCGCCGGGATTGCGCTTGCGTTGCAGGTCATTGATCTCGCGTTGGATGTCCTGGACTTCGGTTTCCAGTTTGTTGATCTGAGCCTGGTAGCGTTCCGCGGCCGCGATTTCCATCTCCCGCACGCGGGTGAACGGCCGGGCCGTGCCGCCCCGGGAGCGGATCGCGAACAGGGCGCTGTCGCCGGCCATGTTCTCCACCATGTTCTGGGCCAGGGCCAGGTTATGGTTGATCGGCTGCACAAAGGTCTGGCCAAAGATGTTGTTCTGCCGGACGCAGAAGGCGTCGTAGAGGATGTCGGCGTCGGCCACCAGCACGACGGCGCCTGGCGTGGCTGATTCCTGGAGCCAGCCGCCCTCAGGCGCGGCCGGCGGCGCCGGCGGCGCGCTGTCACCGTCCTTGGGCGCCGGTGGGGGTGGGCCATCGGGATAGGCGGTCTTGAAGGTGCCGGTCAGCCGGATGGCGAGGTCCTTGGCCTTTTCATCGGAACGGAAGTCCTTCAGCAGGTCCTCGCCACTGCGCTGGGCCATGAATTTCTCAATGGTCTGGGAGTCGTCGGAGCTTTGCAGGAGTACGGTCTTGCTCAGGCCCTCGGCCGGGTCGCCGGTGAACATGCCGGCATTGAGGACCATGATGGAGGTCAGCTGGGCTGTGACCGGGTCGTCGGCCGAGACGTTGTCCTTGGTCAGGCTGATGACGGTCGGCATCTGTTCGGCTCCGCCGCGGGCGTTGCGGCGGATGGCCGTGGCGTTGGCGCGGTCGACGACGACCTGGTCCGCGTCAAAGGCGATGCCCCAGGCCTTGAGCAGGGGCTCGAGGGTCGAGGACGGCGGCGGCGTGTACTGCATCTGCATTTGCTGCTGGTCCTGCATGTCGGCCATGCAGAGCGGGTCCAGGAAGGCGATGAGGCGACCGCCGCGAAGCACGAACTGGTCCAGGGCGAACAGGGCCGCGTCAGGGATGTCCTTCGGGTGCAGGACGAGCATGATGTCGATGTCGTCGGCGATGGCGGTGGCGTCTTTGTTGACTTCAACCACGTCGTATTCCTTTTTCAGTTCGGACACGATGTGCCAGGCCGGCTTCATGCCCCCCTGGCCCTGCATCATCATCATCGGATTGTCGACGCCGCCGAACACCTTCATGGCGCTGAGCACGCCCACCTTGCTTTTTTTCGGGTTGGCGACGCTGATGATGGCGCGGGTCAGGTCGTATTCCAGCAGCATTTCCCGTTCCGGGCTGAGGAACGGCAGGGTCTGGGTGGCGCCGGCGCAGCTGATGGCCAGGCCGAGATAGATGCGGTCGTCAGCCCCGAACATGTCCGTTGACTGGCCGGCCACGCCGTCGATGTTGGCCGAGTCCTCGGCGTCGGAATCGGGTTTGGGGTTGAGCTTGGTGATTTGGATGCGCTTGCCGGCATGCCGCCGGTATTCCTTGAGCAGGTCCTCGACCCGGCTGGCATAGCTTTTCAGGCCGACCGGCATCTGGGCCGCGTCCTTGGAATAGTAGAAGCGTATGCTGACGTTCTTGTCCAGTTTCTTCAGGGTCTGGACGGTTCCGTCGGAGAGGGTGTAGAGCTGGTCGGCGGTGCAGTCGAGCCGGACGTTGGCGGTTCGGAAGAGCAGGTTGACGATGACGAGGATGACGGCCATGGCCACTATTCCGACCAAGGAATAGAGGTAGGCCTGCAGGTGTTTTTTGTTCACGCTCATGATGGGCTTCCTTATGTGTTGTCAGCGCGGTCGCGCGGTTCGGTTTTACCGGCGGTTGCGGAGGATGATGGCGGTGGTGAACAGGGCAAAGGCGGTAAGGGTGCCGAAGTAGATGAGGTCGCGCAGGTCGAGCACGCCGCGCTGCATGCTTTCAAAATGGAAGATGACGCTGAGGCCGGCGGCAAATTCGACCAGCCCGTTGGCGGCGCCCCATTTGAGGATGAGGTTGGTGACCGGGGGGTAGCCGGCCAGGACCAGGAACAGGCAGATGACGACCGCAGTGATGAAGCTGATCACCTGGTTGCGTGTGCAGGCCGAGGTCATGCCGCTGATCGCCAGGTAGGCGCCGGCCATCAGGAAGCTGCCGAGGTAGCCGGTCAGCATGGGGCCCAGGTCGGGCTCGCCCAGGTAGAAGACCGTGACCGGCATCGGCAGGGTCAGCAGCAGCGCAAAGCCGAGAAACAGCCAGCCCGACAGGAATTTGCCCAGGATGGCCTGGGCGCCGGTGACCGGCATGGTGAAGAGCAGTTCGAGGGTGCCCATGCGGCGTTCTTCGGCCCACAGGCGCATGCCCACGGCCGGGACCAGGAGCATGTAGAGCCAGGGATGCCAGACGAAGAAGCTCAGCAGCGACGCCTCGTTATAGCGGAAGAACCCGCCCATCATGAAGGTGAAGAAGCCCATGAGCAGCAGGAAGATGACGATGAAGACATAGGCTACCGGCGAACTGAAGTAGCTGGCCAGTTCGCGCTTGGCAATGATCCAGGTGTTTCTCATTGGTCGGCCTCCTTGGCGCTGTCCAGGCTGGTGATGTCGCGGAACACGTCTTCCAGGCGTCCGCCGTCGGTATGCAGTTCATCGAAGGGCCAGTGGTGGGCGTCGAGCACGGCCTTGACCGCGGCGGCGAGGCCGTTCTGGCGCTTCTGGTCGCGCGGCGGGATGGTGACCGTGATGGCGTCCTGGTGTTTGGCGGCGAGGGCCGGTTGGCCGGCGTCAGGCAGGCTGGTGATGGCTTTGGCCACGTCCTGGAAGTCGGCGCCCTTGACCCGGACCGTGACCGTGCCGGCCAGGGCCGATTTGGCGCGCAGCTCGGCCGGGGTGCCGTTGAAGACCAGGCGGCCCTGGTCAATGATGATCACCCTCGTGCAGATTGCCTCGACTTCCTCAAGAATATGGGTGGAGACGATGATGGCCTTGTTTTTGCCCATGGTCTTGATCAGTTCGCGCATTTCGTGCTTCTGATTCGGGTCGAGGCCGTCCGTGGGCTCATCCAGGATGAGAATCGGCGGGTCGTGCAGGATGGCCTGGGCAAAGCAGGTGCGGTGGTAATAGCCTTTGGAGAGCGTCTCAATGGACTGGCGGCGGACCCGGCCCAGGTGGCAGGTCGCAATCGCTTTTTCGACGGCGTTGGCCTTCTCCTGGCCGGACAGGCCGCGGATGGCGGCGGTGAAGGCCAGGAAATCCTGCACGTTCATGTCGGCATACGCCGGGGCGTTTTCCGGCAGGTAGCCGAACATGGCCTTGGCCGCAATCGGGTTTTCTTCGATGTCATGGCCGCCAATGGTGATTTTCCCGCCTGACAAGGGCAGGAAGCCGGTCAGCATGCGCATGGTCGTCGATTTCCCGGCGCCGTTGGGGCCGAGAAAACCCAGGACTTCTCCTGGTTTGACTTCGAAGGATACGCCACCGACGGCAAGGTTCGGCCCGAACCATTTCTGTACGTTTTGAGCCTTGATCATGCCTGATTCAACCTCCTGTGCACGGTGAGAGGCGGGACCCGCCCGCCCGGGGAAAGAAAAAAGATGCCTTGCTGAGGGAACGGAATGGGGAATATTGACAGCTTTCAGCCAGGTTTGTTCCGGCGCCTTCCAGAAAAAGGCCTGTCGGCCTGGTGGAGGCTGGGGGTCATTGGGCCAGTCTGGCGAAGGAGACGGCGCGGATGCCGAAGCGCTTGTCCTTGAGCAGCCGCCAGGGCGACTGGGGATGCCAGGGCAGGATGGCGTCGGCGGCGTGCTCCAGCACGAGCAGGCATTCGGGGCCGGCCCAGGCGGCCAGGCTGGCATCGGCCAGCAGATGGGCGGCGCCGAAGCCGGTGCTGTCCTGGTGGTAGGGCGGATCGGCCAGCAGCACGTCCGGCCGGATGTCGGCCAGAACTGTTGCCGCCTGGCGTGCATCGGCGGTGATCACCCGTGCCGTGCCGGCGTCGGCGCGGGTCGGATTGCCGAGGGCCTTGAGGACGGCGGCGAGATTGCGGGTGATGTATTGGCAGTGCTCGCGGTTGTTTTCCACCAGGAAGACGCGGTCGGCGCCGCGGCTGAGTGCTTCGAGGCCCAGGGCGCCGGTGCCGGCGAACAGGTCGATGACGGTCGCTCCGGTCAGGTCGCCCAGGGTGGAGAACATGCTTTCCTTGACTCGGTCTTCGGTGGGGCGCAGGCTTCGTCCTGCCGGTGCGGAAAGGCGGATGCCGCCTGCTCTGCCGCTGATGATGCGCATGGGATGACTCGTAGCTGGCTGAAGGCGCGGGGGAGTTTTTTGCGCTGGCGGAGAATTACAAGAATCTCGAAGTTTTTCCCGAAATT
>CAYOUR010000213.1:0-6313 GCA_964407145.1 uncultured Lentisphaeraceae bacterium | reverse complement strand
AAAGATTCATCCGCGCCATCTGCGGATAAAAAGAAGGGGTAGTCGCCGGTCGTCATCGTGACTGGGGCATCGGTGCTGTGTCCTTGAAGAAGCACAAGGCGCCAGGTTGGGGACTGTTCGGGTGGCTTCTGGTTTCGTCGACGGTGGCCTGCCACGCGGAGTGTCGGCATCGGCGTCGGCATCGTGGGGCGAGAGGCCAGGCAGGCATCGGAAAACGGGAGCAGGGCATGGCAGCAAGACCCATCGTCGCCGCGTATTATTTCCCCAATTGGCATGTGGACCCGCGCAATGAGGTGCTGCATGGCCGGAGCTGGACGGAGTGGCGGGTGACGCAGTACGCCACGCCGCGCTTTCCCGGCCACTTGCAGCCGAAGGTGCCGCTGTGGGGATATGAAGACGAGGCCAACCCGGCCGTAATGACCCGGAAGATCGCGACGGCGGCGGCGCATGGCATTGACGCATTTATCTTTGACTGGTACTATTTTTTTGATGGCTCCTACCGCGAGCGCTGTTTACAGGAGGGCTTCCTGGGGGCTGAAAACCGCCATGAGATTGATTTTGCCTTGATGTGGGCGAACCATCTGCCTATTTACGCGCATCCGGGCAGCTATTGGAAGCCGGGCGAGCCCTTGTGGCACAGCGACTACAGGCCGGAGACGTTCATCGCCTGCACGAATCATTGCCTTGAGCATTATTTTGCGCTGCCCAATTATCTCCGCGTCAACGGCGGCCTTTATTTTTCGATCTACGCTGTTCGTGAGCTGGTCAAGAACCTTGGCGGGTTGGATGTGGCCAGGGTGCTGTTCCGTGATTTCCGGGACCGGGTTGAGAAGGCCGGCCTGGGCCGCCTGACCTTGGACGGCCGGGTCGGTTCCCTGGCCGACTGGCATGACTTCACGGCAGCCAACCAACTGGCGCAGGCGCTTGGACTCGACACCTGTTCCAATTACAATTGGGTGCACAAGAACGGGACCTTTCCGGCCATGGAGTATGCGGAATGGTTCGACTACAACCGCCAGGAGCCGGAAATCATCAGCCGGAACATGGACATTCCGTATCACCCGGCGCTGTCAGTCGGCTGGGACAGCAGCCCGCGCACCGTGCAGTCGGACATGTATGACAAGCAGCATTTCCCCTTTACCGCCGTGGTGGTCAACAACACGCCGGCGTTGTTTGAGGAAGCGCTGCGCAGCACGGCGGCAGCGCCCTATACGGGCAGCATGATCCTCATCGGCAGCTGGAATGAATGGACCGAAGGGTCGTACCTGGAGCCGGATGAGGAATACGGCTATGGACGGCTGGAGGCCATCCGCCGCGTGTTCGGTCCGCGGCGGCGGGATATTCAGCTGTAGTCTATTTGCCTGGCGCAGCGACCAGCCCGCCTTTACGCAGCCATTCCAGCATGGTCGGCCGGAGCGGTGTCTTGGCCGGCGCCGGGGCGAGGGTCTGGCCGGCAAGGCCGATTTTTTCGAATCCCTCCTTGGCGGGCAGGACGCCATAGTATGGGTAGGCCTGGTCCATGGCGTTGAGGAAGGCCAGTACGGCCGGCTTGGCGGACTCCAGATCGGCGAAGGCGATGGTGACGGCCTGGCCCGGGCCGGCGCTGGCGCAGGCGGTTTGCGTTTCCCGCAGGCTGTCCGGCGCCAGCGTCAGGATGATGGCCGCGGCGGCGTTTTCAGGACGGGTGTCGGTGACCACCGGCGCCTGCGGGGCGCCCTGCGTCAGATTGGTATAGAAGACAAACCAGTCGGCAATGCGGCTGGCTTCGACTTGGAGAGCCGGGTCGGCCTGTTTGGGGATGACGATGGCCAGCTGCTGCTGGGCTGCCTGTTCGGGCAGGCGCAGGGCGCGGAGGGTGTCCGGGTCGAGGCTGGTGGCGTCATGGCGCGGGTACAGGTGCAGTTCCAGGAAGGCCAGCCGCTGGTTGTCGGCCTGGACGTCAGTCGGGAAGTCACCGGTGTTGATGGCTGCCGTGACGGCCTGTCCGGGCGTGAAGCGTTGGGACTTGTCACCGATTTTCAGGCGGGCGGCGGCTTTGGGGTCTGTGCGGAAGAAGTCGGCCTGGATGGTCTGGGCGGCCCGGGTGGCGATTTCCAGGCGATGGAAGGGGGCTTTGCCGGGCAGGGCGAAGCGGCTGCCGGTGCAGGTCATCGGTGCGCTCGGCAGGTCGATGACGGCGACCGCGCGCAGGATGGTGACCGACCGTGCCGGCAGGGTGACCGCGGCGGTGGCGCCATCGGTCGTGACGGCCGTGACGGCGGCCGCGGCCGCGGCGCTTTCGGCGGCCAGCAGCGGCGCCCGGCCGCCCCAGGCTGAGGGCGGGAAGGACAGGGTGGTTTTCCGGAGCTCGAAATTCGGATTGATGACCGCCAGGCGGGTGCCGGCGCCCTGGCCATAGCGGGCGACGAGGATGTCGTCATCGGCGATGACGCCAGGGGACGGCTGGAAGCCCTGCTTGACCAGGGAAATGAGTTCCGGCAGGGCGCGGGCCATGTTTTCAATGCCCAGGGCGGGCATGTGCGGCGCGGGGATTCCGCCCCAGAAGTAGCTCAGGAAGAGATTGTCGTCGGCGACCTGGCGGTAGGCGTCGACGGCTTCATCGGGGGTCATGTCTTCCCAGTCGACCCACTTGATGTAGTCCGGTCCGGCATGTTTATGCCAGGCCACGGCTTTGGGCGAGCCCAGGCGCATGCGCATGGCCTCCAGGCGGCGGAAGCGTTCCGGGCGCTGCATGGGATTGCCTTCGTAGAGGCCGACTTCGCTGCGTACGCCGATCATGTAGGGGCTGGTCAGCTTGAAGTTGACGGCGTTGCCGAGCGCGTTGGTCGGGGTTCGCTGCGCGCGGGCGACGTCCAGCAGGTTGCTGATGCCGACTGCTTCCAGGGCCATGGGCTTGCCTTCATAGAAGGACTTGGGGTTGGTTTCCGCGAAGCCCGCGTGTTCGGCCGGGATTTCCTGGTGTGCGAAGCAGGAGTCCCAGCCGATGCCCTTGACGGCCGGATAGTCGACGGGTATTTGCTTCAGGCTGTCGACGAAGAGCTGTCCGTAGCGTCCGCCCCAGCTGTAGACGCCCAGGATGGTGTCCTGTCCCCAGCAGCGGTGTTTGCTGGCGCCGGGCACGGCGGCTTCCGGGAAGTGGTCCTGGATGATGGTCCATTCGCTCCAGCGCACATTGAGATACCACATGGGGGCGACGAGCGAGCGTTCCGCCGGCGCCAGGCGCGACCTGGTCCGTTCACGGGCTTCGGCGATGCGTTCGGGCGAATAGTTGCGGAAGCCGACGGAGTACTGGTCGGTGATGGCCCAGTCGCCGCCGCGGACAAAGGGTTTGTAGCACCATTCCCAGGTGCCCTGGCCCTGGAAGGCCCGGCGGATGAGGTCGGCGCTGCCGGGCTGCGGGTTGGCGTCGGAGCGCCAGAACAGGTAGCCGGTTTCGGAGGAGATCAGGTCGGGCGAGGTGTCCGGGTGGGGCTGGAAGGCGTTGGGGAAGAGGTCGTACATGGCCTGGATGGCGTCGCGGTAGCCGCAGGGCGCCTCGATGGCGGTGACGACGAAGGAGAAGGTGAAGGCCGCCTGGTCCTCCAGGTAGACGGGGTAGCCGAGCAGCAGTCGGGTCTGGTTGTTGTCCGCGATCTGGTGCCAGACATCGAGCCGGCTGTACAGGTCCATGGGGTTGATGGCCAGGATAATGGCCTTGCCGCCATCAAGGGCCGCGTTGGCCGGGAACCAGGTGGAGAGGATTTTATCGCCGGGGTCGAATTGTGTTTCGCCCGGGTCGAGATAGCCTTTCCAGACCTTGGCATTGGTGAAGGGGGTGGCCAGTTCGACGACGGGCCTGAGCAGGCGGGGGCGGCCCGAGGTGTTGGTGATCGAGAAGCGGTATTCCTGCGCCGGGCTGGCCAGCGGGTTGGCCGGGACGGTCACCATCTGGAGTTGTTCCGCGGCCGGGTCGACGACGCGATAAGTCTCCGGGGCGTTGACGGGTGAACTTAGTTCCTCAAGGCGCCAGGCGGCGGTGGCTGGTCCGGGCAGCAGCTTCGAGGTGATGGTGGCTTCGCCGGCCAGGACGGCGGCTTGGACGAGGAGCGCGAAGGCGAACAAGGATGGTTTCATAGTGGTACAATGGCCGTTGGTGTTTGGGGTGGAGAAAAAAAGTCCAGGGGGAAAATTTGTTGTGCCAGTGTGTAAGGTCAGGAGACGCGGCTGACTGGCGGTTTGACTAGGCCTGGCAGTGCCGCTGGTGGATTGAGGCGGCGGTGCCGCGCCGGTGGCGTCGCATTCGGGCTTCGTGCCGGCCGGGTTCAGGGCTCAGAAGTTTTTCCAGCCGTTCCATTGGACATACTGGCGCCCGGAGCCCAGGGTGGCGTGGGGGTCGTAGGGGTTGGGGGTGTTTTTGGCTTCGACGTGGCCGTCGCCGAACAGGATGTTGATGCTGCTGTTGTGGCGTGGGTCGGGATTGCCGACATTGGAGGTGCCGGTGTAGCGTGAATAGGTGACGCGGTAGCAGCCGCGGTAGGCGGTGCTGACCAGGCGGTGGGCGTCCATGACGAAATACATGCTGGAGGCCTGGGGCAGGTCGTTGAAGTTGGCCGCCGTCGTGGACACAGTGGCAGAGCCCAAGTTGCCGCCGAGGCGGAAGCGGCCGCTGCCGGCCATGGTGTAGACGTAGCCGTAGCCGCTGTCCGGCATCTGGTAATTGGTGGAGCCGATGGCGTTCTGCACCTGTTCGTCCATGGAGGGGCAGATCAGGGTCTTGGGTTCGACGTAGCGTTCCTGGATGAAGGCGCCGTTCCAGAGGGCGGCGCCGTAGGCGTTGCCAAAGGCGGCGCCGAAGGCGTAGGGTATGCAGAAGTTGTCGAAGCTGTCGGCGTACAGGATGAATCCCATGCCGATTTGCTTCATGTTGTTGACGCAGGTGATGGCGCGGGCCTTTTCGCGGGCCTTGGAGAGAGCCGGGAGGAGCATGGCGGCCAGGATGGCGATGATGGCGATGACGACTAAAAGCTCGATGAGGGTGAAGGGTTTTCGTTGGCTGGTTTTCATCTTGGGTCTCCGGACTAGGTGGGGGGACGGGGAAGGTTGAATGGATGATGTTGCAGGGACATTTCAAAGGCTCGCGCCGGGGCGGAGCGAGCTGGGGACCAGTTCGGTGGCCGGTTGCAGCGGCGTTTTGCCGCGGATGGCGTTGGCCAGGCTGCGCGCGGCCTGGCGGCAGATGTCATAGCGGGGCACGATGATCGAGGCGAGGTCGTCAAGCTGCGGTTCGGCGGCGTAGCCGACCACGGCAAAGCGTTTCTCGGCTCCGAGGTAGAGCAGCTCGTTGCGGAGGTGCAGGGCCAGGGAGTCGCTGGAGCAGACCAGGGTGTCAATCCCTGACTTCGCCACACATAGCTTCTCCGCCTGGCGGCGGATGTCCAGCAAGTTGTTGACGTAGATTTCGGCGACCTCGGCGATTTCGCCGCCGCTTTCTTCGGCCAGGGCCTGCCGCAGGGCCTGGTGGCGGAAAACCTGAAAGGGGAGGTTGCGGTTGTCAATGCCGCAAAACGCGATCTGGCGTCGGCCGCGGCGCCGCAGTTCGGCGATCAGCTGGCGGTAGCCCGGCGCCGGGTCGACGTTGAAGCAGGCGTACAGGTCCGTTTCGGCCATGGCCACGGCTACGGGCTGCTGGCTGGCGTTAATGATCGGAAGCAGCCGGCGCAAGTAGTGGAAGCCGAGAAAAAGCACTCCATCGGAATAGGGAAAGCCGAGACGCCGTGACAACAGCTTGGCATCGGCTTCGCGCCGGAAGGACAGGGGCAGGAACTTCACGTCGAAATCATATTCGTTGGCGCCGTCAATGATGCCGTTAACCTGTTCAAAGGTCACCAGCGTGTTGAGGCGATTGAAGTCATAAAAGGGTCGGCCGCCCGCGACGATGTCGTCAATGACCAGAGTGATGGTCTCGCTGCAGCGCGAACGCGTCCGCCGGGCGTGGATGTTAGGCTGATAGCCCAGGTCGCGGGCCAGGTCGGTGATGCGCCGACGCACCGGCGGGGAAATCAGGTGGCAGCGCAACGGATCCAAGGCGCGGGAGACCGTCGACTGCGTCACGTTCGCCAGACGCGCCAGGTCCTTGTGCGAAATGTTGCCCGGACTGTCGAAGGCCATGCAGATACCCTGACCGGAATTGCCGCCCAAAACTCCGTGAATACGAATGCATTGGCCCTAATTATACCACCGGCAACCGGGAAAATCAAGGCGTTTGGCTGTCGAAGGCTGACAAATAGTGTTATTGGTCACTCAGTGAAATTGGCGACCGTACTGTCTTGGCGTC
>CAYOUR010000212.1:0-6321 GCA_964407145.1 uncultured Lentisphaeraceae bacterium | reverse complement strand
GTACCACCGCATTTCGCACGTTGACCGTCATTATCAATCGGTGACCGGTTACCTTCTTCACGCATCACCGCCATCGAGGCACTTGCAAAATGACCCAAAATTGGTTATCTTATAGAAAATCTTAACGCAATTCATAGTGCAATTCCTAATTCTGATTAATGTGCACCATGTGGTGATAGGAGAAGTTGCCTGACAAGGGGTGTCTGCCTCTTACTTTGAAAAGACTTTCAACCCGATAGTGGAATAGAATGCGGAAAGACTTCCCTGCAGCCATAATGATAAAAGCCGAAGGGCTTGGCCAACATAACCGCGGGTGACCGAAGCCCGAACGACGAGGGAACCCACGGCAGAGAAACCACACCGCCACGCCCGAAGGACGCCACTCGGAAACGCCGGGTCTCCGCGGACAATGGCCGGAAGCATCCATCACCGCATCGTGCACATTAACTGATTTTGCTTTAGGCTTTGATTCTTTATCAAGCCAAGTCCGCAGGGCCGCCCCTATGCGCCCCCCAGGCGCCGATAACGTCTACAAATGTCCACGGCCTCCCGCAGCAGGTGCCTCATGACAAAAAAACTCTTCCAACTATTCAGCGCGAGCGTCCTGGCCATTCTGCTTTTGGGCGGTTGCCGGACTTTGTCACCGGAGGTCACGCAGGTCAACACGATCGACTCCCTGCTGGCCGGCGTCTATGACGGCGACATGACCCTGGGCGAATTGAAGAGACACGGCGATTTCGGCATCGGCACGTTCGATCGCCTGGACGGCGAAATGATACTCTACCAGGGCGTCGTCTACCAAATCCGCGCCGATGGCCGGGCCGTCACACCGCCAGACCAGCTGACCACGCCGTTCGCGGCCGTCACCCGCTTCCAGCCGGAAAGGAACATCACCCTGTCCGGCCCTAACACCTATGCCGACGTCCGCCGGCTGATTGACCAGGCCGTCCCCAACCAGAACATCTTTGCCGCAGTGCTGATCACCGGCGATTTCGCCGCCATGCACACCCGCTCGGTTCCGGCCCAGAACAAACCCTACCGGCCTTTGGCGGAAGTAACCAGGACCCAGCCGGAATTCCATCTGCAAAACGTCACCGGCACGGTGGTCGGCTTCCGCCTGCCGCCATATGTCAAGGGCCTGAACGTGCCGGGCTACCACCTCCATTTCCTCTCCGCGGACAAGACCTGCGGAGGACACATCCTGGATTTCCAAATGGGAGCCGGACAGATCAGCCTCGGCACAGCGCATCAGTTCCGCATGCTTCTGCCCAACCCGCACGGCGGTTTTGCCGCCGCCGACCTGAGCCGGGACCGGGCCGGGGAGCTGCAGAAGGTCGAATCAGCCATCCATGCCAAATAGTCATCCACCCACCCAGAAGCGTCTGGCCAGCCACCTGGCCTGAACACTTCGAGCCGGAGAACCACCATGCGAAAACTCATCGCCTTCACCCTGATCGAACTGCTGGTCGTCATCGCCATCATCGCCATCCTGGCCGCCATGCTCCTGCCCGCCCTGAGCAAGGCCCGCGAAAAAGCCCGCAGCATCAGCTGCATCAACAACCTGAAACAGTGCATGCTCGCCTTCATGACCTACGCCGGCGAATATGACGACGTCCTCCTGACCAACTACAACTCCTCGTCCAACTGGCATGGGGCCCTGACCACCGCCTACGGCAACAGCGGCTACTTGTCCGACACCACGCCGGACGAAGTGGTCTGCCCGGGCCGCCTGCCGTTCAAATTCAAATCCACCTATTACACGTATGGCCACCGCCAGACCTGGAGCCCGACCGGGTACACGTACCGGCCCCTGACGACCTGGAGCGCCAGCGGCGCCGCCAGCGGCTACCGGGACTGCGTCCTCTACGGCGTCAAAATCAAAATGCCGTCGTCCTTCATGCTGATCGGCGACCAATTCTCCCAGTACCACGAACTGAACAACACCCCGGACGGGCACCAGCATTCAACCATGATGCTGACCGCCACCAGCATCAACACCGCCAACCGCGACAATTCCTCCTGCCCATTCCTCGGCGCCCATGGCAACAGCGGCAACTTCGCCTTCTGGGACGGACACGCCGCCGCCTTCAACTCGCCCGGAACCCTCGCCGATGAACTGAAAAAAGAGTACGTCGCCAACGGCCAGACCGCCACCATATCCCTCTGGGACCAAAACAAAATCTTCGTCCGGAGATAATCGCCCTGTTTTTCGACCACGGCTGGACCCCAATGCACACCGATTTTTATCCCCGGCGTACCTTGGCGTCCAGCCGTGATTTTTTGCCTATATTCCGTGTCGCCCTTCGCCCAGAATGCCGCCGGCGACAGCGTGCTTTTCTCATGCTTTCCCGTCCCCTCTGTTGAAAGGAACCCAAGATGCGCCGTCGTTCTTTCTTCACGTTGATTGAGCTGCTGGTCGTGATTGCCATCATCGCCATCTTGGCGGCCATGCTGCTGCCGGCCTTGAGCAAGGCCCGCGAAAAAGCCCGCAGCATCAGCTGCATCAACAACTTGAAGCAGAACATGCTGGCCTTCCTGACTTATGCCGATGAATACGGCGAGGTGCTTTTGACCAGCGCCAATTCCTCCTGCAACTGGCATGGTGCGCTGACCAGCGCCTTCGGCAACACCGGATACCTGTCCAGCACCACGCCCAACGAAGCCGTCTGCCCTGGCCGAGCCCCATTCAAGTATAAATCGACTTACTTCACCTACGGCCACCGCCAAGGCCACTGCCCGACCAACTGCTTCCAGTCCGTCCTCACCACCTACAACGACAGCGGCCGGGCCAACGGCTACCGCGACTATTTCCTCCTCGCCCTCAAAATCAAAATGCCGTCGTCCTTCATGCTGATCGGCGATTCCTATTCGCAATACCATGAGCTGAACAACAGCCAGGACGGCTTTCAGCATGCCAACATGAGAATCACCAACACCAGCGTCAGCACCGCCAACCGCGATGATGCCTGCTTCCCCTTTCTCGGCGCCCATGGCAACAGCGGCAATTTCGCCTTCTGGGACGGACACGCCGCCGCTTTCAACTCGCCGGGTGCGCTCATCGATGAGCTGAAAAAAGAATACACCGCCAACGGCCAAACCGTGACGGCCTCCGTCTGGAACCATAACAAGGTCTTCACCAAAAGATAATGCCTGACTCAAGGGGTGCTGCATAAAGAGGGAGGGATTGCCGATGAAACAACGCCTCTGGACCGGCCTGCTGGCGCTTCTCAGCGGCGCCCTGTTTGCCGAAGACCTGCCGGACTTGACGCGCTTCACGGCTGTCGCGCAAAGCCGCGTCCTCCACGAGGACTTCAATGCCGGCGCCGAACGCTGGCAGCTTGGCGCCAACTGCCGGATTGTACCGGAAGGCCGGGACGACACGCCAGCCCTGTTCCTGGAACGAACCGAGCCGGCCAACTACCAGTCCGCCCTGGCCACCCTGCCCCTCAACCTGACTCCCGGCTACCGCTACCGTTGCACGGTCTGGTACCGGACCGAAGGCCTGCCCGAAAAGGCCAACATCCTCGCGCCCTGCACCGAATACCGCGAAAACGGCGTCTACCAGTGGATGAAGAACACCCAGACCCGACCCTCGCTGGAATGGAAACAGGCCACGCTCCATTTCCAGGCCAGCGCGGAATGCTGCCTGCTCCTCCGGCTGTTCTACAACCTGACCGGCAAAATCTGGTTTGACGACCTGGAGATCACCGCGGCCGACCAGGGGGCCGTCTACACCGCCCGGCCGTTGCTGCAGCACCTCGGCGCCAATGGCGACGTCCTGCTCCAGTGCGCTGACAACGAGCAGCTGCGCCAACGCCCCGGGGACTTCCGGCTGTTTCTGGAATGCGCGCCGCTGGGCCTGAAAGCCGCCTATCCGCTGAACGACCGCGGCCAGGTCGCCCTCAGCCTCGGCTCTCTGGCCGACGGCGAATACGCCTGCCGTGCCAGCCTGCTGGACTTGCCGGCCAAGGCCATCTTGAGCGACGACACGCTGACCTGGTTCCGCCGCTCCGGCTTCACGCCGCCGCCGGGCCAGGCCACCCTGGACGAACACGGGCGTTTTCTGCTGGACGGCAAGCCGTTTCTGCCGGTGGGCATTTACGTGACCTGGATACGCACGCTCACCGACGTGAAGCGCGTGGCCGACGGCGGCTTCAACTTCATCCATTCCTACACCGCCGCCAAACTGGACATCAAGAACGAAGGCGAGTTCAACGGCCTGCCTGAGCAGGAAATGCCCGGCCCCAAGCCCGGCACCCCGGAATGGGCCGCCAATGTCCGCCGCTCGCTGGACCTGCTGCAGCAACACGGCCTGAAGCTGATGACCTTTCCCTGCCGGGAAGAATTCCGGCACCCGGCCGTCCTGGCCGCCTACACCGCCGATGAACGGCCGGTTGCCGAAATCCCGCGCCTGCGGCAGGTCCGCGGCGATTATGCCCGGTCTTTCCCGCTCTGCCCGGTCGTGGCCCTGACCTGCGATGCCGACGACGTCGCCCAATACGCCCGGGCCGCGGACCTGGTCGGCGTCGACCCCTATCCGGTGACCACGGAAAAGTCCCGCGACATGGCCGCCGTCCAGAAATTCATGGACCGGCTGACGCGGGACGAGATACCCTTCATGTTCGTGCCGCAGGCCTTCAACTGGGGCGGCCACAAGACCGACGATTTCAGCAAATACGTCTATCCGACTGAAGAGCAGATTCGTTCCATGACCCTTCTGGCCGCCATCCATGGCTGCCGCTGCTTCTGCTTCTACAGTTATACGACCATCTTTGAACGCACGGAACGCAAGGACCCCGGCTCCGCGGTCCGTTTCTGGCCGCGGGTAACGGCGGTGGCGCGGCTGCTGCGCGAGCTGGAGCCCTGGCTGCTGAGCCTGACGCCGGCCCCGGAAGTGACCTGCGCCAACCAGAAGGACTCCGCCGTCAAGGCCAGGGCCTTTGCCGCTGCCAACGAGATCCGCGTGCTGGTCACTGCCCAGGGACCAGGCGATGCCCAGGCCGAGCTGACGGTGCCGGGCTGCCCGGACCTGACATCAAAATACGGCCATACCACCAACCTGGGCAACGGCCGTTACGTGTTCACTGCAACCGACATCGCCTCGGATGTGCTGACCAGCGCAAAACCATGAGCCATCATGGCCATGACCAGGGCCGGCACGGCAACCGGCCGGCGGCTTGAAGGGCACGGCGCCAGCCGGCGTGACAAGGCGAACCGTTGCCCCCAAAATGAGTTCTGGGGTGATGCCCAGCAAGGCTGGCAAGGCGCACATCGGCCCTTGCCAGCCTCTGACACCAGCCGCCCTTTCGACAGACCGCGCCCCCCGCCCAAACCATTCCATACTGTGGGGTGGACGGGCCGGCTATTCCGCCTGCAGGGAAGTCATGAACACATCGGCCTCGGCGATGGCCAGTTCCATGTCCCGCACCAGCTGGTCGACATTGGTCTGCACACTGGCCAGCTCCTGGCTGAGGCCGGCAACGGCCCGGGCATTCAGGTTGTGCTTCATGAACAGAACCTGGTCCCGTAGCAGAACCAGAACCGGCTCCAGACGCGATTCGGCCTTCTTCATGGCGCTGATCAGGTCGCGGTACTTCTCCTGCGTGGCGTCATATTTCCGCTGGCTGGCCTGACGCAGGCTGCCGCTGCTGTACTGCTTGATTTCCGCAGCCCATTCCTTGAACAGCGCGACCGAGACGTCCTCCACCGACGCGATGCGGTCACGCACCGCGGACGCCGCCGACTCACTCTTCTGCAAGGCCGCATTCAGCTTCCCGTATTCCTTCTCCAGATTGCCACCATCCACCTTGACGACGCTCTTGAACTGCTCCATCGCCGTCAGGAACTGCTCCTTCGTCTCCGCCTGAGCCGCGCGCGCCGACTTGACCCGGTCCAGCAGGATGTCTCGTTTATGGACGCCGAACTTTTCCATCGTCCCGTAGTACATGGTGCTGCAGCCGCATAGGCAGCCGACAGCGAAAACGAAAAACACCGTGCCCAGACGCATGAGAACCTCCTGAAGTCGCCACATCGATCGACAAACCGATGCTATGTCCCGGAAAAACCGCCACCAGGCCGCCGCAACAAGACCAGCCCCAGCACTGACGAAAAGATAATCCGCCAAACCGGAACGGCAATGCCGACAGCGGCGCGATTGCCGGGAAATCGTCATCGGTCACCCATGGAGAATTGCGCCATGGTCGGGTGCCGTCGTCCTGGCATGATGCCCGGCAAATGAGGCTGGACGACCTGCGGCAGCCTGAAGGCTGGACTGCAGATGACCGCCCGGAGGGCGGGACAAACATAACCCCGGGTGACCGA
>CAYOUR010000211.1:0-6396 GCA_964407145.1 uncultured Lentisphaeraceae bacterium | reverse complement strand
CGGCGGAGACGTTGTGGACTGGCACATCTGATTAAAGCCACTGTCAGATCAACGGACATTGGCCGCGGCCTGAAGGGCGGCCCGCAGGGCCGCGACATAAAAGCCCAGGGCAAGCGGCCCGCAGGGCCGCGCCGCCCTGGGTGATAAGGATAAATCAACAGGGAGCCCTGAAAGGGCGACACATAACCTCCTTGGCGCCAGCAAAGTCACGCCCTGCAGGAGCACTGCCGTAAGCTTGGCAACCACTGGGTCAAATCTCTCTTTCCATCACAAGATTTCGCACATTAACCAAAACTTCGCACATTACCGACTTTTTTGTACGGATCACGATTTGTGGCTGTTAGACGGCGCAAGAGAGTCACGGGCCAGGCTTGATGCGGTTGCCTTTCAAGGTCAGCAGCTCATCGTCCAATCCATAGCGGGCGACATCAAGGCGCTGATTATGCAGGGAAACCGCATGGCCGGAGAGCGCCGGGAGTTGGAAAGGGAAAAAGCCCGGGTTGTTCTGGAGCAGTCCCAAAGCCATCTTGGCGTCCGGGGCTGCCCACAGCGCTGACTCATACAGCAAAGCGGCCTGGGAGTTGTCAGCGATGGTCAAGGGGGCAGCCTTCGCATAGCATCCGTGGGTACCGGTATCCAGCAATACCCCCCAGACGACAAAGGATCGCAAGACGTACCGACTATAGCGAAAAATCGTCTGCCGGTCACCGTACTGCTCTTTGAGACGGTGAATAATCTGTGCCTGCGTCACCTGCTCCTGGAGGGCCAATAGGCGACCGGTTTGCCGAGCCACATTGAACCAGAATGGATAGGCCGCCGCGACCATCCCCCAGTGCAGCGACAGCGCCATCGAGGGATTCTCCCGAAGACATGCCAGCGAGGCATCCCGGAAGGGGATCAACTCAGGCGCGGGCGACACCCAGATTTTCATCAGGTTATTCACGGCAAAGGAACGGTTCATGGCGCTCGGGATGCGGTCGTGGACGTCGTGGCGCTGTTTATCGATGAAATCATGCAGCGCTTGCCGAATGCCCTTCGCCGCAAGTCCTGCCAGCAGTAGCCGGGTTGTGTGTTGCATCCACTCCAGGCGTATCACCTGCTTGACGCCAATATTATGGTGTCTGGCGACTGTCATCGCGCGGTCCTTTCAAGTTTCACGAGAGGCACGATGACTTCCTCAATGGCGATGCCGCCATGGCAGACGGTGTTCGTCCCCGCCGTGGCGAAGGCATCATCCCCATCGGCCAACAAAGGATAGTACTCTTCCGGCAGCCCGATCGGCTCCCATTGGCATGCGGTTGGAAAGGCTTGGGCAATCTGCTCGCGAAGTTCTTTCGTTGGATACACTCGGACGCGTTCACCTCGTGTCTCGGCGACAGATCCTTCTTTGGGGCTGCCCTGGCCAACACATTCGATGTTGCCATGGTCAGCGGTCAGCCAGACCGCAAAGCCGCGATCATGCAACTGTTTGACCAGGGTGGCGAGGAAATCCATCTGCAGCCACACTTCGATCTGGTTGTGCATTCCCGCGGCGCCAAGCGTCATGCCGTGCATGATCCGGTCCACCTTGTCGACAACCAGCCCAATGACTTTGGTCTTCTCCGAGCAGCGGGCCGAGTCGAAAATGGCGAACGCGTCGCCATCGCCCAGACCGCGTTGGTAAATGACATCCGACCGGGGTACGCCTTCCTTTTCCCAACACTGCTTCCAGAGCTCATCGTCGCCGTTGGTATGTTTGATGGATTCGGGGAAGTAACGCGGCGGCTTGCCCGCAAAAAGCGCCTGTCGCGACACCGAGGTCAGCGTCGGAACCCAGGCGAACAGCGCGGATTCGCGTACGGTCAGGCGCGCATCCCGTGATTGCAGATGCCGGCGGATAGGCACCCACTGGTCCAACGCCATCCCATCAAGGACAATCAGAGCGACTCGGCTGGCGCTGCCGTCTTCCAGGTCCCGTGCCAGACGCCGGGGCACATGGTGAAGCATAGCCGGAGTGTTAGGCGACAAATTCATCAGGCTGGCGTAGTGAGAGGAAAGCCAAGCTGAAAAAGTGGCATTGACAGTCTTGCCGAAGTCCTTAAGCCGAGCTTTGGATTCCAGAAGCTGGTTGGAGTGGACCAGTGATGACAGCTCAGCCCATTTCAGGGCGAAGGCAGTCCAGTCCGAGTGACGCGCATTCTTGCCTGGCAGGTCTTGCTCAGCCAACTCAAACAGGCCGGTGATTCGCTGCTGGTCATCTTCCAGCGCTGACGTGGCAATGCCGCAGCGGACCCACGCGGCGGCGCCGAGTTCAAGGGCTTTGGCATCAACCGGGGTGAGTTTTCTTTCCAGAAACAGATTGTCGAGGTAAACTTTAATGTCCTGGTGATCGAAGGGCAGCAGCGCCGGGCCAAGGTACTTGAGGCCGTATTCCGCCCCATCATCCCATATCAGGTCCGGCTTTGCTGGTGTTTTACCGGGCGTGTCGGCTTTGCCGAGCCGGTCGAGAAACAATGGCCAGCGTTCCTGCAGGAATGAGTAGAAGGCTTGGTCGTCCGGGATGATTGCCGCGAGCGGCCAGACCTTGAACTGATCGTGAACCTGGAGATTCTGAACCAGCCTCTCGGCCAGCATTGCCGGAAGCTGAAGGCCCCCGTAATGCATGCGGAGCAACATGCGAAGAAGTCCCACGTCATTCGTAATCAACTCAGCCGCGATGTTGAAAACATGGCGGAGGATGAAGTCCTTGGTGGCATTGTCTCCCAAGTGTCCAGGTTGATAGGTGTTTTGCGCAGCGTAGAGGCGGTCCAGCGTCCTGCGGTCGAGCTTTTCAATGACCGGGTAGCTCAGTTTGGGAAATAGCTCGCCAAGGTTGAAGGACAGCCTGCGACCGGCCTGGAGCAGGTCGTAGGGCAGGCCGTCCAGTTCAGTGTTCTGCAAGCGGAGGACCACCACCAGGTCGGTCTGTTCGCCGCGATCCCAGAGCGAGCGGTACTGACTCTCATACGCATAGCGGAATTCAATGGGGTCGGAGAACTCGATCAGATCAAAACCGCGCTTACGCAACCGCAAGATCAGCTCTTCCTCGGTCAACAGGCCATCCGGGTCCGCCACGAGAGTCAGCTTGCTGACATTCGGGACGAAGTCCTTGAGAATGACCTCCCGCCAATCCGGCGCTGGCGTGGTGGTTGGTGTTGAGTTGTTGGGCATTTCGTGTACTACTCCCCGCATTGCGGTCTTCGTCACGCTGACCGTCGCTTGTCTTGAGCGGCGCGGGCATTTGAGCCCACGCTGTGTTCGTACGCCATCAAGAGGCTGGTCGCCACAGGAAGGCGAGCAGAAGACGGATTTCCGGGGCCAGTTGCCGCGCGGCCGCCAGGGCAGTCCGCCATTCGCTTTCTTCCTGGTCGAGTGTTTTCAGGCGATGCCGGCGCACCTCCGGCAGGCCCACTCTGTCGATGGCCTTTCGGCGTGAGGCAAAAGCGACCATGCCGCGTTCTTCTTCATGGTCTATGGCGCGGAGATGGTTATGTCTGAGCTTCTCGAAAACGTCTTTGCCGGCCTGTTCGGCGGCTTGCTGCAGGCGGCTAAAGGTCGCGGCGGCTTCCTCGGGTTCGGTCATGCCGACGGTCTTGGCCGTGCCCGTCAGGAGCGAATCCCAGATAAAGCGAGCAGTTGGCATGAACAACTGGCCATCCGTACTGATGAAAACGGGAACGTATCCTCTCGTCAGCAATGGGCTGCGCAACGGCAAGGAGTTGGCAGGCAGGCCTGATTGCAGACGAATCTCATACAGCCCCCAGGCGCCCGCCACCTTGGCCGGCAGTCCTGGCAACGTCACGCATGGCAGGATTTGTCTCGAGCCGATCGGCGGTATTTCCAAGGCGATGGAACGAATGCGGCGGTCTTCGAGGTTGAGCAGGCAGGTGTCGGGGTCCAGGCTTGCCTCGTGGCTGCTGAACACACAAGCTTTCTGCGTTTCGCCGTTCGGCCATAACAGTGACCAGCCCGCCAGTGTTTTTTCCGCCCGCCCGCCATGGAGTTCGAGGTAATTCACGGCCATTCTCTCAATCCACGCAGGCAGAGGATGCTGTCGGAGCGTCTCGGCGGCTTCGCCATCGACGGTCTCGGTCAGGCCATAGATCGGGCTTTGTTCGCGTATGCCGGCAAGATCCTGGTCGATATCGGTGAGCAGTTGCTCGACTTCGCCTTCGACATCGCCGTCCTGCATGACGACGCGAGTCATCATCTGCTCGTAGCGTTCGGCGGCCGCCGGGGTTTCCAGCACGTCGTTGGTTTTGTCAATCCCGGTTTCGGCGCGGATGATCGCCAGCTTTTGCTCGATGACTTCCACCACCCGCGATTCGACCGAGTTGAGAAAGACGAAATTGAAGGCGCGGACAGTCTTGTTTTGGCCGATTCGGTCAACGCGGCCGATGCGTTGTTCAATCCGCATGGGATTCCAGGGCAAATCGTAGTTGAGGACCACATGGGCACATTGGAGGTTCAAACCCTCGCCGCCGGCGTCCGTGGAGATCATGATCCGGGCTTCTTCGGCGAAGAGCCGTTGGGCCTTCTTGCGTTCGTTCATATCCATGGAGCCGTTGATTGAAGTGCAGGCAAAGCCCCGGGCCGGCAGAAATTCCAGCAGCATATCCTGGGTGCCGATGAATTCCGTGAAGATCAGCAGTTTCAGCAGGTCGTCCTTTTCTTCGACTTGCAGGCGGTATATCAAGTCCAAAAGCTGCAGTGCCTTGGCATCCGGTCCCTGGTTCTCGACGAGCTGGGCCATGGACAGGAGGATGCGCACCTGTTCGATCTCGTTCAGGCGTCCGGGCTCATTGACGTTGATCAGCTCATCCAGCAGTTCCTGTCCGGTCAGGTCTTCGTAGTCTTCAACGGCGAGTTCGATTTTTGGGCGCTCCTGGCCAGCCATTGCCTCCAGGCGTTGCAGCCGGCGTTCCATGGTCGTGCGGATGGCATGGGTGCTGGAGGTGGCAATGCGCTGCATGAGGATCATCAGGAAAGCCACGAAAGTCGAGCGATCCTCGATGGCGAGGTTATAGCCATGCCTGGCATAGTCGGTGACATTCTGGTAGAGCGCCTGCTGTTCCGGGAAGTCGGATAAATCAACAGTCAGCGTTTTGGTCAGTCGTGGCTTGAACAGGGGCTTGCCTTCGGCAGTAATCGCCTGGCGTTTCTCGGTCCGGATCACGTAGGGCGCCACCCGTTCGCGGGTGATGCTGTCGACATCGGGAAAGATCATGGGATCAAGCAGTCCCATCAAGCGGGCGAAGGCATCGGTTTTGCCCTGATGGGGTGTCGCCGACAGCAGCAACAGGTAGGGCGATGCCTCGGACAGGCCCTGGCCCAGTTTATAGCGCGCCACCAACTCGCTGGTGCCGCCAAAACGGTGCGCCTCATCAATGATGATCAGGTCCCACTGGGCGGTAATCAGGCGCTCGAAGCGGTCGCGATTATAGTTCTGGACAGTTTCCTTTGACCAGCCACGGCGCTTGCCCAGTGGCTTGAAGGCATCGGCGGTAATGATCGCCTGGGTAAAATTGAGCCATGGATTGCGCTCAAGGTCCGGCTGTGCCCCTGGCTGCAGGCGCTCGTAGATCTCCAGGTCGGCGGCGTTGATCAGCGTGAACGGCTCGGCGAAATGAGTGTCCATTTCCGCCTGCCACTGCAGCGCCAGGCTCTTGGGAGCCACAACCAGGGTTCGGCGAACAAGGCCACGCAGCTTGAGCTCACGCATAATCCGCCCGGCCTCGATGGTCTTGCCGAGTCCCACTTCGTCGGCCAAAAGATAGCGCACGCGGCCTGCTGGCTGCTGGCGAGTCGTCCGGTCGCCAAATATGGCCCGCGTCAGCGTGCGAAGCTGGTGGGGCAAGGGAATGACCCGCGACTCCATGGGCGCCAGCAGCACCGGCTTGTCGTCCGCCACCGCGTTGGGGACAACCCGGGCGGTCTCCAGGACCTCGGCGACCTTGGCCGCCGCCGCGACGTAGGCCATGCGCTGCGACTCCGTTTCCGGCCGCCGCTCAACCGCTTGCAGGAGCCGCAAGGAGGCACGGGGCACGCGCGCGACCGTGTTCAGGTCCGGCAGCCAAATCTGACAGACCGCCTCGCCCCACAGGACTTGTTCCTCAAGCACCCTGCCGGCGCAGCCGTGAATCGTGCTGTAGAGCCAGAGGGATTCCATCAGACCGATGCTCCAGCGAGTTCAAGCAACGTTTGCCTGAAATAAGCAAAACTTGGGGATGCATTGGTTGTTACATCCATATGCGGAGTGATCATTTGAGCCCATTGGGATTTTTCAGCGCCGATGCCTTGCCAGCCTTTGGCGGAAAGAGCGGGTGAACCACCGCTATAGATGGCATCCGCCAAGCGTTCCCAGGTGCCGCAAATGGA
>CAYOUR010000210.1:0-6399 GCA_964407145.1 uncultured Lentisphaeraceae bacterium | reverse complement strand
TGGGCGGCCGCGGCCACACCGCTGCCGCCGCTGGCCCGGGCCACGGCCGTCAATGGCACGCTCCGGCCCATCGATGCCGACTGCGGCATCAAGCCGGCCGTGTTCCAGGGCACCATCGACAACTGGCTGGACGACCAGGCCCGCGAGCGTTTCCGGCAACGCGTCGTCGGCATGGCGCCGGCGGGAGACGCGTCGGTTGCCGCCGACGCGGGGGCGAGCCCGGGGCGCCAGCCCCTGGATCAGCGTGATGAACTGCAGGCGCTCCTGGAGCACATCACCACCCGGACGGAACCGGCCAATATCTACGACTTGGCCTTGATTGGCGGCCGCGACCGCATCTTCCCGTCTTTGAGCCAGCGCCGTTTCTGGCGCCGCGCCGCTGTCGTCTGCCGCGAATGGCCGGAAGCGCCGCATTATCCCTTTGCCGGAATATCGTCCTGGCAGGAGCTCTGGAACCTTGAGTGACGTCGACAAAACACGCCTGAAGGCCCGGTTCGCCCGCGGTCTGGCGACCTACCGCCAGGCCGCACACGTGCAGGCCATGATGGCCGGAACCCTGATGGACGCCCTCGCCGCCGTGAGGCCGGAACGCCATTTTTGGCGCATTCTTGAACTGGGCTGCGGCGACGGCCTGCTGACCAGCCGCATTGAAGAGACGCTGAGCTACGGACAGCTGACCCTGGTCGACATCGTGCCCGCTTGCGCTGACTGCCATTGCCATCGCCCCCGCGCGCAGTTTACGCCCGGCGACATGGAAACCATGCCTCTGCCGGAAGCCGACCTGGTGCTGGCCGGCGCCGTGTTCCAGTGGGCCGCTGATCTGCCTGGACTGCTGCGGCGCCTGCAGCGTCTTCTGAGCCGCGACGGTCTGCTGGCCTTCAGCACCTTCGGGCCGGACAACCTCCGGGAAATCGCCGCTCTCACCGGCCGGTCGCTGTCCTATTCAAGCCTGGCCGACTTGGTCGCCCTGCTGCAGGCCAGCCAGTTCACGGTCCTGGCGGCGAGGGAAGAGCACCGCGTGCTTTTCTTCCCGAATGCCACGGCGGTGCTGGAGCACCTGCGCGATACCGGCGTCAATGGCGTTAAGTCGGGAAAACCGTGGACCCGGCATGTCTTGAGGGATTTTTCAGAACGCTACCAACAGGACTATGCCGGCGCCGACGGCCGCGTGCCACTGAGCTACCACCCACTCTGGATAGTGGCGCAAAAGAATCCGTCCGCGCCCGCGGCGCCAGAAGACGGCCGTCATCCTGCCACAAACGGAGAAAGCGCATGAAAGTCTGTTTTGTCAGCGGCATTGACACGGACATCGGCAAGACCGTCGCCACCGGCGCCATGGCGCGCTTTCTGCTCCGCCAAGGCCGGCGCGTCATCACCGTCAAAATGGTCCAGACCGGCAACGACGGCTTTTCGGAAGACCTGCTCAAGCATCGGGAAATGATGGGCATCGGCATGCTTCCGGAGGACCGTGAGGGGCTGACGGCGCCGCAGGTTTTCCGTTTCCCGGCTTCGCCGCATCTGGCCGCCAGGCTCGAAGGGCGCGAAGTCGACCTGGACGCCATCCGCCGGGGCGTCGCCACCCTGGCCGAGCGTTATGACCACGTGCTGGTGGAGGGCGCCGGCGGACTGGCCGTGCCGTTGACTGAAGAGGTGCTCACCAGCGATTTCGTGGCCGAGCAGCAATGGCCGCTGGTGCTGGTTACCTCCGGACGCCTCGGCAGCCTCAACCACACCATCCAGGCCCTGGAGATGGCCGCCGTACGCCGCCTCGCCATCGTCGGGACGGTCTACAATTGGAGCCGGTGGGGCGGCGGCAGCGCCGGCGCCGGCGCCGGCGCCGTCATCACCGCCGACTCGCGCCGCCTGATCGCAAAATACCTGGCCCGCTACGGACACCGGACCGCGATTGTCGACCTGCCGGAAATCGGCTCTGACGCGCCCGGCGTCGACTTCTCGTCGTTTTTTGGAGATAATCATGAGTTCTGACGCCGCCCGTCTTCTGGCCTTTGACCGCCAGCATCTCTGGCACCCGTACGCTTCCATGACGCAGCCGCCGCCGGTCAACCTGGTCGCCTCCGCGCAGGGCACCCGCCTTCGCCTGCATGACGGCACCGAGCTTATCGACGCCGTGTCAAGCTGGTGGTGCATGGTGCATGGCCACAATCCGCCCGCGATCATTCAGGCCATCCAGGAGCAGGCCGCGCAGTTCGCCCAAGTGATGTTTGCCGGCTTTACGCATCGCCCGGCCATCCAGCTGGCCGAAGCCCTGCTGGAAGTCTGCCCGCCGCAGTTGGACCGCGTCTTCTATGCCGATACCGGTTCGATCGCTGTGGAATGCGCCATGAAAATGGCGGTGCAGTACCAGGCCGCCCGCGGCCGGAAAAAACGCTGCCGCCTGGCCAGCATCCATGGCGGCTATCATGGCGACACCACCGGCGCCATGGCCGTCAGCGAGCCCGAAGGCATGCATCAGCTTTTCCACGGCATCATGGTCAGCCACTTCTTCGCGCGCCAGCCGCAGTGCGATTTCGGCCAGCCCTGGCAGGACGACGACTTCGCGCCCATGGCCGGA
The DNA here is from genome assembly GCA_964407145.1 of uncultured Lentisphaeraceae bacterium. Classification (GTDB taxonomy): domain Bacteria; phylum Verrucomicrobiota; class Lentisphaeria; order Oligosphaerales; family Oligosphaeraceae; genus JAAZKI01. The sequence goes on along the minus strand of CAYOUR010000210.1, from coordinate 3,827 downwards.
CTGCTCGAACGCCATCAGGACGACATCGCCGCCGTCATCGTGGAGCCGATCTTCCAGGCCGGCAACGCCATGCGCTTCTACCACCCTGAATATCTCCGCCAACTCCGCCAGGAATGCTCGAAGTACGACATCCTGCTCATCCTCGACGAAATCGCCACCGGCTTCGGCCGGACCGGGAAGTTCTTCGCCCAGGAGCACGCCGGCATCGTGCCGGACATCATGTGCCTGAGCAAGGCCCTGACCGGCGGGGCCATCCCTCTGGCGGCGGTGCTGGCCAGCGGCGCCGTCGCCGACGTCATCTCGTCCGCCGCTCCCGGTCAGTTCATGCATGGGCCGACGTACATGGCCAGCCCCCTGGCCTGCGCCGCCGGCTGCGCCTCCCTGGCGATGTTCAAGGCCGGCGACTGGTCCGGCCGTGTCTTTGCGATTGAGCAGCAGCTTCGCCGGGAGCTGTCGCCCTGCCGCACGTTGGGCAATGTCAAGGCGGTGCGGGTCCTGGGCGCCGTTGGCATCTTGGAACTCCATCAGCTGCCCAGCTATGAACGCGTGCAGGACGTGGTGATGGCCACCGGCGTGTGGATCCGCCCCTTTGACCATTGGCTCTACACCATGCCGCCTTACATCACGACGCCCGAGGAGATCAGCCGCATCACCGCTGCCCTGCGTCTGGCCGCGGCAGAGTGAAAGGCCGGAAAAGCCACTGATGGACACCGAAGCTCACCGACCATCCCCGCATCCGCACGCGACGGCGCGCTTGTGCGGTTCATGACAGGGTGATCAGCCGGCCCTCGATGGCGCAGGACGTGAAGCCGAAGTGCTGCCTGACCCAGGCCAGGGTGGCCGGGTGATAGATGAAGACATGCGTGCGGTCCCGGATGTAGGACCAGTTCCTGAAATCGGCGTCGGCACGGTAGAGGCTGGTCATGCAGTACAGCCGGCCTCCCGGCCGCAGAAGACGCCTCAGACGCGCGAATTCGACGTCGGGGTGACGGAAATGCTCCATCACCTCGCAGCAGACGATGAAGTCGTAGGTGCCTTCCAGCAGCGTCGGATGCGGATGAAAGAACGGGTCGTATTGCACAATGTGGTAGCCGCGGTCCAGGAGCAGCTTGGAGATCACCGGCCCGGGGCCGGCGCCGAAGTCAAGCCCCGAATGACCGGGCCTGAAGTCCCGCAGCACGGCAGACACGATCGGTGACACGAACTGCTGGTAGCCGGGGTCATTGACGTCGTTGTTGTGAGTGTCGTACCGGGCCTTTTCATCCACGGGGGCCAGGTGGTGGCGCCAATGACGATAGACGCCCTGGCATTCGACGCAACGGAGAAACTCAGTGCCGGCCAGTGTTTCGCCTGGCTGGTGGCACAAGGGGCAGGCCATCGCGTCGTGCGGAACGACGGTGTCGCCAGGCTCGGTGGATGTTCTCATGCTGTCCTGAGAGCTTTCGTGATGACTGCAGTCGACAGGGGCGTCCGGCGGACGAAACGGGCTGATGCATGGATGTGATCGGGGTGCGGCGGCGCCCGTGCCGCCCATGGAATTCGGGCGCCCGCAACACATATGCCGCGGCATTGGCCGTCGTTTGCCGGAAGAAGGCATGGGTGATGGCGGCGCCTCGGAACCACCGACCACCGATGGCGGCGCCAGGACAGGCGCTCGGTCTTGACGCCAAGCCAAATTCAGCCGGCAGGCATGGTTTGCCTTGTTGGACAGCCGCTGAAATCTGCATTACAGTAACTCTCAGATGACAAAAAGCCAGCCGGGATTGCGCCGCGGCGCAAGCATCGCCGGCGGTCATGGAACGGGCGCCGGCAGGGTCCGGGATGGAGATGCACACGCAACGTCACGCAACGTGAAAGGCGGCAATCATGGCCAAGCGAGCATTGATGATCCAGGGCGGCTGGGCCGGGCATGACCCGGGGCCGACTTCGGAGCTGGTCGCCGCCAGTCTCCGCGCCCGGGGTCTGGAGGTCGATGTCGAGGACAGCCTGTCCGGTCTGCTGGCGCCGGACCTGGCGGAGCGCTATCAGCTGGCTGTACCGGTGTGGACCATGGGCGAAATCAGCCGGGCCGAAGAGCAGGCGCTCACCGGCGCCGTGCTGAAAGGCCTGGCGATCGGCGGCTGGCATGGCGGTGCCGGGGACGCCTTTCGTCAGAGCACCCAGTACCAGTTCATGCTGGGCGGCCAGTGGGTTGCCCATCCCGGCGGCGTGATCGACTACCGCGTACATATCGTCCAGGACCGGCATCCCATCATGCGGGGCATTGCCGATTTCGATCTGCACAGTGAGCAGTACTACATGCATGTCGACCCCGGTAACGACGTCCTGGCGACGACGACGTTCGATGGCCGTCATGCCGAGTGGACCGCGGGCACGGTCATGCCGGTGGCATGGACGCGCCGCTTCGGCCAAGGCCGCGTGTTCTACTCATCGCTCGGTCACGTTGTCGGCGATTTTGAACGGACCCCGCAGGTGCTGGAAATCACGGTGCGCGGACTGCTGTGGGCCGCCGGTGTGCTGTAACCGGCGACAACCCGGAAAGGAGACATGCTGTGAAAGCTCTCTCATGCATTACGGAGCGGTCCATGCCCTTTTGGTGCGTGGGCAACCCCCTGTCGGATCCGTTCGGCGGCAAGGTGCTCCCCGGCGCCGACTCCCTGGAAGTGGCGCGTATCCTCGCCTGGGCCGGCCAGGAGGGGTACATCGAAGCGACCGGCTTCCATGACGACGACCTGGCGCCCTGGGACCCCGAGCATCCCGAGGACGATCTCGACCCGGCCAGCGCCTGCCACGCCCGGCTGCGCGACATCAGGCGCATCCTGGAGGACGGCGGCCTGAAAGTGAACTCGGCCGTATGCAGTCTGCATGGCCACCCGTTGTTCCGCAATGGCGGTCTCTGCAATCCCGATGCCGACATCCGCCGGTTGGCGCGCCTGAAAGTCGAACGCGCCCTGCGCATGGGCCAGGTCCTGGGCGCGCGCCATTACATCTACTGGGTCGCCCGCGACGGCTTCGAAGTGCCGGTGACCACGCCTTGGACCAAGGTCTATGACTGGCTGGCCGACGGCCTCAACCACGTCCGCGACTATATTTGCGAGCGGGGCATGACCAACTACCTCGGGGCGACCGTGGAGCCGAAGCCCAACGAGCCGCGCGGACACATGTTCCTGCCCACCAGCGGCCACGCCCTGGGCTTCATTCTCGGCCGCCTGCGGGAACCCGACTTCTGGGGCGTCAACCCGGAACTGCTCCAGCACGAAAGCATGGCCCTGATGAACGCCGTCCTGACCGTGAGCTACCTCTGCAGCATGAACAAGCTCAAATTCCTCCATTTCGGCAGCCAGATCAAGGCCCAGTTCGACAATGACTTCCCGCCGCTGGTCGGCCCGGAGGGCCTCAAGGAAACCGCCTTCATGTTCTGGGCCCTGAAGCAGTTCGGCTGGCAGGGCGTCTGCGAATTCGACTGTCATCTGCTGCGGGCGGAGGCGGCGCCGGAACGGCCGTTGGAATGCCGCCGGCAATTCATCGTCGACTGCGTCACCGCGCTGGCCATGGCCCTGGAGCTGGCCGACCGCATCGAGGCGCCGGCGCCGGGTCTGAACCAGACCGCCGCCGACCTGGCGAGCATCCGTCAGCTCTGTTGCCTGCCCGAGCCTGTCATCGCCCGGAAGCCGTGAGGCGGCCGGCAACCAGGGATGTTTTGTCCACGAACGGCACGTAAAGCACGAACGGAGGGCGGGACGGATTCTTTTATGCCTTTGGTCTCTTTCGTGGACGGTTTCTTCTCTCGTCTACGGAAATGAGCCATGCCGATTTGGTTTTTCCGG
>CAYOUR010000209.1:0-6452 GCA_964407145.1 uncultured Lentisphaeraceae bacterium | reverse complement strand
GAAAACCGTTGTACAAGCAATTGTACCCAGGGTTCGAATCCCTGTCTCTCCGCCAATTTAATACCATAACATCCTCAAGGGGTGCCAGTTGGCGCCGTTTGGGGTTTTTTCTTGACCACTTTTAGACCTTGAACCTGGCCATGACAGCCTTGACCGGCGCACCGTGGCCACGAATCGACCCCAAGACGTTCTTCGCACAGCGCCCCAGGACAACGCCGAAGCCAATGCTTCGCGAACAACACAGGGAATGGATTCATGGACACCGAGCTGACCGCCGCCATGCTGATGGCCATCATCGCCTTGGCTTTCGTCAGTGAATACGTCGACTCAACCCTCGGCATGGGCTACGGCACGACGCTCACGCCGGTCCTGATGTGCCTGGGCTTCGCCCCGCTGCAAATCATCCCGGCAGTGCTGCTCTCCGAACTCTTCACGGGGCTGCTGGCCGGATTCACCCATCACGCCATGGGCAATGTCACCCTCCTGCCCAAGACCATGCGAGTCACACTGATCGCCCGGCGCCTGCGAGAAGCAGGAATCGTCAAGGGCATCCGACAAGGGATTCCCCTGCACCTGAAGGTCACCCTGGTGATCGCCTCCTGCTCGATCTTCGGCACCATCTCCTCCGTCCTCCTGGCCTTGAGCCTGCCCAAATTCTATCTCAAACTCTACATCGGCCTGCTGGTGTTTGCCATTGGCATCGTCATCATTGCGACCATCAACCGCGCCTTTTCTTTCTCGTGGAAACGAATCATCGGCCTTGGCCTCCTGGCTTCTTTCAACAAGGGCATCAGCGGGGGCGGCTATGGCCCGGTGGTCACCGGCGGACAACTCCTGGCCGGTGTCGACGGCAAAAACGCCATTGGCATCACGTCGCTGGCCGAGGGCCTGACATGCATTGTCGGCGTGGCCATGTATTGGATTCATCCGCAGGCGATCGACTGGCACCTCGCACCATGGCTGTGCCTGGGAGCCCTGCTCTCGGTGCCGTTTTCGGCCTGGACCGTCAAAGTCATCAAAACTGACAAGCTGCGGCTGGCCATCGGCGTGATTACTCTCCTGTTGGGCGCCATGACCATCTGGCAGACCCTCTCGTAAACCGCGGAAGCCAGGCCGGCCGTGCCCAAGACCGGTTCCCTTGCGCCATAACCCGCGAGCCACTCCGAGGCGCGCCGCCAAAACAAAGCGCCCGGGGCGCCAGACAAATGCACCCGACATGATGGCGCCCGCGGAAAGCCGACATGATGGCGTCTCCCAGACGCCAGCCGGTGAGCGGGTGCAACCAACCCCGGCCACCCGCTGGAAGCCATCCTGCCCGCCATGCCCAAGAGGAGAAACCAACATGAAGCTGGAAAAAAACGCCGCCGCGCCGCAGTTCAGCCTGCCTGACCAAGAAGGCAACCTGGTCAACCTGAAAGACTTCCTGGGAAACAAGGTGCTGGTCTACTTCTATCCCAAGGCCGACACACCCGGATGCACCACCCAGGCCTGCTCCCTCCGGGATGCCTGGAAGGAACTGAAACAGGCCGGCGTCACCGTTCTCGGAATCAGCCCGGACAACGTCGCCGCACAGAAAAAGTTCGCCGGCAAATTCAGCCTGAATTTCGCCCTGCTCGCCGACGAGGACCACGCCGTCGCTGAAGCCTATGGCGTCTGGGTCGAAAAATCCATGTACGGGAAAAAATACTTCGGCGTCCTGCGGTCGTCCTTCCTGATCGGCGCGGACGGCAACGTCCTCGAAGCCTGGTACAAGGTCTCGCCCGAAGACACCGCCCCCATGGCCCTGCAGGCAGCCAACAGCGGCAAAGCCTGACGTCTTCCCGGCCGGCCCCGCAATCACTCACCGTCCGCGGGTGCGGTACGGCTCAGGCAGCAAAGAACGAAAGCGCTGCCGTTGCATCTGGCAGTGTTTTTCCGCCAGAGGCTTGTCCCGCAGCCTCAGACGCTCCAGATCAATGACGCCGATCGTGCCGTCGTCCAGAATGAAAAAATGCTCCGGCTTGCAGTCGGTTTTCCAGTCCAGACGGCAGGACTGCAAGGCCGCCAGCGTATCTTCGGCCTTGCTGATCACCTCCTCGGCCCGAGCCTGGTTCTTCGGGTCAGCGACAAACTGGTCGACTGGCATGCCCGGCAGGGGCAGCATCACCATCACGCCGGTATTGGGCAGGCCATAACGCGGCTCCTCACCCCACGCGATGACTTCCGGAACTCTAAATCCGTGCCGGGCGGCCAGGGCCAGGGCCCGGCGCTCTTTCGCCGTGTTGCACAACGGCCGCCGCCCACGCACCAGGTTGCGGAGATTGACCAGAAACTTGGTGTAGTAGTCCTGCTTGATGAAAACGACTTGCTGAGCCGTCAACTCCAGGCGCCAAGTCGCACCACGCCCATGACTGGAGGCGCATGCGTCATTGCGGAAATTCAGCAGGGCCCGATAGCTGTCCAGGCCGCGCTCCTTGAAAACAGCCTGCCATTTCGGTTCAATGTGAAGATACATGCAGAACGTCCTCCGTAATCATAATCCGGTTTTGCTTCCTGGCCCGGCCAAAGAGACCAGACATACAGCCAGACCGGCGACGACGAATTTACCGCGCAGACCGCCCGGAGCGAGACCCGGCCAGGACTGCCCCCCCGCGCTTGTCAACCTGCTTTGCCGACAAAAAAGCCTGGCGCCGCTGAACTTCCCGACACAAACGCGCCCTCTGACGCCCGCCTGACATCGCCGCGTCCGACGACGCCTGATAATACGCGTTGAGGAAAACATCCGCCAACCCGACATGGTCCAAGACCGGCGGCAGCCGGGAAAGAAATTGCAGCAGGTTCTTCATCCGGGCCCGACGCGCCCCCAGAACCGGCGCGAACCAGGTCCGGTCGTTGTCCAGGAAACAAGCCATCCCATCTGCATCAAGGCTGATGTTCCCCGGCAGGCAGTCGCCGTGCACAAAACCCTGGTTGTGAAGCCGGGCCACCGCGCGGGCGACGGAAACCATGACACCAGCCTGCGCCCCCCCATCCCGTTGTTCGTGCAAAAGCCTGTTGACCGACGGGCTGGCGACTTCCCGGCTGATGAAAATGTCCTCCGGCCATCCAAGCCGACTCCGGCGCCGGGCCGCCAGAACCGGCTCGGGACAGCCGATTCCACGACTCAGCATGGCGCTGCTGACCCGCAAAACCGCCAAGGCCCGGGACGGCCGAAAATACCACTTCAAGCCCGCCAACAGCCTTTTGAACGGCCTCCCCCGCTCCTGCAGATGGCGCATGATCTTGACATAGACCACACCCTGGGACGTCTCAACCCGGAAAACCGTCCGCGCCCGCTTGTCGACCACAACCGTTCCGGGGTGGTCGGTCAGCCAGGCGTCAAGCTCGGCCAGGACCGGCTGCCAGGACGCGTCAACCCATCCCCGCCAGCGGCGACTCTGAAATGGACGCAGCGCCGGCAGGTGTGCGCCCCCCGGCTGGCACGCGTCCTTCCCGGCCTGAGTCATTCTATCCATTCTGCAAATGTTCCGGCACGGTCACATTGCGAACCAGGTCCGCAATGGTCTCGCGTTCACGAATCAACCAGTGCCGCTTGCCATTGACCAGCACTTCCGCCGGCTTCAGGCGGCCGTTGTACTGATAGCTCATGGCGTAGCCATACGCGCCGGCGTTCTCCACCACGATGAGGTCGCCCAAGGCAATCCCGACCGGCAACTCACGGCCCCGCACCCAGAAGTCCGTGTTTTCGCAGACCTGCCCGCACAGCCCGACCTTGGCGCGCGGCTCGTCTTCCCGGCCGTTGACATAAATGTGATGATACGACCCGTACATGGCCGGCCGTGCCAGCGTGTTCATGCTCACGTCCGTGCCGATGATCCGGCAGTAGCTGTCCTTGATCGCGTGCACCGTGCCCAGCAGGTAGCCGGCGTCGCCGACAAAGTACCGGGCCGGCTCCATCATCAGGCGCGGCGGCTTCAAACCATACTCCGCGATCTTCTTCTGAAACACCTCCGCCACCAGCGAAGCCGCCTGCTCAATGTCCAACTGATGGTCACCGTGCTTGTAGGGAATGCCGAGACCGCCGCCCAGGTCGATGAAGTCAAAGTCAATGGACAGTTCCCGACCGACCTTGCCGATGATGTCCATCAGCAGCTCGGTGATGAACCGGAAGTACTCCGGGTCGCGGATGCACGACCCGGGCATCATGTGCGCGCCAAACCGCTTCACGCCGGCCTCCTTGGCCAGGCGGTACGCATCAAAAACCTGGTCGGGATGAACCCCGAACTTGGCCTCCGGCCCGGCGTTGGTGACAAAGTCGCCGACCTCGCTCTGGCCGTAGCCGGGATTGACCCGGAAGGAAATGAACTCCGGACGGCCCAGCTTGATCACACGCGGCAACAGGGACACGTCATCCAGATTGAAGATGACGCCGCTTTCCAGACCCTGGCGGATGTCGTCGTCGGAAAGAAAATTGCCGCTGAACATGACGTCTTCCCCGCCCAGGCCGAGCTTCTGCGCCAACAGGATTTCGTTGACGCTGGCCGCGTCAATGCCGGCGCCCTCCTGGCGCAGGATGTTCGCCACCGCCAGGTTGTTGTTCGCCTTGATGGCATAGAAAAAACGGAAGTTGTCATAGTATTTGCGGAAAGCCGCCAGGGCCCGCCGGAAATTGGCGCGGATGCGGTTTTCCTCGTACACGTACGTCGGCGTGCCATACGCCGCGGCCAAGGCCGTCACAGGCACGTCCTCAAGATAAATCTCACCGTTGATGATCTGCATGGTTCTCCCTGATTGATGATTCTGTACGGAAAAAGACGACCGCGGCCCGGCGTTCAAATCTCGTGCACGAACAGCCCATCGCGCAGCTTCGGCTCAAACCAGGTCGACTTCGGCGGCATGATCTGGCCGGCGTCGGCAATCGCCATCAGCTGCGCCACCGTGGTCGGAAACATGGAAAAGGCCACTGCCGCCTCGCCCTGGCCGACACGCCGCTCCAGCTCCCCCAGCCCGCGGATGCCGCCGACAAAGTCGATGCGGTGACTGGTGCGGGGGTCGTCAATGCCCAGAAGCGGCTGCAACACACGATCCTGGAGGATGCTGACATCAAGGGCGTCAAGCGGCGAGGCCGTCGGGTCCGCGGCAAACACCATCTCCCACCACTGGCTTTCCAGAAACATGCACACGGTCCCGGGACGGTTCGGCGTCCCGGAAGACACCGGCCGGACTGCGGCAATGTCCGCCAATGCCGCCCGGAACGCCGGCGGGGTCAGACCGTTCAGGTCCAGCACCAGCCGGTTGTAAGGCAGGATGTGCAACTGCCCGGCCGGAAAAATCACGGCCAGGAAGCGGTCGGACTCGCCTGGAGCGCCGGCGGCGGCCAGACTGGCCCGGGCGCGGCTGGCGCTGGCGGCGCGGTGATGCCCGTCGGCAATATACAGCAGCGGCACTTGCGCAAAGGCCTGCCGGAGTCCGGCCGTGTCCGCGGCCGGCACCCGCCAGCCGCTGTGCCGGATGCCATCCTCGGCCGTGAAATCAAACAACGCCGGGCCGCTCATCGCCCGGGACACAATCGCATTGATGGCGGAGGAGTCGCGATACGTCAGAAACACCGGGCCGGTCTGGGCTCGCAAGGTGGAAATATGACGGGTGCGGTCGTCCTCCTTCTCCTTCCTGGTCCGCTCATGCTTGCGGATGAGGTCGCGGTCATAGTCGTCAACGGTCGGCGTGGCGACCACGCCCGTCTGCCGCAGGCCGTTCCTGACCAGCGAATACACGTAGTACGACTCGACTTCATCCTGCCCCAGAGTCCCTTCCCGCAGGGCCCGCCAGGCCTTCGCCGCCTGGGCGTAGACGGCATCGTCATACGGACCAAGACCCTCCGGCAAATCGATTTCCGAACGGGTGACATGCAAAAAGCTGAGTGGATTGCCCGCGGCCATGGCCGCGGCCTCGGCGCGGTTCATCACGTCATACGGCAGGGTCGCCACCTGAACGGCGTGTTCGCCCGCCATGACGGCGGCAAAGGGAAGCACTGATGCCATGAGACTTTTCCTGACTCCATGCGAATTGCACAACAACCGAACCGCCAACGCCCATATAACACGAACGGCAATACGATTGACCGACAAGCTATCAAAATAAAATATACAGTCTTTTGCCTGAAATTAAAACCGGGCCCATCGATAATTACCTCCCATGCGGACTTTTTCACCGTCCCAAACGGCCCGTCATCTCCCAAATTACGTCCCTTTATGCGTCCATGGAACAAAGCCGTGGAAGGCAGCAGCAGTCTTCAGGTGTCCGGCGTCCGGGTCATCGGTCACCCATTGACTCATGACGGTCAAAAAGCCAAATGTGGTGGCAAACGCTTGATTTCAGCCTGCCGTATGTCGTTCAGACTTCAGTCTGCCGTACGTAGTTCAGACTTCAGTCTGCCGTATGTCGTTCAGACTTCAGACTTCAGTCTGCCGTAT
>CAYOUR010000208.1:1646-6459 GCA_964407145.1 uncultured Lentisphaeraceae bacterium | reverse complement strand
TCTCACGAGAGGGCATCCGGCCAGGACGACGACACCATGCCATGGCGCAATTCTCAATCGGTGACCGGTTACCATTCCCGAAGCGTTTTTTCCCGGCGCCATGCGGGCGTGAGCCAAACAGCGGCTATATTAGCGGCAGGCACATTGCCCCGACCTGGCTGCAGCTGACGACGACTTCAACCTGGAAAGGCACCGCGACATGTTCTCCGCATTTCCGAGACGCGCCATCCATTTCGACTTCCACACCATGCCCGGCTGCACGGACATCGGCAGCCGGTTTGACGGCCAGGCCTTTGCCGCCACCCTGAAGCAATGCGGCGTGGAATACATCAACTTCTTCGCCAAATGCAACCTGGGGTTCTGCTATTATCCGACCAAGGCCGGCACCATGTACCCGGGGCTGAACCGCGACCTGCTCGGCGAAGTCGTCAGCTCCTGCCACGACGCCGGCATCAAGGTCTCCGCCTACTTCAATGTCGGACTCAGCCACGACGAGGCCCTGCACCACCGGGAATGGTGCATCGTCAACGCCAAGGGGCAAGTCTATGAATTCGATGTCATGAACCACTGGTTCCGCAAGATGTGCTTCAACTCCGGCTACCGCCAACACATCCTGGCCCTGGTGCGCGAAGTGCTGGAAAACTACCCGGTCGACGGCATGATCTTCGACTCCATGAACCCGCCCCCATGCCATGGCTTCGAATGCCTGGAAAAAATGGCCTCGATCGGACTGGACATCGACCGCCCCCAGGACGCCGCCGACTTCGCCCACCAGACCAAACTGTCCCTGAAACAAGACATCGAAGACCTGGCCCGGAACAGCCGCCGGGACCTGCTCCTCTATTTCCTCGGCGTCGAGGCCTGCTATCAGCCGACCCATATCGAGCTCGAAGTCCTGCCCCAGGGCGGCTGGGGCTACGACTACCTGCCCTCGCGCATCCGCTACATCCGCACCCTGGGCAAACCCTACTCCACCATGACCGGCCGTTTCCAGCGCTCCTGGGGCGACTTGGGCGGACTGCGGCCGGAACCGGCCCTGTTCTACGACTGCATCAATTCCGTGGCCAATGGCGGCGCCTGCTGCATCGGCGACCACCTCCACCCGGCCGGCGCCCTGCAGAAACCCGTCTACGACATGATCGGCCGCGTCTATGCCCGCCTGGCCGCCTTGGATGAATGGACCGACGGGGCCCGCCCGCGAACCGACATGGCCATCTTCGCGCCCTGGCTCGACCACGCCGCCACCACTCCGAACGCAGCCACCGCCATCCTGGCCGGAGCGTCACGGCTGCTGCTCGAGCTCGGCTGCCAATATGACGTCGTCGACAGCCGGGCCGACCTGGCTCCCTACCGGCTGCTGTTCCTGCCGGACGACGTCCGCCTGACGCCGGCCCTGGCCGCCAAGGTGCAGACTTACCTGGACGAAGGCGGCACAGTCATTTCCTCGGCCTGGTCAGGCATGACTCCCGATGGCACAGCCTTCGCCCTGCCGGCACTTGAGCAGGCCATTGTCTTTCTCGGCAACGAAGCCGGCGACCCGACCTTCTTCCATGCCGGCGAGGAAGTCGCCGACGGCATCCCGGACATGGGGGTGACAGTCTACACTCCCGGCATTGCGATGCGGCCACACCCAGGCCAGGCGGCGTCCTGTGCCAGCCTGGGGAAAAGCTACTTCAAGCTCGGCGCCTGGGACCACCGCCACGAATTCCTCTACGCCCCGGAACAGGAACTGACCGACGGTTCCGCTCTGCTGCGCACACTGGACGGCAAGGCCTGGCATTTCGCCTTTCCCATCGCCACCGACTACTACCGGCATGCCACCAGCATCATGAAACGTGTGCTGGGCAACGTCCTTCACCGCGCTTTGCCCGAACCACTGGTCACGGTCCGCAACCTCCCCTCCTACGGGGTCGCCACCGTCGCCGACCAGCCAGGCCGACGGCTCCTGCACCTCCTCTGCTATGTCCCGGAAAAACGCGGGCAGGTCATGGAAATCATTGAGGAGCCATCCGTCGCCATCAACCTGGACATCAGCCTGCGGCTGGACGGCCGGACCGTGCGCAACGTATACCTGGCGCCCGACCGCAACGAACTGGCCTTCAAACAGGAAGGCGACCGGCTCCGGCTCCGCCTTGACACTCTGGTCGGACATGCCCTGATCGTCGCCGAAACCTGAAACGGCGCCCCTGGCACACCGCCGCCGCGCCAAACAAATGTTTGCCCGCAACACCACCGCAAAAAGCCGTTTTCCCACCGGGACCGGCCATGAAACCACGCACCTGCGGTTTGCAATCGGTTCTGTAACAGGTTATACTAAAGCTGATACCCCCATTGGCGCCCCGGGTGCCTTTTTCTCAGGAGCCAGGAATCCGCAATGAAAACAAGATTATGCATGGCCGCCTTGGCTTGGCTGCTGGTTTCGACCGCGTATCTGTTTGGCCAGGTCCGAACCACCAGTTGGGTCAGAACCTTCAGCTGGTCCGGCAATGGCATTGCCCAAACTGACACCTTCCCGCTTGCCCAGGGAAAATGGCGCATCCACTACCGGCCCAATGGCCGCGGGCCATTTACCGTTGTCCTCCGTGACACCGGTTCCGACTGGAGCCGCCGCCTCACCAACCAGACCGGCGCCAATGTCGTCGCCGGCTCCGCCAGCGGCAGCGAAGCGGTCAAGTCGGCCTTCCTGACCGTACACGGCAGCGATGACGGCTGGCAAGTCTGGGTCGAACACTACTTCGACATGGTGGACGAATGGAATTTCCGCCAAGCCCAGCCGGCCCGGGAGGCGTTGGAGCGCCTGGGCTCGTGGACGGGCGAGGCCAATGAACAGGCACTGACCGTACAGGTCGCCGCACCGCACTGGCGCATCAGCCACGAACAGCTCGGCGCCGGCCGTCTGCGACTGGATGTGTTCGACGCGACCGGCCAATGCCTGATGCGCGCCTGCACGGCGACGGACGGCGTCCGGGAAGCCTGGATTCACCAGGCCGGCGAATTCACCGTGAGAATCAGTGCGATCGACACGCCATGGGTCTTTCATATCGACGCCCCGGCCACCTCCTCGGCAAACCAGCAGCCATGACCTCCACGGCGCCGGACCAGCTGGCAACGCCACGCTCAGACCACGAGTCGTGCGGCCAGCCCCAGACCTGTGCCCAGCCGCAAGAGACGCCCATGCCCTCTTCCCGCATTCATGCCCAGACGCTGGCCGAGCTGAACCACTGCGTCGGCACCGCGCGCCGCAATGCCGCCTTCACCCACTTGGGTGAAATCGCCCAACCAGGCCCCTGGCAGGAAACCTGCAAGGGCCGTACGGCCATGTACGGCTGTTGCCTGGACCTGATCCAGGAAGTCCTGGCCACCACGGAAAAATCGTCCCTCATGCATTGTATTCCCAAGCATGGGCTGTGGGACCGGCCAGTGCTGCATTTCCTGCATCTGCTGCAGCAACTGGCACAGACCCTGTCCTACCTGGCCAGCCACGTCGCCAGCGTCAAGGAGGAAGCCGGACTGCTGGCCGAACATCTGGGGCAGGATACGTTCACCCAGCTGAACGCGACCTGCGAGGACTTCGAACAGCACGAAAAGACGACCTTGGACGCTTTCCTGCATATCCTGGCCGTTGGCGCTACGGTCATCAACGACAATTCGGCCAAACGCCGCCGGCAGTTCACAGCGGACGAGACCCGGCGCTATGACCTGGCCTATGAGAAATACCTGAGCTACTACCGCAGCCGCTGCGGCGACCCGTCGCCACCGCCGGCGATGCCGTAATCCACCCCGGAGGAAAGAGATCATGTTGAAGAAAAGGAAGCCTTTTACCCTGATCGAGCTGCTGGTTGTCATTGCCATCATTGCCATTTTGGCGGCCATGCTGCTGCCGGCCTTGAGCAAAGCCCGGGAGAAAGCCCGCAACATCTCGTGCGTCAACAATTTGAAGCAGCTGGGCCTGGGCCAGCTGCTGTACACCCAGGACAACGAGGACTTTTTCCCGGGCACGCAGATGCCCTATTTAGACAACACGAAAGCCCCCTGGCCGGCCGAGCCGAAGTTCCTGCTGGGCACCGGCAGTTATGCCGGCGTCTACTTTGTCGGCTGGGCGGCGGTGATCTGCCACTATGTCGGGGACATCAAGCCGTTCATGTGCCCGAGCACGACCTGGAACAATTACCTGGTCAACTACGGCATGCCGCGCGGCTCGGGCACGTCCAGCACCATGGGCGTCTACCCGGCCGGGGAAATGTTCCACAAGGGCCGCCCGCTCGCCGACATCAAACGTCCAAGCCAGTGCATGATCGTATCAGAGCAGGGCGGCGGCGGTGGCAGCCCCTATGTCCTGGCCGGCCAGCACTACAATATGCGGAGCAGCCACAACGGCAACGCCAACGTCGCCTATGCCGATGGCCATGTACAGGGCTGGAAGACCTTGACCAACAGCCTCAAGACCTATGACAGCAGCTGGCCCGACCCGGCCGCCGGCTTCGCCACGCATGTGGTCTGGGAAGCATTCGGCTACTGGAACAAGTGAGACTGCACCGCAACAGCGGCCTGACAACCTGCATGACAGACAATAGCCCCCTGGGACACGGCCAAAGCGCCGCGTTCCTGGGGGCTTTGTATGTTGCTTCACAGGGCGCCTGGAGCCGGGACGGCTGGCGGCAGGCTAAAGCCTGAACGACATACGGCCTGGACGACAGACGGCAGGCTAAAGCCTGAACGACGTACGGCCTGGACGACATACGGCAGGCTAAAGCCTGAACGACATACGGTCTGGACGACATACGGCAGGCTGAAGGCGGGACACCATGCGGCA
>CAYOUR010000208.1:0-1546 GCA_964407145.1 uncultured Lentisphaeraceae bacterium | reverse complement strand
ACGACATACGGTCTGGACGACATACGGCAGGCTGAAGGCGGGACACCATGCGGCAGACGCTGCCGCCGGGGCGAGTTGGGGATAGGCTTGGATTCAATCCCCAAAAATCGGCGGCCGCCAAGCGAGAAGTCGCTTGGCGGCCGCACGTGTTCAAGGCTCAAAGGGCATCTGACTGCCCGAGTGTCAGCCCAAGCGGGCCTTGAGGGCTTCCAGCTGCTGCTTCATTTCGGCCGGCAGGCGGTCGCCGAACTTGGCGAAATGCTCTTCGATTTGGGGCACCACGGCCTTCCAGCCGGCCACATCGACTTCCAGCAGATGTTCGAGATCATCATTGGAAATCTTCAGGCCCTTGATGTCCAGCGAGCCCTGGGCCGGGAGATAGCCGATCGGGGTTTTGCGGACAGCGGCCTTGTCATTGCAGCGGTCGAAGACCCACTCCAGGACGCGGCTGTTGTCGCCGAATCCGGGCCACAGGAAATGGCCGTCTTCGCCGCGACGGAACCAATTCACATAGAAAATCTTGGGCAATTTGGCGCCGGCCTTGCGACCGATCTTCAGCCAATGCTTGAAGTAATCGCCCATGTTGTAGCCGCAGAAGGGCAGCATGGCGAACGGGTCGAAGCGCAGCTTGCCGACTTCCGCGAGGTTGGCGGCCGTCGTTTCCGACGCCATGGTCGCGCCCAGGAACACGCCATGCTCCCAGTCCAGCGCCTCGTTGACCAGCGGAACCACCGTCTTGCGGCGGCCGCCGAACAGGAACGCGCTGATTGGCACGCCCTTCGGGTCTTCCCATTCCGGGGCGATCACCGGGCACTGGCCGGCCGGGCACGTGAACCGGGCGTTCGGATGCGCGGCCTTGGCGCCGGAGGCCGGCGTCCACGGCCGGCGCAGCCAGTCAACCAGATGCTGCGGCTTGTCGTCGTGGTCTTCCCACCACACGCCGCCGTCCAGGGTGATGGCCGTGTTCGTGAAAATCGAATTGCCCAGGTTGATCGTACGCATCGCGTTGGGATTCGACTTCATGGACGTACCCGGGGCGACGCCGAAGAAACCCGCTTCGGGGTTGATCGCGTAGAGCTGGCCGTCCTCGCCGAACTTCATCCAGGCGATGTCATCGCCGATGGTCTCCACCTTCCAGCCGGGGATGGTCGGTTCCATCATGGCCAGGTTGGTCTTGCCGCAGGCGCTCGGGAAGGCCGCGGCGACATACTTCACCTCGCCCGCGGGATTCTCGATGCCGACGATCAGCATGTGCTCGGCCAGCCAGCCCTCGCTGCGCGCCTGGTACGAGGCGATGCGCAGGGCGTGGCACTTCTTGCCCAGCAGGGCGTTGCCGCCGTAGCCGGAGCCGTAGGACTTGATCGTCAGCTCCTCGGGGAAGTGCATGATGAAGCGGCGCTCCGGGTCGAGCTCGCCGGTGGAGTGCAGGCCCTTCACGAACGTGCCTTCGCGCTCGATCCGCGCCAGGGCCGGGGCGCCCATGCGGGTCATGATCCGCATGTTGGCGACCACGTATGGGCTGTCGGTGATCTCCACCCCGCAGCGC
>CAYOUR010000207.1:0-6545 GCA_964407145.1 uncultured Lentisphaeraceae bacterium | reverse complement strand
TCGGTCACCCGGGGTTATGTTTGTCCCGCCCTCCGGGCGGTCCTATGCAGTCCAGGCTTCAGGCTGCCGTAGGTCGTCTAGCCTTCAGGCTGCCGTAGGTCGTCCATCCTCATTTGCCGGGCATGATGCTAAGGACGACGGCACCATACCATGGCGCAATTCTCAATGGGTGACCGATTGCGGAAAAAACCTGAAAAGGGGCTGTGGTCGTGCGCAAAAATGGCCGGAAGTGCTATGTTCTATGGTCATAACGAAAAAACCTGGGCGTCGGCATTTTCGGGTTCAACATGGGGTTTCGCTTCACATTTCTAGGTTCGGGGACATCGTATGGGGTGCCGATGATCGGCTGCGCCTGTCCCGTGTGCCGGTCGGCCGACCCGCGCGACCGGCGGTTGCGGTCGGCCGGCTGTCTGCAGACCGGCGACACGACGCTTTTGTTTGACATCGGCCCGGATTTGCGGGAACAGGCTTTACGGGCCAGGCTAGGCCGGATTGACGCCGTGTTCCTCACCCATACCCACGCGGACCACCTGCATGGCATTGACGACCTGCGTGGCTTTACCCGCCTCAGCCGGGCCATGCTGCCGTTGTATGCCCAGAAGCACGATGTTGAATTCGTGCGTCAGCATTTCGACTACATTTTCTCCGACGGTGATTTCCGTCTGGGCTGGGGCATTCCGCGGCTGGACCTGCGGGTGGTGGACGGTTCTGCCGTGGAGGTCGGCGGCGTTTCGGTTCAGCCGGTGCCCTTGCGCCACGGCCGCGGTGCGGCCATGGGCTACCGGATTGGCCGGCTGGCCTATTTGACCGACTGCAGTCGCATTCCCGAGGCGTCGTATCCGCTGCTGCACGACCTTGATGTATTGATCATCGACGGCCTGCGCTGGCATGCGCATCCGACGCATTTTTCCTTTGAGCAGGCATTTGCGGAGGCGCGCCGGATCGGCGCCGCCCGCACGTACCTGACGCATCTGACGCATGACATCGGCCACGTTGAAACGGAAGGGCGATTGCCGGAGAATATCCATCTGGCCTACGACGGCCTGGTGGTCGAGTGTCCATAAAGGCAACAGCCAAAAAGGAGCAAGGAACATGATTGGAAAGAAGCTTTGGTGCAAGGCGTTGTTGGCGGCCGGTCTGACGCTGGGAACGCTTGCCGCGCCGGGTCTGGATGTCATTCCTGGAGGCTTTGTGTCGTTGTCGGCAACCGCGATTGAGCAGGCTCCGGCGCCGGAAGGGGAGGTGATGCGTTTCCGCGGCAGCCACCAGCTGCAGGTGTCGCCGGACGCATCCGGCCGGCTGTCGGTGGAATTGTTCAACAAGCAGGTTGGCAAATACGACTTCAGGGCCACGTACCGGCTGATGCGTCTTTCGGGGGAATTGCTTTTGGATGGGGACGTCGGCGTCAACACCGGGGAAGTCGTGGAGAAGACCGGCCTGGCGCCGGGCATTTATGCGTTGGAGATCAATTCCGGGGGCAATTCGGTGATCGTCCGCAATCCGAGCGGCATGTGTTTTGTGGCGGCGTCCCAGTCCCAGCCGCTGCACCTGATCGAAGATTGCCCGCGTCTTTATTTTCAGGTTCTGGGGGACAGCCGCGAGGTCGAATTGGTGGTCCAGGGCGCGCCCAGTCTGGAGCACGTGGCGGTCACGGTCTGGGATGGCGATGGCGCCGTCGTGGCCGAGGACAGCACCGTGGGCAAACCGAAGCATGTCTGCAAGTTGGTCATTCCGGTGGCGGACGGCCAGCAGGGACGGCTCTGGAGCCTGCGCCTGGGCCAGGCCGGCGACTTGGGCTATGAAGACATGACCCTGATTCTGGCGCGCGGCGCCGAACCTGTGGTGGCGGACCGGCCCGAACGGCTGGCTCTGCCGCTTCTGCAGCAGGAATCCCTGTCGGTGGACAAGAAGCACTCCCTGGTCGGTTATCGTTTCAGCCAGCGTCTGCTGGAAGTCCCTGGCGTCCAGGCCGTGCTGGACTTCACGTTCACTGACGGCTCCGGCCGGCCGCCGTTGCAGAAGCAATGGGCGGGCGCGCCCAGCATGAACTCCGCCTGCCACTTTGAATTCGGCTTTGGCGACCTGGTGCTGGGGCAGCTGCGGGCGGACGTCCGCGACGGGCAGGGAAAGACGATCGCCGCCCGCAACGACAAAGTCGCCGTCTGCATGGGCGAAATGTACCACGAGATCGAATGGCTGGAAAACCACGAGCCGGCGCCGGCCGGTCCGGCCGACGTGGCCCGCGGCTTCCAGGTGTTTCAGCGCCAGGAGCCGGGCGATGTCCGGCCCAACAGCCGTCCGCGGCCGGAGGAGCTGGTGCGTGAGATAGCCGACGCGATGGCGCCGGGCTGCTGGTCCGTGCAGTTCTTTGCGTTGTATCCGCTGCGCGATGCACGGCAGGTGCGCCTGGCGGTGTCGGACCTGTCCGGGCCGGACGGCGCCAGGATTGCCGGCGATTCGATTGAGCTGCGGGTGGTGCGCACGTGGCCTCAGCTGACCGACTGGAACGCCTCCACCTACCACGTCATTCCGGAGATGATGGAGGAGAAGGACAGTTTTGACTTGACGGCGCGGTTGCCGCAGCAGCTGGCGTTGCGCATACCGATCCCGGCCGGCGCGGTTCCGGGCTGGTATCGCGGGGCGGTATCCGGCCCTGGTGGCGAAGCCGTCCAGGTCGCGGTGCGGGTGCTGCCTTATGCGTTGCCGGAAGTCCGGGGCATGACTTGGGGATTGTACTGCGACCCGATCCGTTGGAAGATTTATTCCGACGACGAGATTCGGCACGAGATGCGCCTGTTCCGGGAGCAGGGTTTCAACGCCCTGATGATGTACCCGTTGTATGACGCGGTCCTCACCTGGGAAAACGGGGTTCTGGGCGTCGACTTCGGGCGTTTCCGGGACTATATGCGCTTGTACCAGGAGATCGGCTTTGACGGCGTGGCCGTGATGTCGATTCAGGGCATGGAAGGCGCCTTGAAGCGTGGCATGAAACTCGACCAGGTCGAGTACAACGACGATTTCCGCCAGGCCTTCGGGGACTTTTTGGCGGCGTTGCGCCGTCTGGGCGAGGAGGACGGCTGGCCGGAATACTGCGTGCACACGGTCGACGAGCCGAATGCGCGGCATGGCGCCGAGGAGGCGACCAGGACGCTGCGCCTGGTCAAGGAGGCCGGCTTCGAGACGTTCAACACCTGCTACGGGGCCTTTGTCCGCGAGGTGCTTGACCCGTGGCTTGACTACCGCTGCTACAACAACGTCGGCTACGGCTCCACGCCGAACGAAGCGGCGACGACGGCTCTGCGGGAGGAGACGCTGGCCGCCGGCGACAAATTCTGGCAGTACGCCACCGGCTGCTACACGAACAGCAACCTGATTGAGGACGGCAACATCTATTCGAACCGTCATCTGGGCGGGGTGCTGGTATGGCGGGCGCAGTTCACGGGGTCCTATACTTGGACGTTGCTGCGGGCCAAGAACGACCCCTACAACGACTTTGACGGGTGGGGGCACGGCGAGCGCAAGGAGGCGTGCACGGTTTATCCGACGCCGGACCGCAAGGGCATCATCCCGACGCTGCAATGGGAGGGCATCCGCGAGGGCATCTACGACCACCGTTTTCTGACCGTTCTCGACGGCATGATCAAGGCGGCGCTTGCCAACGCCGACCCGGCCGTGCGGGCCCGCGGCGAGAAGGCCGGACAAGCGCGCGAAGAGATGTGGAAGACAATCGGCTGGACTTGCCGCAACGGGGCGGTCACCAACGCCCATCTGCGCGCCATCCGCGCCCGGGTGATCGAACTGATTGACTCCCTGCGGGTGAAGTAGGTCGCGGGCGGCGGCCGCGAACAGAAATTGAACCGCAGATGGACACAGATGGGCACTGATGGATACCGGTGGGCACTGATGTCCATCGGTTGTCCATGATGCCGCGGTTATTCGATCAATCCGAGTGGTTTTCGGCATCCGGCGGCGATGGCGACGGGCGCGGCGGCGGCCAGACAGACCAGCAGGGTGATGGCGAAGCCGCGGCCGAGTTCCGGCCAGGGCACGGCGAAATTCCATCCCATGCCGCCGAAGAAGCTCAGGTGGGTGGACATCTGGGCGCCGCAGACGCCGGCGAACAGCCCGAAGGCCAGGCTGACAACGCCGGCGGCGGCGGCGATGATGACGGCTTCGGCCAGGATGAGCCGCATCAGCCCGGCGCCGCTCAGTCCGACGGCGCGCATGATGCCGATTTCGCGGCGGCGGGCTCGGAGGGCGGCCACCGCGGTGTTGGCCACGGCGAACGAGGTCACCAGCAGGATCAGGAACGGCATTTTGAGCATGCCGGCGACCATGGTGTCGGTGCGGTTGTGGATGCTCCGATGCAGTTCGGCGGTGACGGTCGTTTGCAGATGCTGGCGGCTGATGACGGCCTGGCCGCGTCCGGGGATGTGGTAGTTTTCGCCCAGGTGCCGGTCGGCGACGGTTTGCAGGGCGTTGTTGATGGCGGTTATGTCCGCCTTCGGCTCCAGATTGAACCACAGGTAGTTGACGCGGTTCAGGTTGAACAGGCGCCGGGTGTTTTGCTCGGAGGCGAAGATCATGGCGGCGGTGCGGCTGGCATTGCGCCGGATGCCGGCGAACTTGGAAAACCAGTGCCAGCCTTTGAGCTCAATGATACCGGCCACATGCAGGGTCACGGGCTGGTCCGGGTTGTCCGGGGGCAGGACGGCGAAGTCATCGCCCACCTTCAGGTTGGCGGCCAGCGCAAAATGCGTCGGAATCAGGCAGGCATTGCCGCGGCTGGACAGCTCGGTCAGCGCGCGGTCGCGGTCAGATGCCGGGCTGAAGGCAAAGGGCAGGAGCGGCTTCGGGCCGGCCAGGCCGGCCGCCGGGTCGACGCCGAGCACGACCACGTTGTCCTGCCGGATGACGCTTTGGCGGCCGGCGCTGCCGGTCAAGTCCGCGGCCAGGCGGACTTGCTCCACGGCGACCGGCAGGCAGGCCGTCGAGTGGATGCCGGGAATGCGGCGGACCTCCGGCAGCGAGGCCGCGGTGATGCCGCCAGGCATGATGGCGACGAAGGCGTCCGGCATCCAGGCGCCGGGCAGGAAGGGAATGAGCATGGAGGCGCTCCAGATGAGCGTCGTCATGTACAGTCCCAGGCCGATGGACAGTGCGGTCACGGTTCCGGCCGCCCGCCAGAGATTGGCGTCAAGCTGCGATTTCAGGAAATGCGGTTCCAGGCCAAGCAGCCTGGACATGGCGCCTTGCAGAAGCAGGCGGCAGCCGGAGCAGATAACCGGGGCCAGCAGCACGAAGCCAAGCGCCATGGCTGGACAGCCCAGGAAAGCATACATTCGGATACGGACAAGCTCCGGCAGCCCCGGCAGGAAGACCACGACGGGGTTGACCAGCAGGAACGGCAGCGCCGCCAGGATGATGCCCGGTGGAATCCGGCGCCGTTCGGTGACGGTCAGCGGCGCCATGGCGTCCAGCGGTCGGATGCGGGTGGCGCGCCAGGCCGGATAGAGCGCCGCGCCCAGGGCGCCGACCACGGCGCACAGGCCGGTCAGGCCAATTGTCCAGGCGCCGATGCGTGCGTCGGCCACGCGGCTGGCCGCTGATTCGGAGACGGCCGGGAGGATGGCGAGCAGGAAGCGCCCGGAGGCCAGGCCGCCGGCCCAGCCGATGACGCCGAGCAGGACGGCTTCGGTCAGGACGCCGGCGGCTGTTTGCAGTCTTGTCAGGGCGACTGTTCGCAGGACGGCCAGTTGCCGGACCCGTTCGTCGATGCCCATGCCGAGGCTGGCAAAGATGATGACGAAGGAAACCAGCATGGCCAGGCCGGTGGCGGAATAGGCCTGCATCTTCCGGAAATTGACGGCGTGCGATGATTGCCTGGCGGCGGCCAGGTCGGCGGCCGTCACCCAGGCGATGTCGTCTGTCCAACCGGCGCCGGTGGATTGGAGCATTGTGTTGAGGTCGGCTGTGGGCTGGAGCTTGAGGGCGATGCAGGTGGGAGTCAGCGGTCCGCCGGCGACGCGTTCCGCGTCGGCCCATTGCACCAGGATGCCATTGGTGGGCGCGGCGTGTGTTTTTTCGCCTTTGGCGTTTAGTCGGTTGAGAAGGGGCAGGTCTGGGGCGTCGGCGACCGTTCCGGTGACGGTCAGGGTGAAGGTGCCGCTCAGCGAGCCGACCGGGAAGGAATCGCCGGGTTTGAGGCCAGCCTGCCTGGCCAGTCGGTCGGGCAGGACGCAGGCAATGGCGTTCGTGCCCGCGTGCTGGGCGACGGAGTGTATTTGGGCGGTTGTTGTCGGCAGCCAGGCGCCACTTGTCAGCGGTCGCGGCGCAGTTGTGGCCGTGGTGCCGATCAGAGCGGGGCCGCGTCGCGGCAGGCCATAGGCCGGCGGCGGCAGTGCCTCGGAGGCGGCGGCATTCGGGCGGGCGCCTGGGCCGCGTTCAGGCTTGATGCTTCCGCCGCCAAGGCGGCGGTTTGCCGACCGGGCGCCGAGTCGCGTGGTCACGTCAATCGCCACCATGGCGGCGATGTGCTGGACGGA
>CAYOUR010000206.1:0-6616 GCA_964407145.1 uncultured Lentisphaeraceae bacterium | reverse complement strand
CGTCGTGCCGGGGTCGGGCGTCGTGCCGGGGTCGGGCGTCGTGCCGGGGTCGGGCTCACTGCTGCTCATGATTTCGAGAGGGACCACATCCAGGATGGTTGCCGGGACCGAGTCAGCCTGTCCGTTCAAGGCCAACATATAGGTGCCATTCTCCAGAAAGCCGAGATCATCCAGTCGGAAGGTTCCCAGGAGGCTGGATTCGGCCGCGCTTTGGGTCGTTCCGGCCAAGCATCCGACCTCATGTCCCTCTCCTGTTTCCGGCAAGTGGTAAATGAGGATGGCAGCGACCACGGCTTCCGACGCATCAAGATTGTTGTGTTCAATCGAGTATAATCCAGACAACGGTTCGGGTCTTGTCACCCGGTATCCATCCTGGTGAAAAAATCCCCTGATGGCGGGTCCAGCCGGCTCCGCGTCAACCACCTGGAAAAGGGCCTCGGCCAACAGGGTTTGACCGTCGTCAACCGACACGCATTGTCGCACCTGGCACGTTCCGACTGGCCATTCGTCCAAGGGCACACGCCAGTTTTTCCGCCAATTGGCCTGCTCGGGCAGGGAAGCCAGGCGCCAGGATGCCTGGAACAATGGCGATCGAGCCTCGCCAGCCTCACCGGCTTGGGCCATGACGGTCACATTTACTGTCGCCCCCATGCCGTCTGGCCAGTCGGACAACCGCTCAACTGTACTGGTCAGGCTGGCAGACTCATGCTTCCGGTACGCAGGCTGAGCGACCGCGATGGCGGCCTCCAGAACACGGGCTTCCGAACCGGCCAGCAGCATTTCGCCATGGCTTTCGATAATGATGTCGCCCGGCTGTCGGATGATTCTGGCAGTCAGGACATGACGTCCGGGCCGCCAGCCGGATGTATCCCAGACGACTTCCTCGATTTCACCTGCGTGACCAAACTCGTCTGCCGTCAGGACGCGTATCAGCAGCACCGCGGATTCCGGATGATCCGCCCTGGCAACAGACAGTGTCAGCTGCACAGGCGCGGCATTATACCAAACCAGCAGGTGCCGCAGCCCTGGACTGGCCTCGGAAACCGTGGCGAGCAGCTCGGCGCCGGAAGCGGGGGCAAAACGCCAGAAGGACGGCGGCCCAGGCTCCAGTGTCATTGGCAATGGCAGGGATTGCTGAAACAGCTCGTGGGGACGGTAGGCAAAAGACATCCAGGGCGATTCCTGGCCGTCGCCGCCATACATCTCCACGCCGGTCCATTGCACCGGGGCGGCTACACCGCTGCTGAAGGCCACCTGGACGGTTCCGCTGGAACCGGGCGGGAGCCCGACCAGGCGCTGAGCGTCACCGCGCGGCAACGAGAACTGAAGCACGATGGGAACCGGATCGCCGACCGACGCCGTTTCCGGCGCAATCAGCTCAAGTCCATACCTGGCGCCGTGGCGGACAACCTGAAGCGGACCAAGGCGCAGGCTTTCCTCGGCCCCGAGCGTGTTGCGATATTCAAC
Organism: uncultured Lentisphaeraceae bacterium; assembly: GCA_964407145.1. Classification (GTDB taxonomy): domain Bacteria; phylum Verrucomicrobiota; class Lentisphaeria; order Oligosphaerales; family Oligosphaeraceae; genus JAAZKI01. The sequence goes on along the minus strand of CAYOUR010000206.1, from coordinate 5,149 downwards.
CATGACATTCTCCTGCACGGTTACGGCGCCCTCGCCCAGCCCGGCCGGGAGAAAATACTGCAGCGAGAGATCAAGGGCATCCCGGCCGTCCCAGCTTTCCTGCTCCCAACTTAAAAGTACGGAATCACCGGCTCCGGCGACCTGTTCGGTGAATGGATTCCGGACGAGAGCCGAGGCCACGGCGGCGGGAATCGCCGTGGTCACGCGCAAATCGCTGAAAAGGCTCGTATCGCGAACCACCTCGTCCGACAGCACCAGCAACATGAACGCCGTTTCCAGCTCGTCGCTGTAATCCATGTAGGAGAAGTCCCGGTTGTTGAAGCGCCAGCGGCCATCGGGTTGCTGCATGTCGATCGTCTTGCTCCAGATGGCGCGGTTGTCGCCCTCCTGAAATGGCACCGCCGCATAGCGCCAGTCGACGCTCGTGCCATAGCTGAAGATATTCCGGATGCCAAGTTTCTGCAGGGCGCGGACAATCGTCCACATGAAATAACCGCTGGCTTTGCGGCCGCCGCCGCGGATGCCCAGGCTGAGCATATGAGTGGTGCGGACAAACATTTCCCCGGCCGTCGCCGCTGTCTGCCCATCGGGCAGGAAGACGTCGTGTTCAGGGTCGGCGGCCGCGGCCATGGCCAGCCCGGTCAGCCCCGAAGCGGCCAGCGAATACGTCTTGGACGGCGAATCGCACTTGTAGATGAACCACGCGGTCGCATCGTCAAAATGCCGTTGCAGCAAGCCCATGTATTCGCGGTAGATTCGCGGCGAGACCGTGATGCCCCACTGCCGGCTGGCATCCATGGCCAGGTAGTGCCACCCGGCGATGGATTGGTCAAAGCCGCTGTTGACGTCATATTGATAGGGCCAGCCGCCCTTTCCCCAGGTCAGCAGGGTCGACGCCATGGTGTCGCAGGCGTCTTCCACCACTTCGGCCAGGACAGTGCTCCGCCCCTCGACCGTGACCGCCAGGCCGGGCAGCCCGGCCGCCAGCAGTCCGGCCACCGTCATGGGATGCACATACCCCTGGAATCTCTGGTCCTCGCCGAAAACCACCCCCGCGCCATTGCGGTTATGGTCAAAGTCGTCCCCGCCCGCCGGCAGGGTGAGGCCATGCACCCTGTCCATCACATAGGCAATGGCGGCCGCGACCGTGCCACGGAACGGATTGTCATGCAAGTCGCCAAGGCCGAAGCCGCAGTTGCCAAAGGCCCAGAGCGCGCACGCCGTATTGGCCAGGGTGAACCCGTCATCCTGTTCAAAAAGATGCTGGTTCGCCGGAGTCTTGGGCTCGGATGGCGGCGGATCGACATAACAGTCGTCATATGCCTGGAACTGGCTGTAGTTGATCCAGTTGCGGTCAGTCCAGCCGCCGGTCGGCCGTTGCCGTTTCTGCAGCCAGTGCAGGCCCCGCGCCAGGCAGTATCGACGGCGCTTGACGATGTCCTCCCGGAACTGCGGCACGGTCCAGTTTTCCACGCGGTGCTCCTTTTCGCCGTACAAGGTGGTGCCATCCGGCAGCACGACCTCGATTTTGAGCAGCAGGCCGCCTTCAACGGCATCGTCATCCAGCCGGAAATAGATGTCCTCCTCAAGGTTCCAGGCGTCATGGATCGTCCGCGGCGGATAGGTGCGGGCCTCGCCCATCTGGGCGTGGCTGATGATGACCGTGTCCGAAGGTATGGCCGTCCACTGATAGGTGCCGCCGTCATAAGCGTCGCGAGGGCCGGTCAAGGCCGCCCAGTAGGCGAACGTCCGCTGGCTGAACAGGGTTTCGTGCGGGGGCATGACCAGAGCGGGGACTGCGTCGGAGCCGGCGGCGGCAAGGCATGATGCCGCCAGAATCATGGCAGACGCGACGATGGCCCTGAATGGCGGTTGTCCGAGCGTCATGGCGTCACCCCCGTCAGATAGACTTCGACTGAGCCGATTTGCCGGCCGATGCCCCAGGAAGTGCCCTCCTGGCTGGCCAGATGGATGGCGATGACCACCGTCGCCCACTGATTTTCCCGCAGAGTGCTGCCAGTCGGCGCGTAGTCCAGCTGGGCACAGCCCTGGCTGATCTGATGCAAGGCAACCGACCCTTCGGTCCGCGACGGCGCCAGATCGGCATCACCACGGCAACGGCCGTATTCAACACGACTGACCAGGACGCCGCCGTCCACCAGGACTCCACGGCGGTCACGGATGTCCAGCAGAGGGATTTGCACGGCCGCGCCGCTGTCGTCGTCCACTGTGGCGGCAAACGGCCCGGTGGAAAACGTCGCCGGTTCGCCGGCGGACAGGCCTTTGGCGGCGTCGGCGACGGTAAGCCGAATGCGCGTCGTCACCAGTTCCAAGCCGGCTTCGACGCACTCGGGCGCCACGAGGTTTTCAACGACTGGCACCGGCCTGGCAACGGCCAGGAAGGACACGGCGTCGCGCAGCCGGGTTTCGCCGCAGGTCAGTTCGACCAGCAGCCAATACAGGCCAGGCTCGGCGAAAGAGACCTGGAGAGCCTCGGCAAGTGCCGTCCTCTGGGTCATGGCCTGCAAATCAACAGGCACATCCAGGCGGATTCTCGGCATGGAATCAAGCCGTGTGCCGTCCTCGCCTTCCCAATGCCAGGTCAGTTGACAACCGGCGCCGGCGACATTGGTCACGGCCTGCCATTGCGCTCCGGGCTGCACGAGCAGCGTCTGCCCGCAGGCGAGGATGTTCTCTCGGTCGATGCCGGTCATGACCAGGCCGGAGCAAACATCCGTCGGCATGATGTCAAACGGCGTTGTGGTTTCGGCCAGCAGGGCGCCGTTGCGGCGCTGTCGGAACCGGCCGCAGGCGCGATATGCGCCCGGCGGATGGGCGCCTGTGTGCCAGTGATAGCGCCCTGGGCGTTCACCCGACGGCACTGGCGCCCCCAGGAAGACGCCGGCGACGTCTTCCACCCACAAGGTCACTTCGGCCTCGGCATCGGCGCACAGCGGTTCGATTTCGACAAAATCACGCGCCGGATACATGGAGCTTTTCTGCCAGCTGCCATTGACCTGTTGCCAGGTCTGCAGCAGGGCGCCTTCATCGACCACGGTCACCACCAGTTCCGTGACGGCGTCCATGACCGCTCCGGGAGGCTCGCCAGTCAAAATCAGCCGCAGCACATGCGTCCCGGCCTCGGGGAACCAGTCGGTCGCCAAGACCGCGCCCGGTCCCGTGTCAAGAACACATGTTCCCGTGGCCAGCTCCCGGCCGTTATCCTGAAACGCGTATTGGACGGCTCCGGTGGCCCCGCTGGCCACGGCCAGTCCGGAAACAGCGACGCCCTGCCCCGGCCCCAGGAACAGCACCTCATCCGGCCGGGCGCCATTGAGCAGCAGTTCATTGTCCAGCACTCCCAGGACCGGCGTATCGGGCTCGTTGACGCCCGGCGCACCACCCAGAAAGCATCGGCACCAGTTGTTTTCACGGTGCAGGTCGCCGGTTCGGCCGTCGGCGTCAACGACGACGACCAGCCATTCCGGCAGGTTTTCTTCGGTCAGCACCAGCCGGACCCGGGAGGAGCATCCGGGCTGAAGCGGTTCGGCCTCAAGCTCGGCCATCAGGCCATGGGCCGTAGCAAAGCCACGATAGAAGGCAACCCGAAACGACGCCGCCACACTGGAACCCTGATTGAACACCAGTGCTTCAATCAGCCGGGATGCCCCTTCCCCGCTGGGGCTGGCAGGACGGACCGCGACCCCGGCGCCCGTGACCATCAGGTCCGGCCAGGTGTCCGGCGTCGTCAGCCGGAAAGCAGACAGTGCTGCCAGGGCGGCGCACGTGGTCTGGAGGTCGGTTTCCTGACCTGGGGCTTCACCCCAGCCGCCATCCTGGTTTTGGCAGCTTTGCAGAGCCTGGCACGTCGGCCGGGCTTCCTCCCATCGTCCCAGCAGACACATCAGCCGCAAGGCAACGGCGGCATCATAAAGACTCACCCGGCCCGCAACCATGATGTCGCCAAATCCGAAACCGGACAAGTCATAAAGACCGTCGTCCTGGCGGGATTGGGCGACCAGGTCGCCGACTGCGGCCAGGGCGTCCTGTAGGCCGGCGACGACGTTTCCGGACTGGCCGGCCCATTGCGCCAACACGACGGCGACCCGGCAACTGAGCCGGAAATCGCCGGGCGCCGCCTGTTCACTGAGACGCCACCAGCCATCAGGCTGCCGCGCCGCCAGCAAAAAGTCAACGGCGGCCATCGCCTCCGGCCAGTCGCCGTCAACCGCTGGTCCGGTCAGTCCCAGAAGCACTTCCAGGACGAACACGGTTGAGGTCACGTCAGCACGGGCACCAGCTTCCATCGCCCATCCGCCGCCACCGCCATCCGTGTAGCGCTGCAATTGCGTCGGTGTGAGTTCGCCGCTGGCTGCCGCCCTGGCCAGCGACGTCAGAAGATGATCCTCCCGCCCACGCTCGTCGGCAAGGACCAAAAGCCCGGCCAAGCCGCGCCAAAACGAGACACTGTCCTGATGATTCGGGCCAGTCCTTAACGCCATGACCGCGGCCAGGCTGTCAAGCAAAGCCCGTTCAGAAGCGGTGCTCCAGGCGCCGTCCGGCGCCTGCATCGAAGCCAGATACGCCGCCCCGGCCGCCACAGCCGGCAGAACGGCGCCGGCAAGACCGCCAGGCCAGGACAGCAGCACCGCCGCTATAATCGTCAGGAACGTTCTCATGGTCCAACCCGTCCAATCGGCTACTCAACACCTGCAAGGACAACACCGGGATAACGACAAAACAACCGACAACACCCTATGATAACACCAGTTCACGCTTCGTCAATTGCAAAAAATGAAAATAAAAGACGCACGCAGCAATTTTGTGAAAGCAGATGATTTATATTATTATTTGATAGATACTTATTATCATAAAAACACACCGAACCACCCTTGAATGACAAGCATTGATTCTTTATTAATGAAATTTCATAAAAAGCATATTGATTTCCGGCGCGCACGAAAGGAAAAGTGGATCGTGGACTTCCGTAGACGATCGTGGACTTACGACGACGACAGAAGACTTCCGTAGACGACCGTGGACATTAAATAGACAATGGACAACAGACAACAGACGTGTATGGCAAGTGATGGCTGCCTAGGCGCCGTCCGAAAAGCTTTGGCCGAAAGATTCATCCACAGATGGCGCG
>CAYOUR010000205.1:0-6641 GCA_964407145.1 uncultured Lentisphaeraceae bacterium | reverse complement strand
GGCCCCCTCTTGGGTGGGTGGGCTTGATTTCTAGAAGCCACGCGAAAAAATAGCTTCGGACATGCCATTTTTCAACGCCATTTTGCCGAATCATCGTCATTTTGTGCTTTGGCGGGAATTCAGACACCAGCAGACAATAGGCTTTCCATGGCATTCGCCTCACCAGCGGGGAAAGCATAACGCCTTTTATCCGTGGCTGGCCGATTGCGGCGTCCGGTTGCCGGCCGACGCCGGCAAGGGCCTGGCGTGGTGTTGCCGCCGTTATGGTCAGGGCTGGAAATCCACCTCGAAGGCGGCTTCGCCGGGGATGGGCAGGGTTTCGCCGGTGCCCAGATCCAGGAAACGTGAGCGGCCGTACTGCCGGAGGCGGTCGACGCCGAAACCGATGGCGCCCTGCCGGGGAACGAGGACGGCAGTCATGGTGATGGCGCCGTCCTCGTCCGGGCGAAGAGCCGGCACCGCTGCTTCCAGCCAGGTGGTGAAGCGGTCGGTGCGGACGGATTCCGGGCCGAGGGGATAGGACTGTCCCAGATATTCCAGGCGGCCGGTCCAGGCGGCGTCCGGGTCGGCCAGGATGGCCAGACGGACCGTCGCCGGCCGCCCGGCGGCCGGCTGGCGCAGTTCGGCGGGCAGGAGCAGTCGTTTTTCCAGGCGGACGCCTGGTTTCGGGACTTCGTAGGCCGTCATGCCGCCGACGGTGAGCGGGCCGTGGTCGTAGACCCTGGCGGTATCCGGCGTGACGGCGGCGACGCCATGGGGCCGGAACCGGCGCATGAACGCCGCCTCCACGCTGTCCTGGTAGGTGGTGAAGGCGCTGTTGACCAGGAAGATGGCGACGGCGACGGCCAGGCTGTGCCGGAGGACGGTCTGGCGCCGGGCCTCCGGCACCAGGCGTTGCAGTTTGGCCGGCAGTTGCCGGAAGTGGCTGATGGCGGCGCCGCCTGCGACGCACAGCAGGGGCAGCGTCCCGATGCGGAAACGCGCCAGAATGTAGAACATCACGGTGCCGAGGCAGCTGGCCAGGAGCATGTACACCAGCAGCAGCCGCGGGGGCGATGACCCCGCGGCCGTCAGCAGGCCCAGGACGGCCAGGGTGCCGATGACGGCAAACGGCAGCAGGACCGGCCAGGACAGCAGACGGCTGGCCCGGCCGTCGCGGTCAATGGCGATGTTGTTGGCAATCTCCTGGCGATGCCAGAACAGCAGGAAGGCCCGGAATTTCAGCTCGGCGAACTGGGCCGGTTCGTGCTTCAGCCAGCGGAGAATCTGTGTCGGGACGCTGATGCGGCCGTCTGCCGGCCGTCGTTCGGCCAGGTTGCACCAGTGATGGTAGGTCAGGGGGTATTCCAGGCCGCCGGGCGGCGCCTCCGGGGTGTTGCCCAGGGCGAGGACCTTGTCACCGGCCGTGGAGGCGCCGCACCAGCGGCCGGTGTGGCGCCAGTTCTTCAGGGCAAAGGGCAGCTGCGGCGCCTGGTAGAGGGCGATGACGGCGGCGATGACGGCGGCGGCCCGGCGCGGCGTCCGGCGGTTGCGCCAGGCGGCCAGCAGCAGGATGCCCGGCAGCAGCAGCAGGGCATTGCCGCGGGTCAGGGCGGCCGCGGCCGCGGCCGCCGCGGTCAGCAGCCAGTCCTGCCAGCGGTTGCGGCGCCAGGACTGCAGTGCGAGCAGCAGCAGCAGGCTGGTCCAGAAGCTGCTCAGCACTTCCAGGAGCAGAAAGGGCGTGTAGAAGACATGGAACCGGCTCAGCGCCAGGAGCACGGCCGCGGCGATGCCGGCCCGGCGGCCGTACAGGCGGGCTGCGGCCAGGCCGGTCAGCCAGACGGAGCCGGCGCCGAGCAGGGCCTGCGCCGCCATGATCGCCCAGGCGCCGTCCTGCCAGAAGCGGTAGAACAGGGGCAGGAACAGGCTGTAGTACAAAGGCTGGTAGTCAAAATGGTCCGGCCACTGGCCGACGGCGATGGCCCGGCCCAGACGCTGGTAGGTCGCCATGTCGGTGACGGCGGCAGGATGGCGCACGGAAGGGACATCCTGCAGTTCCAGGCAGACCGCCAGGCGGAGCAGCAGGGCGGCCACGGCCGTCACGCCGAGGATCAGGCTGAACCGGCGCCGGACCGCGGGGGCGGGGGCGGGGGTGGTAGGGGAGAGGGGCATGGCGGGAAAGACGAAAGGGGCGGAGACCAGGGCGGCGGGAGGGTGACAACACCATAGGCGCCTTTGCCGGAATATCAAGCGCCTTTGTGGTAAATTGCTTTGCAAATCCCGCTCAGGCTGTATATTATCAGTTTGACACCCGGTGTTGGCGGCCCGTGGACGGGTCGCGACCAGCCCGTTGGGCAGCAGCAAAGGTGAGCACATGAGCCGTACCGCGACAATCGAGCGCAAGACCCGTGAAACGGACATTGCCGTGTCCGTGGACCTCGACGGCGACCGCGAGGTGCGCGTCGAGACCGGGTTGCCTTTCTTCGACCACATGCTGACGGCATGTGCCAGTCATGGCGGTATCGGCCTGGCGCTGACGGCCCGGGGCGACCTGGAGATTGACGCCCATCACACCATGGAGGATGTGGGACTCGCGCTTGGCCAGGCGTTGAAAAGCGCCCTGGGTGACAAGCGCGGGATAACTCGCTTCGGCAACGCCCTGATTCCGATGGACGAGGCGCTGGCGCGGGTCGTGCTCGACCTGTCCGGGCGGCCGCATCTTTCCTGGCGCGCGTCGTTTCCCGAGGCCACGGCCGGCGGGATTTCCTGCCGGCTGTTCCGGGAATTCTTCCAGGCGCTGGTGAATACCGGCGGCCTGACCGTGCATGTCGACCTGATTGTGGCCGAGGAATCGCACCACGGCCTGGAGGCCGTCTTCAAGGCCTTTGGCCGCGCCCTGGCCCAGGCGGTCGCCCTGGGCGGTCGCGCGGACGCCGTGCCGTCGACCAAGGGCGTGCTGGAATGACCATGCCTGGGCGGGCGGCCTGACGCCCGCGCCCGTCGCCGTGGCGCGTTCGCACCGGGGCGGGGCGTCCGGGTGCGTTGCGGCCGTCCGGTCCCGGGTGATTGGGTCAAGGCTTCGTTTCCCCACCATGGCGTCATTTGCCGATTCGAGTGCCGATTTGAGATACTATCCAGGAGGACAAGGTAATGTCTGAAGAGTGTTTGCAGACGATGCGCCACAGTGCGGCGCACATCATGGCCGCCGCGGTGCAGAAATTGTTCCCCGAGGCCAAATTTGACATTGGTCCGGCCACTGAGGACGGCTTCTACTATGATTTTGACCTGTCCCACCGGCTGGTTCCGGAGGACTTGAAGGAGATCGAGAAGGAGATGCGCAAGATGCTGGGGCGGAAGTTGCCCTTCGAGCGTCTGGAAGTCTCCCGCGAGGACGCTCGTCAGATGTTCACCGACCTGGGGCAGACGTTCAAGCTGTCCCGGCTTGACGACATTCCGGAGGGCGAGACCGTCAGCCTGTACCGTGCCGGCGACTTTCTGGACTTGTGCCGCGGCCCGCACGTCGAGCACAGCGGTCAGATCGGCGCGGTGAAGCTTTTGTCCATCGCCGGGTCCTATTTCCGCGGCAATGAGAAGAACCCGATGCTGCAGCGCATCTACGGCACGGCCTTTGCCAGCAAGGAGGAGCTGCAGGCCCACCTGGACCGGATCGAGGAGGCCAAGAAGCGCGATCACCGCCGCATCGGCACGGAGATGGAGCTGTTCAGCACGCATGAGGAGATCGGCCCCGGCCTGGTCTGCTGGCATCCGAACGGCGCGCGTGTCCGGCACGTCATCGAGAGTTTCTGGAAGGAGGCGCACTACGCGCACGGCTACGAGCTGCTCTACACCCCGCACGTCGGCCGGGCCCTGCTCTGGGAGACGAGCGGCCATCTTGACTTCTACCGGGAGGGCATGTATTCGTCGATGGACGTTGACGGCGACCCGTATTATGTCAAGCCGATGAACTGCCCGTTCCACATCGAAGTGTACAAGAACCGTCCGCGCTCCTACCGTGAGCTGCCGTTGCGCTGGGCCGAGCTCGGCACGGTCTATCGCTACGAAAAGGCCGGGGTGCTGCATGGCCTGCTGCGGGTCCGCGGCTTCACCCAGGATGACGCGCATATCATCTGCACCCCGGAGCAGATCGAGGATGAAATCCGTGAAGTGCTCCGGTTCAGCCTGTATATCTGGAAGAGCTTCGGGTTCCAGGACATCAAGGCGTACCTGGCCACCCGCCCGGCCAAGGCCGTCGGCGACGACCGGATGTGGGCGCAGGCCCTGGTGTCCCTGGAAAAGGCCGTCCACGCCGAAGGCATTGACTGCGAGGTCGACGAGGGCGGCGGCGCCTTCTATGGCCCGAAAATCGACTTGAAGATCAAGGACGCCCTGGGACGGGAATGGCAGACGACGACGATTCAATTCGACTTCAACCTGCCGGAACGCTTTGACATGACCTACATCGGCCAGGATGGCCAGAAGCACCGGCCGTACATGGTGCATCGCGCGCTGCTGGGCTCCCTGGAGCGCTTCTTCGGCATCCTGGTCGAGCACTACGCCGGCGCGTTTCCGCTCTGGCTGGCGCCGGAGCAGGTCAGGATTCTGCCGATCAGCGAGAAGTTCATGGACTATGCGCAGGAGCTGTCCGGCCGCCTGAAGGCGGACCAGGTGCGGGTGTCGGTGGACGCCGAGGCGGACCCGATCGGCGCCAAGATCCGTCGCGGCCGCAACCAGCGCCTGCCCTATCTGCTGGTGGTCGGCGAGCGCGAGGCCGCGAGCGGCGAAGTCGCGGTCCGCAGCCGGGCCCGCGGCGAGGAGGGCGCCATGGCGTTTGCCGACTTCCGGCAGCGCGTCCTGGATGAAATCGCGGCCCGGAGCTGACGGCCGGCCCGGCCATGGGCGCCGGGCCCCCCCCGGGAAAAAAAGTCGTGTCGGGCTTGCCAACGGCGAATGGCGGGCTAAAGTGATAGATAGATGTATCGGCTGCGGTCGCCGGCCTGGGGGCAAGTGCCCTCCCGGGGACGTGGTCGTTCGGCGTTGTCGCCAGTTCTTTCGGCCGGGCGCGGATGTTCTGCGGCGGCTGTCGTCCATCAACAAAAAAATAGGAGGATCCTCCCATCGCACGTCAGCTAAAATTTGGTGACCGTTTTTTCCGGGGTCGGACGGTACGGTTGATCTCGGACACAAACGAGCAGCTTGGTTTAGTCACATTCGAGGAGGCTTGGGAACGCGCCAACGCCGCAGGACTGGATTTGGTGGAAATGGCCGGCAAAGTCGACCCGCCGGTCTGCCGCATCATGGACTACGGCAAGTATCAGTATCAGGAGGGCAAGCGCCTGCGTGACGCCAAGCGCAAGCAGGTCCAGCAGAAAGTCAAAGAAGTCAAGCTGCATCCCAACATCGACGACAATGACTTGAGCACAAAAACGCGGCACGTGATTGAATTTCTGGAAAAGGGTGATAAAGTAAAGGTTCTAGTTGTGTATCGGGGTCGGGAGATGGCCCACCGCGAGATCGGCCAGCAGGTTGTGGAGCGTCTGCTCAAGGCGGTCGGCGAAATCGCCGCCGTTGATTCGCCCCCGCGCCAGCTGGGCCGGAATTACCAGCTGATTCTAGCCCCCAAAGTCCAGAAATAGTCTTTCGTGACGGCGCCAGGTCGCCAGGAAGCTCTAAGCCATGGGGTAGACTCATTGGCTTAGGGCTTGTTTACGCTTGCGGCCGGGAGGGTCGGAAGCCGTTGGAAGTTGAACGGGAATGACCGGCGCCGCCCTCGGCGCCCATGACAGGTGATCGACCTGGCCCGCGGGCGCGGTGTCCGGGTAAACCATACAACAGGATCAGACAGAGGACGAGACCACCCATGCCGAAGATGAAGACCAGAAAGGCCGCCGCCAAGCGCTTCAAGCAGACGGGAACCGGCAAATTCCGTCACAACTGCGCCAACGGCCGCCACATTTTGACGAAGAAGAGCTCCAAGCGCAAGCGCCGCCTGGGCCAGGATGCCGCGGTGAAGTCGAGCGAGATGAGCCGTTTGAAGGCGTCTCTGCCGTACGGGCTGTGATCGGTTGTCCAGGAAGCAGGTACAGTTGCCGGCAATGCCGGAGGCATGAATCTGCCTGGGGTGCGTCTTCGGGCAGAAGAGTTTGGAGATAACAGAGATGTCAAGAACAACAAGTGCAGTTCCATCCCGCAAGCGCCGCAAGAAAGTGTTGCAGATGGCGCGTGGTTTCCGCGGCAACCGCAGCAAGCTGATTCGGATGGCCTATGGCGCGGTCGACCGCGCCATGGCCAACGCCTTTATCGGGCGCAAGCAGAAGAAACGCCAGTACCGGAAGCTGTGGACGGTTCGCATCAACGCGGCCTGCCGGGCTCTGGACTTCAAGTACAGCTGGCTGATCGACGGCATGCGCAAGGCCGGCATTGAGCTGGACCGGAAGCAGCTGGCCGAAATGGCGGTCAATGACAGCGGCGCCTTTGCCCAGGTTGTCGAAACGGCCCGGAAGGCCCGCTGACGACCCGGCGGCAGGCGACGGCCCGAAGGCGCATCCCAGGCTGATTTTCAGCCGCGGATGCGCCTTTTCCTTTGCCCGCCAAAGCCGGGGGCGGGCAAAGGGCGCCGCTGCCGCCGGGACGCCGGGCTGCAGACGATTGCGGCCGCCGGGACG
>CAYOUR010000204.1:1278-6683 GCA_964407145.1 uncultured Lentisphaeraceae bacterium | reverse complement strand
TACGTCCCATACGTCCCATACGTCCCATACGTCCCATACGTCCCATACGTCCTATGCTCTTCACTTATGCGTAACTCTGGCTGGAAACATGGGACCCATAGGACGTGGAATAGGACTTATAGGACCTATAGGACGTATGGGACGGTGGAATAGGACAATGGGACGACTATGCACTCGGGTTATTGAAGTCGCCGTAGCCAAACCGAACCCTTAAACAAGGAGTATTGGTCCTAACTACGTCCGACTTTTCTCGGCCGACCTAAACCGGCAGTGAAGAGCCAGAGCTGGAAGCTCTGGTTACCTTGTGCCTGCCTGCCTTGTGCCCGGCTACCTTGGCATGGGACCGATGAGGTCCTTTGTCCATCGTCCACCGACATGATGACAGCCGCCCAAGACTTCAAGGGCTGCCAGTGCAAAGACTCACCAAGAACCTCCGGGCGAATTTTGCCAGACAGCACTTCAACCCCAAGTTTTTTGCCATTCAGTAGCATAAGTGATGCTAAAACCCGCATTTTAGTGTTGCGCAATGGCTATAGTAATGCATTAGAGCATGTTGTGATATTCTTATTAATTATTGCCAATAAATGATTTAAGCTAACTCTATAAATCGTTTTTATTTATGGCATGTTATATGCTATATACTTCAATGTATGGAGTGCTCCGCAAGTCATTGCCGGATGGCAGGGCGGAACGGGGCGAAGTCAAAATGTTAGAACAGGAGGGTATGATCATGCCACGAGGAGATGGAACAGGCCCGATGGGGCAAGGTGCCATGACGGGACGCGCCGCCGGTTTTTGCGCGGGCTATTCGGTTCCCGGTTGTGCGAATGGCGTTGGCGGCGGCTTCGGTCGCGGCTTCGGTCGCGGCTTCGGCGGCGGCTTCGGCGGCGGCTTCGGCCTGGGCCGCGGTTTCGGTCGCGGTCAGGGCTTCGGCCGCGGCTTTGGTCGCGGCTTCGGGCCAATGACGGCGGCTGCCTGGAACGGGCCCGCTGTTGACGGCACCATGGCCGCTCCGGCGCCGACGGCCGAACAGGAACGCGGCATCCTGCAGAAGCAGGCCGAGTACCTGGAAGAAAACCTGCAGGAAATCCGCAAGCGCCTGGCGGAACTGCAAGAAAAGCAAGCCGGCAAAGAGTGAGCGGATGCCTCCCCGGCACCTGGCGCGCGGTCCCCATCACGGACCGCGCGCCTTTTTTCCATGGACACTGGACAAGCCTGGGCGCCAAGGGCTATTTCGTCCCAATACACACCCGTCCCATGGCACCCCACAATCATCCCAGGCTCCTGCGTGACTGGTGGTTCTCCAGTCGGGCTGGCCTTGCCGGCAAACTTTTCTTAACGGCCAGGAAAAGCCGAACTGAACGAGTTATAGTATGCGTGAGGCGTTCAGCCGCACTCCAAGCCGGTCCGGCCGCATGCGTTGCGGACCCCTTGTCCTTCGCCTCGTCAGTTCTTTTCAGGAGGACTTCAACATGTCCAGACGCTATGGCCACCAGGCCACGGAAGCGGAAACCAAGGCGAAACACAACGGCATGAACCTGGTCGAATCCGCGGTGCCGCCTTACGACCTCCCGTCCCTGCTCCGGGACGGACGGGGCGTGGACCTGGCCAACGCGGTTGAGTACTGCCGCCACGAACGGCCGCGCCGCCTGCGCATGATTGCGGAGGCCATGTACGGCCCCCTGCCCCCGCGTCCGGACACGCTCGCGTTTCGGACGCTCAGCGACGGACACGACGCCCTCGGCGGCCTGGCCACCCGGCGGGAAATCGTCATCCGCTGCGGCCACCGCGGCCAGGAGCGCAATCTGCTGTTGCTGCTGTATCTGCCCAAGGGCATGACCAGCCCGGCGCCGGTCTTCTTCGGCCTCAACTTCAAAGGCAACGCCTCCTGCACGGCCGACCCCGGCGTCAACGCCACCGTCGGCCGGCGCTATCCGTCCTACGGCACCATCCGCTACCAGGACAGTCGCGTCACCGAGGCCGACCGCGGCCTCACCGCCAGCCGTTGGAACTTTGAAAAAGCCCTGTCCCGGGGCTATGCCTGCGCCACCCTGTGCTACTATGACCTCTACCCTGACCGGCCGGACGGCTTCGCCGACAGCATCTGGAGCATGTTCATCAGCGCCGAAGAATGGGAAGCCGAGGACAGCCCCTACGGCGCCATCAGCGCCTGGGCCTGGGGCGTCAGCCGCGCCCTCGACTGCCTGGAAGCCCAGCCGGAGATTGACGCCTCCAGGCTGATCGTGCACGGCCTTTCCCGCCTGGGCAAGGTCGCCCTCTGGGCCGGCGCCAACGACGAACGCATCGCCATGACCGTGTCAGTCTGCTCGGGATGCTGCGGCGCCAAGCTCTCGCGACGCCAGTTCGGCGAGAATTTCGCCTGGATCGACCACTGGAACCCGCATTGGCATGGCGCCAACTTCCGCCGCTTCATCAACCGCGAGAGCCAACTGCCATTTGACCAGCATACGCTCCTGTCCCTGATCGCACCGCGGCTGCTGCTGGTCGCCAGCGCCACTGAAGACGCCTATGCCGACCCGACCGGCGAATTCATCGCCGCCCGCGAGGCCGGCGCCATCTACCGGCTGTTCAACTCGCCCGGACTGGCCGTCGATGCAATGCCGCCGCCGAACACGCTGGTCGGCCAGGACGTCGGCTACTTCCTGCGCACCGGCCCGCACGCCTGCACCCCGGCCAACTGGGATGCCATGCTCGACTTCGCCGACGCCAGGCTCAAGGCCCGAGCCGCCGGGGGGGACTGACGCCGCCACGGGAAACCCCGTCAGCCTGACCAGGCCTGCCGCCATCAGCACCGGAGAACACCTCATGACCAGACGCCTTCTTCTGCCAGCCCTGCTGGCACTGGCCACGACTCTGACTTCGTCCCTGAAAGCGTCCGAGCCGGCCATTGTCGCCCGGGACGACTTCCGGCCGTCGCTCAACCGCACCTGGGGTGTCAGCCTGGAGGCCCCGGCCGCGGACTGGACCCGCGAGACCAGACTGCTGTTCAGCTGCGACTTCCTCCGCTTCCGCTTCTTCTCCGGCCGCGACCAGCTGCGCAGACTGGAAATAGTGACCGCCAACAGCGGCGCGACCGTCTGGTCGGCCACCGACTTCTCCAAGCCCGTGGTCACCCCGCGGCTGGACCGCGATGAGTACCTCTTCCGGTGGTCCGGCGTCGCCGGACCGGAGAAAGTCGACCTGGTCGCCAACTCCTATGTCGGCGGCCGGCTGATGCCTGACTGGTCGACCAGCAACGCCGACGCCACTTTCCCGGTCGAAGGCGGCGTCCGGCTGCGGCCGGCCGGGCCAGGCGCAACAGCGTCCATCGGCGCCAGGATCTTCAATCTGGCACCGGGCCGGGCCTATGACATTGAAGTCACCGTCGCCACAGTCGAGGCCGGTGAGCTGACTCTGCGTCTGACCCAGCGAACCGAGGCCGGCCGGTCCATTGAGGCATTTCCATTCACGTTGACGCCTGGCCGCCAGGAGACCTTCACCGCCAGGCTGCCGGCCGCCCAAGCCGCCGCCATGAACGTCGCCTTGAGCTTCACCGGCGAATGCCATTTCCATGGGTTTCAGGTCCGGGAGGCGCAATCGCTGCCGCGGCTGATCAAAGCCGGCAGCAAGACCTACGCCTTTGAACCGCGGGCCGAGGCCGACCCGCCCAACCACGACGTCGCCACCCCGGTCGTCTTCCAGCGCCCCTTGCGCATGACGTACCAGGACAGCATCCCGCAAAATTTCGAGCTGGTCCATGCGGCCGCCACCTTCGCCCCGCGCGGGGAATGGGCCGTCTGGCACTTCGCCCTGCACAACCCCGGCCAGACCCGAGCCATCGGCCGGCTGGAGGTCAGCGACCTGGTCCAGGCTGAAACCGGCGCCGTCCTGCCCGCCGCGACGCTCGCCGCCGCACAAGTGGCCTTCTGGGACTTCCCCCGGGGGCCATACTCCTTCAGCACGATTCCCGAGCTGCTCGAACCCCAGACGCCGGCCGAAATGCCTGCCGGCCAGAACCGCGTCTACTGGCTGCAGACCAGACTGCCGCCAGACTGCCCGGCCGGCCTCTACACCGGCCTGGCCAGCGTCGCCTGCGGCGAACAAGTCATCCGGCTGCCGCTCCGGCTCCGTGTCCTGCCCTTCCGGCTGGAGACGCCGCCGGACATGGTCTGGAGCGTCTACAGCCGGCTCCATGTCCGCCCCCAGGCCTTTTATTCGCACGAGTTGACGGTCCGCTACCTGCAGGACATGAAGGACTACGGCGTCACCAGCCTGCACTGCATGTTCGGCAGTGAAGCGGCCGCCCGGCGCTACCAGGAGGCGCGAGTGGCCGTCGGCCTGGACGGCCCCCTCGTCATCCGGCCGCATGCCGAGCATGAGGCCATGCGCCGGACCGGCATCACGCCGGAAAACGGCAAATGGTGGGAGCACCCGGACATCCGCCAGGCCTTCGTCGACTTCCTCCGGGAACTTGACTCCTGGCTGAAGAAATATGCCCCCCCCGCGTATCACACATGGTACTACATGGGCGCCGACGAGCCCCACATCGGCAGCATGGAAGCCGCCGGCTGGCAGAACCGGCTGGCCCGTGAAGCCGGCATCCCCACCGCCTCCTGCGTCTATGCGCCCCGCTATGTGCAGGAGCTGGCCGAGAACCTCAACTTGTCCTGCAACATGTTCATCGCCCGCAACCAGGACATGCATGCCAGCCTGCAGGCTGTCGCCCGCGGCCGCGACCTGCGCTACTGGTTTCTCGGCGGCGGCGCCTATGTCGGCCAGGAGGGCGGCCTGCAGCCCAACCGCCTGGAAGCCGGCTTCCGCAGCTTCAAGCTGGGCGTCACCGGCCACCTGTCCTACACCTACCAAGCCTACGGCAAAAAGCCCTATGACCATTTTACCGAAGGGCGGACCTACGGCATGACCTACCCGCACCCCAATCCGACACCGCAACAGGTGACGGTATCCACCCTGGCCTGGGAAGGCATCCGGGAAGGCATCACCGACTACAAGTACCTGCACACGCTCAGGGTGGCCATCGCCCGGGCCCGGGACGCCGGCCTGACCGAACTGGCCGCCGCGGGCCAGGAAACCCTGGAAACCATCCTCGCCCACATTCCCTGGCAGGAGCAAGCGCCCACTCCCGACGGCATCACCAGGCCGCAACCCTTCAACGACACCAAGGCCGACCAGCTCCGCGCCCTGGCCGCCGATGCCATCCTGCGCCTGAACCGGCAACGACCCTGACCCGGTTTCACAACGAACAGGACGAACAGGACGAATGGGACGAATAGGACCTATAAGACGTATAGAACCAATACTCCTTTGTTCAGGGGGTCGGTTTGGCCTTGGGCGACTTCAATAGCCCAAGTGCGTATTCGTCCCATAGTCCTATGTACCGTCCCATA
>CAYOUR010000204.1:0-1178 GCA_964407145.1 uncultured Lentisphaeraceae bacterium | reverse complement strand
TGGAGCCTTTTCATGCGCACACACGCCCTCTTCTTCGCCGCGGTTTTCGGCCTCGCCCTCGCCAGACTTGGCGCCGCGGACATCCCCAAGACCAGCACTGCGCCGCCGATCAACGGCCGGCCGGCGCCCGCCTGGGAACAGGCCGCCCGCTTCACCTTCACGCCGTACAACCCGGCCAAGCCGGTCGTCATGGGCGCCACCGCCGCCCTGGCCTACGACGACCGTTGCCTGTATATCGCCGTGCACTGCCGGGAAACCAACCTCGTCGAGGCCCGCCAACAACCAAAACTCGAACGCCATGACGCACCGGCCTGGGAAAACGACTGCATCGAAATCTTCCTGGACACGCTGCGCAACGGCAAGTCCTATTATCAATTCGTCATCGACATCCATGGCGCCACGGCGGACCTGCGACATTACGACCCGGCCTGGCCGGGTCCCGCCCTGGACTGGAACGGCGCCTGGCAGCACGCCGTCGGCGACGACGAGGATGGCTGGCTGGCCCAGGCCGCCATCCCCTGGACAACCATCGGCCTCAGCCCAGGACCAGAACGGCAGTTCAGCCTGAACATTTCCCGCGTACGCCGCATTGCCCCCTTCGAGCGTTCCGTGCTCGCGCCGACACGGCGCCTGCACGATCTGGAAAACTTCCTGGTCGTCACCGGCCTCGACCTGGCGGCGCCGCCAGTCGCCGGCCATTTCCAGCAAGGCGCCGCCTACCGGGGACGGAACCGGATGACGGTGCGCCTGCACAACCGCGAAGCCCTATCGGCGAGGGGCGAACTCATTCTGACGATTCTGGCAGCCGACGGCCACACCGAACTGCTGCGGCAGACGATCCCCGCCATCCTGCCCGCCGAGGCCGAACAGACATTTGAACTCACCTACCTGCTGGAACACGCCGGAACCGCCCAAGTCAAGCTGGATTTCACCGCGGCCAATGGCGACCGCCACCCGATTGACGCCGGCTTCCTCGTCTTTCGGCAGCCCCTGGAATGGGCGGACCCCAGCCCCATCGCCACCGCCGGCAAAGACTGCCCAGTCCTGCTGCGCTGCTTCAGCGCCGCATCAGTCCCCGAACGCGCACTTGACCTCGCCATCATCGACAGCGCCGGCAACACGGTCGCCGAGCAGGGCTGGTCGAATCTTCCTGATCGCGGATTTCTCGAGCTGCCGTC
>CAYOUR010000203.1:0-6902 GCA_964407145.1 uncultured Lentisphaeraceae bacterium | reverse complement strand
GACCCACTTGGTTCTGCCGGGCCCGGGCCAAGTGGGTCGGGAAGGTATGACGGGAGAGCATGCCGTTGGTCAGGATGACGTTGAGGTTGTCGGCCTTCAATTCCTGCACCCGCCGCGCGATCAGTTCCGGGGTGTTGAATTCGGAGAAGGTGCCGTTGTTGCTGGGGCCGAGGCTGCCGATGTTGGCCCGGCCGCGCCAGTCCTCGCCCGGCTTGAACACGGCGTGGGAAGCCGGCAGGTCCCAGGGTTTCAGCGGCGGGGCCGCTTCCTGACCCGGCTCCGGCAGCGGATAGGCCGACACGCTGACCGCGAACTCCGGCTCTTTGGCGTAGGACGCGCTGGAGAACATCACCGACGGCTCGAACAGGCCGGGGTGACGCCAGAAGCCGCGCCGGAAGGTATAGTCTTCATGACTGGTCTGCAGCAGCTGGTCGTTGATGGTGGAAACCGCCCAGTCGCCCTGGAAGGTGAACCGGGCCTCGCCGCTTTCCAGCCAGACCGGGAACGACAAGGTCTGGACGGTCAGCGGCGGGATCGACCGGTCAGAGACCACAATGCGCCCATTGCAGCTGACCGAGAACGGCCCGACGCTTTCCGGGCCGGTGCCGGTGACGATGGTGATGATATGGACCCCGGCGCGCAGGCCGGTCATCCGGAATGACGCCTCGCCGTTGCCCCGGACCGCGGAATACAAGGCGCCCCGGGGGCGATGCGTGCTCACCCGCAGGCCGTCAGTCGCCAGCCAGCCAAAGCCCTTGTCCGGTGAAAAGACGTTGACGCCGGCGTCCGTGTACTGCGAACCGAATTCCCGGGCGCCGAACACCAGCTGCCGGTCCGGCGCCAATTCGGAGAAATAGGGGTAGGCGCGGGTGGTGTGTCGACGGCTGAAATCCTCGTGGGTGCCCTGGTAGAAAACCAAGTGTCCGGCAACGAGTCCCCCGAAGAATTTCGGCGTATAGGGGCGGGAGAGGATGAGATAGTCGCCCTCGACGGCCAGGTCCCAGAGTCCGGTGACGGAATTCGGCGGGTAATCGCCATGGGTGTTGACGCCTTTGGGATTGCAGTCGATCACCAGCTGGCGGCCATGGCCGGAAAAGGCGATCTGTCGGAGAGGCGCCCCGGCAATCCGGCCGGACAAGGCCGTGATCGTCCCGGTAACCTCGCTCAATTTGCTGGAACGGCCATACAGGGCGGTATACGCACAGCCGTCGAACGCGGCCAGCGGCAGGCGCAGCTGATACCTGATGGTACTGCCGGTCAAGTGGTCCTGATAGGCCGGGCAATGCGCCATGAACGCCAGCTCGACCTCCGAGCCATCTGCCGCGGTCGAGACTTCCCGTCGATACTTGACGCCATCCGCCTCGCCAAACACATTGTAGACGCGGCGATTGCCGGCCAGGTCGGAAATGTCTGCCTGTGAGTCGCGCAGCAGCGGCACCGGCGGCGGTGCCGCCGCATCAGGCGCGGCATCCGGGGGCAAGGCCGGCTCCAGAACCAACGCCTCGTCCAAGACGATGGGCGTTCCGCCAAAGCTGATCTGCAGGCCCTTCTCCGCTGACAAGATAAAGGGCCCGGCCGCAACCGCAGCCGAAACCAGCGAAATCATTGCCCAAAAAGTGTACACCTTGATTTTCATTGCCGACCTCGTATTGAGTTAAGTGCTGATGGACGAAATGAATGTAATGAATGAACTGACAGGCATGCGGCGCGTACGGCGCAGCCGCCCTGCGGAACTGCTTTGAAACGACGTCAGCGGTGCCGGCCTACCGCAATCAGGCGCCCGTTTTCCCGGAACCGATTGACTTTATCATACAACTTCTGTGTTTATCGGTGTTCATCTGTGGTCATCTGTGGTTCAAAACGCGGCATCGCGGCCCGGCCTACTGGGCCGGCGGCGGGGCGGTTTCCGCGGGGAGTTTGCCGTCGGTGCCGGTGAGAACCAGCTTCAGCAGGTTTTCCTGCTTGCGCCCGGTCCAGGGCGCCGGGTTGAGCGACGTCAGCGTCTCCTGGGTCGTGCCGCTGTCCGAGTCGGACAAATGGATGTCAAAGCCGAAGGCCTGTCCCTGCTTGGGCGGTTTGGCTACGCCAAGCAGTTTCCACGGGATACGTGCTTCCAGGACATAGCCGTTTTCGGTCGGTCCGGCGCCGACATCGATGGCTGACGAGTCAGTATCGACCGGGTGATGCAGGTATGCCTCCGGCTCAAGGTCGCTGAAAATGTCGCCGGTGGGCTCCATGGTTCCCGGGCAGAGGCCGATGATGCGCCAGTCGGGTTGCATGGGGCCGCTGCCGTCAGGCTCAAAAACCGGCGCGAAGGTGATCTCGACATGGTCGCAGTGGAACATGTCCTTGCCGCCGGCAATCGTCACTTTGTCGTCAACCACTTCAGCCATCACATAGAGATAAGTGACATCAAAACACAGCTTGACCAGGCCGGAAAGATCGTCCTCGCCGTCCCATTTGGCCTTTCCCCAGGTCACATTGGCTTTCCCGATCATCATTTCGACCGGCAGATGGTCCCACTCCCGGACGTCGCCATCCATGTTCGGCGGCGGATCGGGCTTCAGCGGGCACGCGACCACCAGCCGCTCCGCCGCCATGGCCGTGACGCCGGACAGCGCCGCCAGAAACACCAGCCTCAACCAGCAAACAGCTCTTGCCATCAGCAGCTCCTCATTCCAAAACCACTCGGGCCTGTTCAATGATCAAAAACAACTCCCCGCGTGGCGAGGTCGCCGGGCAGCTGATTTCGACCGTATTGGCGCCGGCCTGGACATGCGGGCTGATGTCCAGCCGATAAAGAAAAGGATTCCGGTCGGGTTCACTGACCGGGCAGTAGCCGTTGTCGGTGCTGAGGCTGAAAAAGGCCGGCGAATAATACGTCACGTAGCCGCGGTTGGTGGCGAAGCGGCCTTCCCGGCCACTAGCCGTCATCAGCCGGTCAGAGGGCTTCACGAGTTCTCTGGCGCCGAGCTGCTTGCCATTGACCTTGATCAGCATGCCGCTGGTATGGCCGGCCAGACGCGCATGATGCAACCGGGCGGACAAGGCCAGGCAGACCCGGCGGCCAGCCAACTCCGGCAGAGTGATCGTCATCGTCGCCGGCGAACCATGCTTCAGAACCAGGCGTTTCAACGCCGTCAACGGGATAACGCCTGCTGACGCCGGGACATTGACCTCGCCGTTTTCCGGGTAGACTTTGCCCGTGACGGCGCCGGACGCGTCAATCACCTCGACATAATAGGTGGCATAGCCGGGCAGGTCAAAGACCTTGCTGAACTCTTTTGGGCTCCCGGCCAAAGTGCCGCTGTCATATTCCAAACCATGCTGGCCGCTCCAAACCCTGACGCGCTCCAGGCCGACTGCGCCGCGGGCAGTGGCGGCGACCGCGAGCTGGACCTTTCCCGCGACCAGCACCAGGTCGTCAAACCACTGGGTACCCTCCTGCTTGTAGTGGCACAAATACAGCGTCCCGCCGGCGCTGACTGGCTTGGCCAGGGTGATGACTTTTTCCACGGTCAGCCAGTCGTAGTCCTCGACCGGCAGCTCCGGGACCGGCTGGTACGCGCTGGTGCCGTCGTCATAGCGCAGCTGCAGCGCCGCCCGTGCCGGCGCGGCGTCCAAGTCCGCGTCCGTCTTCTTGGCCGCCATTCGGAAATAAAGTGGCGTTCCGGCCGGCAATGGCGACGGGAACTGCAGGCGCTGATAGGCCCCGGGCGACTGGTTTGGCGCGCTGACCACCCGAAGGCACCGGGCGCCGGAGGCCGCGGACGCCTCATCCAGCGCGACCGCGGCGGCATGGCCGTCCATCGGCCGCCAGGGCGCCATCGCGGCTCCCTCAAAACCGGGATTTTCCACCCAATTGGGCAAAGGCAGCGACGGGGTTGACTGGACCGTGAGTTCCACCCCGGCCAGCGCGGCCGCCGTCAACGACGCCACCAGCAAAGCAACCCGTCTTGTCCATGTCATGTTCATTCCCTTTCCGTCAGCGGCCGGCGCCGATGTCGCCGTGTCCGGCCAGCGCCGTCTCAGGCCAGGCAGGTGCTCCAGGCTGCGGCGCGGGTCTCAGCGCTTCACAATGGCGCAGGTCTCATTTTCGGCCAGGTCGACGCGATAAAAGCGGCGGCCGTCCTTTTCCAGGCTGAATGCTTCCCGCTTGACCGCGAAGCCATTCGCGTCAAAAAAATGCAGTTCGGCGGCTTCCATGCCGCCGAAGCTGTAATAGCCGGAGCGGTTGGTCAGGATGCGTTCCTCGCCGAAGATGAAGCCTTCGCCCAGACGCTTCGGCGTGATCGGGAACATGTAGCTGGTCAAGGTCGGGTGTGTGAACGGCTCCACCTGCTGGTGATAGTAATAGTACAGGCTGCCGAACTCCAGGAAACGGACCATGTTGCGGTAGCAGTCGAGCTCATTGCGTTCGGTAATGTGGTCACCCAGGCCAATCGGGGTCGACAAGTGGCCGGCATTCAGGTTGGTGACCGAGCCGGTCTCCATGAACGCCAGGAAGTTGTGCCTGGCAAAGGCATCGGTCATGGTCTTGGTGTAGCCGCCGCCACCGTTGGCAATCAGCTTCAGGTTGTACTTGGCCAGCATCTCAAGCATCCGCAGACGCCAGGGCAGCGTCACCAGGGCGACAGAACTCTTCAGGCGGGTGATCTCATGCGTGCGCGGGTGAATGTCCCCGGAAACGCCGTCCCAGGGCTCGCCAAAATGGTATTCGGTGGCACTGTAGGGGAATTCATCCCAGAAGATGCCGTCGACCTGGTATTCGTCCCGGAGTCGGGCCAGGCGCGTCTCCTGCATGGCGGCCCAGGCGCTGCCCTCGACCGGCAGAAACAGCGGCAGGTCGGGATTGCGGTAGTCAGCCTGCTGGCCGCTCGGCGTCAGGATTCGGGCGTCGTCATACGTTCCGGTCATCTGTGACTTCACATCCAGGAAGCAATGGAAGTAATGGAAGATCGACACTCCGGGCCGGGCCTGGCGCACCTTCTGATGGAAGGCGGTATGAAGCTCCGGCCGGGCCGACTTCATCCAGGCCGTGCCATGCGACCATTCGCCCAGACTCTTGATGGCGCCGTCGCCGACAAAGTCGGCGTTCTTGCATTGCAGCCATGCCGCGATCGTCTCCACGCGGTCTTCACTGCCGATGCGGTCATGGTCGGGATGGAAGGTGATGACGCCGGGCGGATACGGCGCCAGAAAGGCATACCCGCTGGCAATGACGTAATTCACGCCCAGCAGCCGCCGCATGGCGTTGATCTGGTCGTAATAGCCGTCCTTCTCTGACGGGAAAACCGCGAAGGTCATGTCCTGGGAGGCACCCGGCCGGATGACCAGGTTGTCGTCCCCGATCCCGTAATAGCCCTGGGCGGCGAAACCGCGGAAATGAGCCCGGAACACATCGCTGAGAGCGAGCAGGCCGAGGCTGCCGCCGCTTTGCGGCATGCAGATGACCGAGGCGTTGATGCTGTTGGTGCCGCTGCCGCGCTTGGAATAAATCCGGTAACCGCAGATGCGGTATTCCTTCACGTCACCCGGCTTGATCTTGTGCCGATACATCATCGGCAGATTGGCATCGGTCAGGTTCCTGATGGTGTCGGTCACGACCAACGCCTCGTCCGCGCGCCGGACCGTGCGCGTGACCGCGAACGTCGCGGTCACGGCCGTGAACGTCTCGGCGGCGCCTTGCGTGCGCTGGAAATTGACGGCTTCGGCATTGCTGAAGCTGGCCCAGCCGGGCACCATGGCGAAATCGGATTCCAGCAGGTATTTCTGTTCGCCCAGGCTCAGTTCCAAGGCGCCGCCCGGGGCGATGCGTGCCTGGTACGGCACCGGCAGCACCGGCTCCGGATATAGAAACGGCAGCTCCGACGACCAGGCCGCCAAGGCCAGCAACGCCAAGGCAACGGCCATAGCCGGACGCAGCCACCGGCCCTGGCCGGCCCGGCAGGCGCCGGTCGCTATGTTCATATTGCCCTCAGGGTGTTCGATCATGGCGGTTTCCATGGTCACTTGGCATCCAGCCACTGAATCGCGTCCGCCCATTTGCTGCCACCCACCGGCCGGGAGGAGCTGATCACATGACCGCCCATGGCCAGCATGTTGATGGTGGTGCGATGATTCGGCGTCACCCCGGGAGTCGTCCCATTGTGAAAATACAGCCCGATGTCGCAGAAAATCTTGTTGCTCGGATCGGCATCGCCCGTGTAGCGGTTCCGCTGCCGGCGCGTACTCACATCGCCATACCTGGCCGACGGATAGTAGGTCGCCACCCCGGCCGGCGCCATCCAGAGCCCGAAGCAGCTGCTGTAGCCTGGCTTGTAGGCGCCGGTCGACGAATAGTGGTTGTAGTTGGTGTTGTCAGAGGGACAGCGCCAGTAGCGCTCGATGTACTCGGCGTTGCTGGCCGTTGAGTCGGCCACCGACGACGACAGGTACATGCCGAAATTCTTGGAGGTCAGGGCGCTGACCGACTGCGAGGAGACGATAGTGCCGAAGGTGGTGACGTCGGACCGGGTGGTGTCGGTCGTGGCGCGCCAGTCCTCGTTGTCCTCGGCGTACATCAGGTTAGCCAGGCCGATGTGCTTCAGCTTGTTGACGCAGCTGATGACGCGGGCTTTTTCCCGAGCCGAGCTCAAGGCCGGCATCAGCATCGCCGCCAGAATCGCAATGATCGCGATGACCACCAACAGCTCAATCAGGGTGAATTTCCGCATGGTTGACTCCCGTGTTCAAAGACCGTTAGGCTCAGTTCAAACAAGGTCGGCACAGACTGGGATGAAACAACGGAAATAACGTATTGCCAAGCCGTCGATTTACAATGCCGCCGTTTTTTTCACACCATTCAGCGTAACCGGTCACCCATTGAGAATTGCGCCATGGTATGGCGCCGTCGTCCTGGC
>CAYOUR010000202.1:0-6951 GCA_964407145.1 uncultured Lentisphaeraceae bacterium | reverse complement strand
GAAATCAAGCGCCTGTCACCACAGTTCGCACGTTGACCGCAATTCTCAATGGGTGACCGTAGTGGCTTGGCGTCGGGATAGTCGGCGCAAACCATGCCGGCGATTTGCAACATGCGCGACGAGCCGTTATCTTTGCGTTCATGCCATGGCATCAGGTCTTGCCCGCGAAGCGCCGCTGTCTGTCCGCCTGCGCTCCTGGTTGTCTTGCGCGGCTGGTGATGGTTGTATAACCGTTCTTGCCGGGGGGGTGACGTTCCGGAAAGAAACGACGGGCAGGGCGAAAGCGGGCGGCCGGTGTTGTCCAGACAGGGTCCGAACTGTTTTGAAGCCGGAGAAAGCAGCATGGAGAAGCAGGCGCCATTTCTGGCCTATCGGTCTTTTCATACGCCTTTGAACACCTTGGAGAAATTTGGCCGGCTGGGATACGATACGGTCTGTATTTTCCCGGCCCATACGGTCAATTCGCGGGGCACGCCTTATTCGCAGTATCCACCGACCTGGCTGTGGCATGACGTCTACGATTTCACGGTCGTGGACAAGATTGTCGCGGATGTGTCCAGGGCCTGGCCGGGAGTGCGTTTTCTCTGCATGATTGATCTCAATGCGCCGCCCTGGCTGGAGCACATCAACTGCTACAGTTGCTCGGATACGTTCAACAACCTGGGCAAGGCGGTGCACAATCCCGACTGGCGCGAGCCGACCGAACGCTACCTGCGCCGTTTTGTCGACTATTGCGAAAGCCGCTATGCTGACCGCATCCTGGCGTATCTCCCGTGCTGCGGGGCGACGGACGAATGGTACGACTACTCCAACGGCACGGAGGATTCAGCGCGCCGGGCGGCCTGGAGGAAGTGGTGCCTGGCCCAGGGGCGCCCCGACCCGGTCGACATCCCGCCTGAATCCGTGCGCGAGCATGTCAGCCATGACGGCTTTCTCCGTTCGCCGGAGGCGGATGAGCTGGCCGTGGCCTACTGGCGCTTCTGCAACGAATCGATTGCCGACGCCGTGGTGCATTTTGCCGGGATCATCCGTTCGGTCGTGCGCCGGCCGGTCCAGGTCGGCAGCTTCTACGGCTATATTCTGGAAAAATCGTCCCGGACCCTGGTCTCCTGCGGGCACCTCGAATATGAACGGGTGCTTGATGCGCCGGAGATCGACTTTCTGATCTGCCCCGGGACATACCGGGATCGGGAAATGGGCGGCGGGAGTGGTTTTCTGATTCCCTGCGGTTCGGCGGCCGTTCGCGGCAAGACCCTTCTGCACGAATGCGATCAGCGGACCCATACGTACAACTCCTATTTGACGCCCTATATCAACCTGCGTCTCAATACGGCCTGGCCGGACGAGAAGGCAACGGTGGCCGGTCTGAGACGCGAGGCCGCCCTGGGGCTGATCAAAAGGACCCATCTGTGGTGGTTTGACATGTGGGGAGACTATTACCAGGGCGAAAAGGTCATGCAGACTTTGGCCAGAATCCGTGAGCTTTGGGGCCGATTCGGCGCCTCACCGGCTCAGGACAGAAGCCAGACCGCCATGGTCGTCGACCCGGAAAGCACGTATTACGTCAACCAGGATGACCCACGGGCGGCCGAAATGAACCTCGGCGTCCGCAACCGCCTGAACCGGCTCGGCGCCCCGTTTGAGGTGTTCTCCTTCCAGGACATCCCCCGAATACCAGATTTTGACCGCTTCCGGATGGTGATTTTCACTTCCGCGTTCATGCTCTCGGCTGCCAAGATCGATCTGTTGAAACGCCATGTCCTGACGGCCGGTCGGACAGTCGTCTGGCTGTACGCGCCAGGCATCATTCAAAATGGCCGCCTGGACCCGCGGCAGTGCGAGGCGGTCAGCGGCATTCCCAGCAGCCAGGCCGGAATCACGTGCCGGGACATGGGGGACTGGACGTCCTGTTTTATTCATGATTTCAGGGATTTGACGCCGGCAGTGCTGAAGCGGCTGGCCCGCGCCGCCGGCGTGCATCTATTCAGTGACGACGAGCTGCCGGTCTATGCCGAAGGGCGGCTGCTGGCTGTCCATCGGGCTGCGGGTGATGTCCTGCGCCTGCGGCTGCCGCCGGGCACGACCCGGGTGACCGAGCTGTTCAGCGGCCGCGAGGAAACGCCGGCGAGCGATGGCTGCCTGGCATACGCCAGCCACGCCCCGGATACGGTGCTGTTCGAGCTTCATGCCTGAGCGACAATGGCTTTTGCTGCTGCCTAATGCGTCTTCGCTGACCCGGCGCCGACGCGCCGCTTTCAGCCATGCATAAAGCCGGACGGGACCGCCGCCCCTCCGACGGCCATTCAAGGATGAAGCGATTCTGACCAGAAAGACGGTGGCCGGGCCGGACGTTCTCTTTGGCCAAAGCGATTACGTGGACGTTTTTGTCCCGGAGCCGATATGGGCGTCGCCGGCGTGGATGATTTTTCTGGCCCCGTCGGTGAGCTGGAGGACGAGGGCGCCTTCCGGGGTGATGCCCTGGGCCGTTCCGGTGATGGTCTGTTCGAATTGGGTGATGGTGACGGTTTTGCCGTCGAGGGCCGAGGCCTGCTGCCATTCGGAGCTGATCATGGTCAGGTTCCGGGTGGCGAGCCATTCCTGATAGACGGGCTCGAAATGGTTGAGGATAGCCGCGAGCAGCCGGCCGCGGTTGACGGTCCGGCCGGTGGCGGAGCGCAGCGAAACCGCCGTCTGTCTGAGCTCCAGCGGCCATTCGTCGTCTTCGACATTGACATTGACGCCGAAGCCGATGACGGCGTGGCCGGTTTTGTGTCCTTCGCAGGTCGTGGAGCAGCAGGTCGTTCGGCCATTTGATGGTGATGGGCAGGTCAGGATAGAGTTCGCGCAGCCCCCGTCGAATGGCGATGGCCGTGACGATGGCCAGCTGCGGTATGGCGGCCGGGGGCAGTGGCGGCCGGAGCAGGAGCGTGACATAGAGATTGCGGTTCGGCGGCGAAAACCAGGTTCTGGCCATGCGGCCACGACCGGCAGCCTGGTGGTCGGCGACCACGGCCAGGCCTTCGGGTGCGCCGGCGGCGCCATGTTCGGCTGCCGTCAGGTTGGTGGATGCCAGTTCCGGAAAAAATAACAGGGGCCGACCCAAAACAGCGGTCCGCAGCCAGGGGGTGACGGCCGCAGCGTCAGGCAGGCTGTCGCCCGGGCGAAGAGGCGCCTGGGCCGTGGCGTCAGCGTCCGGAGCCGTCATGGGACTTCCACCTCGGCCGGGCAGATCACCTGGGGATCGCGGGCCTGGTTGCGCTGCGGCAGGTCGATTTTGGCGGCGCACCAGCCGCGGTGGACCAGCGTCGCCGCGAAGGGCGGGTTGCCGGCGTTGCGTCCCGTCACCCGCAGGCGCCGGCTGTCAAAGCCCTCGGGCACGTCAACACGGGACTGCTCGGCTTCGGGGCGAATCGGTTCGATGTGGAAATATTTGTCCAAAGCCCGGCGGCAGTCGGCATGCACCTTGCGGACGGCGGCGCCGACCTGGGCGTCGGCGTACGGGCCGATGTCTTCCTGCAAAAAGTCGACCAGGCGGGCTTCCCGCTGCAGCAAGGCCAAGGTGTAGACGGCGGCTTCGTTGGCGGGCGCCGCCGGCAAAGGCGCCGCGTCCGGCGCGTCGGCTTTGGCTGCCGGCGCCGCGTCCGGCGCGTCGGCCGACTGCAGGCGGGTCCAGGCCGCGGCCTGCGCCGGCGATTTGAGGATGGTCCAGAAGGCGCTCCAGGCAGTGCGGAAATTTCCCATAGTCATGAATCCTTGTTGAGTGCACAGTGTCGGCTGACGGTCGAGTCATCCTGGCGCTGCCGGCCGATGGCCGGCGGCCGGCAGGGGTTTTCAATCCGGGTGGGGGTTCTGGCGGCGTCCCCGGCCGGGGAAAGATTTCCGGTTCAGCGGCGGCGCGAACGCAGGATGAAGTACAGCAGAGTCAGGATGGCGCTGACAGCCGCGGCGACATAGGTCAGAAAGGCGGCGTTGAGCACGGCGCCGGCATCCTCGCGTTCCGCGGCGGTGACGATGCCGTTGTCCACCATGGCGACCTTGGCCCTGGCGCTGGCATTCCATTCCACCGGCAGGGTGACAATGGTGAACACCACGGCCGCGGTAAACAGGATGATGCCAAGATTCACCAGCGTCATGCTGTTGATGAACATCCCCAGGAAAAAGAGGATATAGGCGAAGTTGCTGCCGAACGAGGCGACCGGCACCAGGCTGCTGCGCAGACCAAGCCAGGCGTAGTTGTTGGCATGCTGCAACGCATGCCCGGCCTCGTGGCAGGCGACGCCGATGGCGGCCAGGGACGTGCTGTGAAAAACATCGGGGGAAAGGCGCAGCGTGCGCGACGTCGGGTCATAATGGTCGCTGAGAAAGCCGTTGACCGGTTCGATCTTGACATCGGTCACGCCGGAACGCATGAGCATCTCATAGGCGGCCTGGGCGCCGGTCAGGCCGCGGCCAGACCTGACCTTGGAATACTTGGCAAAGGCCGATTTGACGTACATGGAGGCGAACATCGACAAGATCAGGCCGGGAATGGCAAACATTAAGTAGAGTGGGTCGATGGCGTAAAGCATGGCATCATCCTCCTGGCAATGACTGTGAAACCGAATAGTCCTAATTTGACCCGGAAGAGGTCGTTTAGTTGCCGGCGGCGGCTTTGAGAAAGATCATGACCGCGAAGGTCAGCGACGGTATGGCCAGGCAATAGGCGCACAGCAGCAGGCGGGCGACGGCGGCTTCGCCGCGTTGGTGCATCTGGCACATGATCATCAGGTTGTTGGCCGGCGGCACCGAGGCTTCGACCATCAGGACCAGGACGAACATCGGGTCGTCGGGAATCCAGCCTTGGCGCCAGGCCAGGAGCGTAAAGGCAAAGCCGATGACCGGCATGATGACGAGCCGTCCCAGGGCGAGCGCGGCGTAGGCGTTCCAGGGCACGGTCTCGCCGGCCGGGAGCCTTTCCGCCAGGTTGGCGCCCAGGATGAGCAGCGCACAGGGAAAGACGCCGTGGCTGATCAGCTGGCCGGTGTCAAGCAGAATCCGCAGAGGCGCGCCGGGCTGGACGATCAGGCTGTTCAGCCAGGGCACAACCGCCAGCAGAAGACCGGCGCCGGAGGCGAGCAAGGGCGGATTGACGATCATCCGCCAGCTGATTTCGCGCCACGATTTGCCGGACAGAAGCGGGTAGCCGAAGAGCCAGAGCAGGGGCGAATGGCAGATCAGATAGACGGAGATGTAGGCGATGCTGCGCGATTCGGCGCCGGGGTCCTGCGCGAACAGCGGTGCTCCCGCCGCAATCGCCGCCAGCAGGGGCATGGGCAGATAGCTGGCGTTGCCCAGCGATGT
Source organism: uncultured Lentisphaeraceae bacterium (assembly GCA_964407145.1). Classification (GTDB taxonomy): domain Bacteria; phylum Verrucomicrobiota; class Lentisphaeria; order Oligosphaerales; family Oligosphaeraceae; genus JAAZKI01. Next base: position 1,611 of record CAYOUR010000202.1, on the reverse strand, counting down.
CGTCGTGCTCAGCAACCGCCGCAGGCCGGCCGGAACGCCGAACAGCCGGCCGAGAAGGCTGCCGATGGCAAAGCCGCTGAAGGCGAAAAACGCGGCGGCGACGAGCAGAAAGGACCATTTTCCCAGATTATTGATGCCGGCATTCTGGCTCAGGGAGACAATCAGCAGACTCGGCAGCATGACTCTGATGATGACTTTGCTGAGAGCCTCCCGGGCCGGTTTGTCAAGAATGCCGCTGCGGCCGAGCCAGACACCGATGAGAATGACGAGGACCAGTTTGAGGACGGCGAGGAAACTGACGAAGAAGATGGACATGACGACCTGTGCGATGAATGATGAAAAGACGTGTGGCGAATGCCTCAATATACACCGTGTGTTGCGATGACGATAGTTGCAAGGACGGAAATCAGGCTCCGCGGCCAGCGGCTGAACTGGACGCGCCTTGGCCTTGACGCGGTCGGCGGAGTTCGTGGCGCCGCCAGGCCGGCGTCTCTCCGGACGGGTTGACGCGCCGGCGTTTCGGCCGTGGCGGTACTATCCACGAGGTTGAACTCTGAGTTGTCATGAAGGCGTTTTGATGCTACAGTATGTCACGTCGTCCATGTTGTCAGGCGACTGGGGCGCGGCTGGCCGGACGGGAGGCGGTGAAAGATGAAATGGAAAACCTTGCGGTGTGGTTTTGCCATGCCGGTGCTGGGCCAGGGAACCTGGGAATTCGGCGGGCGTGAGACACGCCAGCCCGACAATGACGACGCTGGCCAGGTGCGGGCCCTGCAGACCGGCATCGAGACCGGCCTGACCTTGATCGATACCGCTGAGTACTATGCCGAAGGCCATGCCGAGGAGCTGGTCGGCCAGGCGATTGCCGGATACCCGCGGGGAAAGTTGTTTTTGACCTCAAAGGTCTGGAAGACGCATCTTGACCGCGATGGCGTCCTGCGGGCGGCGGAGCAATCGCTGCGGCGCCTGGGTACGGACTACCTGGATCTGTATCTGTACCACCAGGTCTCGGAAGCAGTTCCCCTGCCGGAGACGATCGGCGCGATGAACGAACTGGTCGTGCGCGGGCTGGTCCGCAACATCGGCGTCAGCAACTTCGCCGTGCCGCGTCTGCAGCGGGCCATGGCGTGTTCGACGGCGCCGATTGTCGTCAACCAGGTCCATTACAGCCTGGTCAATCGCGAGCCGGAACTTGGCCTGCTGGCCTTTTGCCAGGAGCACGACGTCATGCTGCAGGCCTGGCGGCCGCTCCGCGGCGTTGTCGCGTGTGACTTGACCGACCGGCTTTGCCGACAATACGGCTGTTCCCTTTCCCAGCTGGCTCTGGCTTGGTTGATGGGACAGTGCCAGGTCACGACTCTGACCGCCATGCGCAACCCGATGCATGTGCCGGAAAACGCCGCGGCCGTCGATCTGGTTATGGCCTGGCGCGACATTGAGTTGCTGCGCACCGGCATGCCGGGCCAGAAGCATGTCTCGTCCGTGCCGCTGCGGTGAGGACTCACGACTCATGCCTCATGAGTCGTGAGTCCTCGCCCCAGCGCCGCGCCAACCGGTCCAATCCGTCCAATCCGTCGCCAAGCCTCCAAGCCTCCAAGGCGTCAAGGCGTC
>CAYOUR010000201.1:0-7098 GCA_964407145.1 uncultured Lentisphaeraceae bacterium | reverse complement strand
TCGGCGGAGTCGGCCAGCCGGTTTGTTGGTCGGTTGCGCGTCGTTTGGGCGGGTGTTCAGGCGCAGCCGCCGATCATCTCGTTCAACTGTCCCATTTCGTGCAGCAGGTCCAGAAAAGTATATCGGTTGCGGATCATGCCCGCCACGATTACGCCACGCCGCACGGCTGCCTGGTCCAGGCCGATGGCCGATGGCTCGACTGGGCACCCGAGCACCTGGAAGCGCCGGCGCAGTTCAGCAAGTGGCAGGAGCTGCGCCTGCACCCGTGGGCGCAGGGCCGGCCAGGCTGCCAGGATGGCCTGCCGGCGTTCAGCCAGAGCGGGGCCGGTCAGCAGCTTGCCCATCGCCGTCTGCGATACCTCCGCGTACATCGGCGATTGGCGCAGGCGGGAGTCGACTTCGGCCTGCCGCTGCGCCGCCGTCATCATGGGCGCGGCCTCCAGGCGCCGCCGTACTTCCTCGGTATCCCAGGCAAACACCGCGGCCATGATGGAGGTCGAAATCAAGGTGCCGATGGCGACCTTGAAGCCGTGTGACGGCGCTTCGCCGTGGTGGGTCAGGCCTTCCATTTCCCAGACATGGCTGAACAGGTGTTCGGCGCCGGAGGCCGGACGCGAATCGCGCATGCGCTGCATGGCAAAACCCGTGGCGGCCAGGCCGGTGAACAGGGCGGCCAGGGCTTCGGGACGGCGGTCGCGGACGCCTTCGGGATCGGCCAGCCAGCGGCGCAGGTCCTTTTGCACCAGCTCCCAGGCCACCGGCTCGTACGGGGTGACCCCCAGGGCCGCGGCGATGTGCCAGTCGGCGCCGGCTACGACCTTCGCGGCCAGGTCGGCGTAGCCGGCGGCGATCATCGGCAGGGGCGCTGAGCCGATCACCCGGTTGTCGGCCAGGATCGCCATCGGCGCCGGGCAAGGGACGGTTTTTTTCACGCCGTTCACCGTCAGGGCCGCGCCATAGGAGGTATAGCCGTCCACCGAGGGCGCCGTGGCCACACAGAGGTAGCCGGCGGCTTCCGCCTCCACGCTGGCGCGCTTCACCAGGTCGTTGATCGTCCCCGACCCAACTGCCACCGGCACCCGGCCACGCAGCGACGGAACCAGTTCGCCGACATGGCGGTAGTCGGCATGCAGAACCGGCTGTCCCGGGAAAATATAAGGCGGAGCCGGTTGCAAACCGGCCTGTTCCAGCAGTTCCGACACTTCTTGGCCGGCGGCGGTCCAGGTGTTCTCGTCCGCCACCACCACCGGCGTCCCCCCGGGCCAGAGCTGCTTCAGTGCGGCCGGCAGTTCGGGCAGGACCTGGTCGCCAAGCACGCACAGCCTGGTGTCAAGCCCGGCGGGAATGGGTATTTTCGACATGCGGCATCCTCTCGTCCACATTATGTCCGGAAGCGCCGCCAGGAGGCCGTATGCCCGGTTTCCGGCTTCGGAAGCGGCGTTTTCGGGGCGCGGTGTGTTCAGATGGTCTCAATCGCGGCTTTTCGGGTTTGGATGGCGTGCAGCCTGGCCATGTTGAATTTGGTCCGGCGTTCAAAGGTGAGGATGCCGTTCTGCTCCTGGAACACATCGGTCAGCTGGGTGTAGCAGTAGCCGAACATCTTGGGATTGTCCAGCAGCACATCGCAGAGCCCCTTGAAGCGGGCATAGAATTCATCCAGGTTTTTCGGCCGTTCGCCATAGCCCCAGGACGGCTCGTTGCCGGCTGCCTGCGGATTCCACCAGGCGCCGCCGAATTCGCTGACGAAATACGGCTGGCCCTGATAGGGCAGGCTGACTTTGCCTTCACCATTCACGAAGGGGTTGTCCGTCGCCAGGCCGGCATGCTGAATCGTGAATTTGGCCGGGTCCTGCGTGTAGTCGTGGCTGTCGTAGACGTCGCTTTCGGCGACCCGGTGCGAATAACCGGAGCTGTCCAGGACGGGACGCGTCGTGTCCGCATTCTTGGTCGCCAGGAAAAGCCCGCGCATGACATCATCGAGCGCGGTCATGTAGTCCTCGATCGGCTGCGAGGTTTCGTTCAGGGGGCACCAGCCGACAATGGCCGGGTGCGAATAGTCGCGGGCCAGCACTTCCAGCCATTGCGCCAGCAGGGCCGCCCCGGGCTGGTGGCGGTAGCCGTCGACAACGGCAATCGGCACGCGGCCGGCGCGGTCGCGGAAGCCCCAGTCGCCATATTCGCCCCAGACCAGGTAGCCGAGGCTGTCGGCATGGTACAGAAAACGCTCTTCGAAGACCTTCTGGTGCAGCCGCGCGCCGTTGAAGCCGGCTTGCATGGCCTTGGAGATGTCACGCATCAGCGCCTCGTCCGACGGCGCCGTCAGCAGCCCGTCGGGATAGTAGCCCTGGTCCAAAACCAGGCGCTGGAACACGCTCTGGCCGTTGATCAGGACCCGATAGCCGTCAATGGCGACGCTGCGCATGCCGGCGTAGCTGCTGGCATGGTCGGCGACGGCGCCGTCGCGGTCGGTCAGGACGATGTCGACGTCGTACAGCTGGCCGTCGCCGGGTTGCCAGAGGCGCAGTCGGTCTTCGGGCACGGTCAGCTGCAGGACCGCCGTGAAGTCTGTGCCGGTCTCGGCCGTCGCCCGCGAGACTTCGCCCTGGGCGTCGTGCAGAACCGCTGTGATCGTCCAGCCGGCGCGTGGGTTGACCAGGGGTTGTTCCAGCCGGAACAGGCGGTTTTCCAGGCAGGGCGTTATCCGTGGGCGCTGCAGGCGGGTCAGGGGGACGGGCTCCATCCAGACCGTTTGCCAGATGCCGGTCGTGCGCGGGTAGTGGCACCCGGCATTTTCGTAGATGACGGATTGCTTGCCGCCGGGCTTGTGCCAGTCGCGCGGGTCGCGGGCCCGCACCACGATGACGGCCTGTCCACCCAGCTCGCCGGCCGGCCCCAGGTCGCATGTGAACGGTGAAAAGCCGCCCCGGTGGCGGCCGACTTCGCGGCCATTGACCCAGACCGTCGCCTCGTAGTCTACCGCCTGGAAATGAAGCAGCACCCGGCGATCCTGCCAGTCATCCGGAATCATGACTTCACGCCGGTACCAGACGGCTTCCATGAAATCCAGGTATTCCACCCCGGACAATTTGGATTCCGGACAGAACGGCACCTTGATGCGGCTGTTCAGTTCGCGTTCGCGCAGACCTCGGGCCAGGCCGGAGTCGCCCGTGTCAATCTCAAACTGCCATTCGCCGTTCAAGTTGAGCCAGTCCTTGCGGACGAACTGCGGACGCGGATATTCAGGTCTGGGTATGCTGGCCATGCGTGGATGATCCTCATGTTGACATTGCGACTTGACAGCGGCGCCGGCTTTTCGCGCGTCGAATACAATAACCCAAGTTGAGACGGCGTGCAAGTCGCGCCCCAAACCTCTTTGCCGCATGAACTGCCAAAAACGCCCCCCTCCCCTGCCCCAGGATTTTCAGGAAGACTTCTTACGCCCCGCCCCGCCCCGCCCGCCGCACCCCATCCGTTCCACTGGTCGCCGATTCGTCCCGTGAAGGCGTCTTATGAGAGCGTGGATTTTTTCCATCAAATCATTGTCCCAAGTGGCCCATGTAGTTGCAAGAAGACAATTTGGTGATATGGTGATTGCGTTGCCGAGGCATTCTCAACATCCATCCGGGCCTTGGCGTTACGTCATCCCCGCAGCAAAGGTATGCAGAGGAGTTACTACATGCAAGAACTGGCGATTTTTGGCGGTCAACCCGTCGTCTCGGCCGGAATGATCAAGAGCTGGCCACCCATCAGTCAGGAAGACCGTGACGCCGTCATGTCGGTTTTCGACTCGAACATTTTCCACGGCACGGGCGCGCCGAACGCGGTTGCCCTGCAGCAGGAGTTTGCCGACTTCATCGGGGTCAAGTACTGCCTGGTCACCAACAGCGGCACCTCCGCCCTGCACATGGCGGTTGCCGCCCTGGGCATCGGCCCCGGCGACGAGGTCATCGTGCCGGCCTTCACCTACTGGTCAACGGCCGCGGCCGTGCTGCACCACAACGCCATTCCGATTTTTGTCGACATCGAGGACGACGCGTTCTGCATTGACGTCAACAAGATCGAGGCGGCGATCACGCCGAAGACGAAGGCCATCCTGCCGGTTCACATCCACGGCATGCCGGCCGCGATGGACCAGGTGATGGCGCTGGCGAAGAAGCACAACCTGCTGGTCATCGGCGACGCCTGCCAGGCGCATGGCGCGGCCGTCAACGGCCAGAAGGTCGGCACCTTTGAGGATACCTGCGGCTTCAGCACCAACCGCTCCAAGAACCTCTCCAGCGGCGAGGGCGGCTTTTTCGTCACCAACAACGAGGACGCCTACCGGATTGCCGCCAAGCTGCGGGAGTTCGGCGAGGTCGTGGTCCATGGCCAGACCCGCGAATACAACGCGTTCGGCCTGGGCTGGATGTACCGCCAGCACGAGTTCATCAACGCCTTCTGCCGTTCGCAGTTGAAGCACCTGCCGGAAAACAACGCCCGCCGCAAGGAATTTGCGCAGTATCTGACCTCGGAACTGGCCAATATTCCCGGCTTCAAGGGCCCCCACACCCCGCCCGGCCGCGAGCCGGTCTACTTCAGCTACATCGTCCGCTTCTGTCCGGAGGAGCTCGGGATTGACGCGACCATGGCCGAATACAAGGCCGCGACGCAGAAGATTCTGGCGGCCGAGAACATCCGCCTGGGCCAATGGCAGACGCGGCCTGTTCCGGGCCAGTCGGTGTTCCAGATGATGGAAGGCTACGGCAAGGGCTGTCCCTGGACCTGCGCGCACTACGGCCGCCAAGTCCGCTATGACGAGAACGACTACCCGGTCACCCTCAAGTTCATCGCTTCGCACGCGTATCTGGCCGCCGTCTATCCGCCCAACACCATGGACCTGATGAAGAAATACATCGAGGGCTTCAAGAAGGTCGCTTCCCAGCCGGACAAAATCCGCAAGGTGATCGCCGACGCCCGCAAGGCCTGAGCCGCCCAGCCGGCCTCCGAACTCAACTGCGGCCCGGCGGACGGCGTGACTGCCAGCCGCCGGGTCCTGCCCATGCAGAAAGGGATTGCCATGATTAAAACTGGTGTCATGCTCATGTCGAACCGCGGCCCGGACGGCCAGCCCTGGGACTGGCGCGAAGCCCTGAAGCGGTGGAAGGGCCTCGGGCTGGCTGGCGTTGACGTGTTCCACGGCATGCTGAAGGCCAACAATGAGACGCCGGTCAGCATCAAGCGCATTCTGGACGATCTTGGTCTGGAGCCCAGCATCTACTGCGTGCCGACCAACCTGGTTTCCGCGGACCCGGCTGACCGGGCGGCCTCGCTGGACACGATCCGCGCCGGCATTGACGCCTGCGGCGTGCTGGGCGTGAAGCATCTGTTCAGCCATGGCGGCCAGCACAACAACGAAGGCGAGGACGCCTTCCTGCGCTATATGGACGGCCTCAACGCCGCGGCCGAGCTGGCCCGGTCGGCCGGATTGCTGTTCAGCATTGAGAACGCCGGCAAGATGTGCAACAGCGGTGCGTCGCTGGCTCGCACCCTCGACCTGGTCAAGCAGCCGAACATGCGCATCACCTTTGACGGCGGCAACTTCATCACCTGTGGCGACGAGCCGCACGAGGCCATCATGACGCTGCGGGCCAAGGTCGGCCATGTCCACGTCAAGTCGCACGTGCCGGCGCCGGCGGGCTCGCCGCGGCCGTATCTGTACTGCCCCACCGGGGTCGGCCATCCGGACTACCGCTTTATCCGCGACCAGCTTCTGGACGTCGGCTACAGCGGCTGGATGTCCTTCGAGCCAGAGGGCGGCTTTGATTCCAAGTGGGACCAGAGCATCGCCACCGTCGCCCAGATTGTCGGCGAAATCAAGTAAGCCGACCCGTCAGCGCCTCCAGAACTTGACGTCACGCTCCGGAACGAGGGCCGACAGGCCGCCGCGCCGGGGCGTTTCTTTTGCGGCCAGGGTCGGTCGTCGTTGACGATCACCTGGACGCTGTTTTTATTCAAAAGAACCACCGATGGGCACACCGATGGGCACACCGATTTTTTTCAAGGAAGACGCACCAGAGATTGTGCCCATGACATGATTTGAGGCCGGGGTTGTCCCGAACTTCAGATAGGCGAGGCCGGCCAGGGAGTGGGACCAGGCAGAGTCTTCATGGGTCCAGGCGTATCGCCCCGTTCAAGCCAGGGTTTTGCCGTCGATGGTGCCGATGGCGACTTCGAATTCGCCTTTGCGGGCGACGCGGTCGGCGCGGCCGTCCTTGATCCAGACGACGGTATCGGAAGCGCTGAGCATTTTCATATCGTGGGTGGCGGTGATGACGGTGATGCCGAGCTGTTTTTTCATATCGGCGAGGAGCTGGATGATTTCTTCGCCGGTATGGAGATCGAGGTTGCCGGTGGGTTCGTCGGCGAGGACGATGCCTGGTCGGTTGACCAGGGCGCGGGCGATGGCGATGCGTTGTTGCTGGCCGCCGGAGACTTGCGCGGGCAGGTGGGTGAGGCGGTGGCCGAGGCCGACCAGGTCGAGTATTTCGGCGGCGGCGGCGCGGGCTTTCGCGGGGGATTCGCCGGCGAAGATGCGCGGCAAGGCGACATTTTCGACGGCGGTCATGGTCTGGATCAGATTAAAGGACTGGAAGATGTAGCCCATCTTGTGGCAGCGAATCCACGCGAGCTGTTTTTGGTTGAGTTCCTGGAGATTGCAGCCATCGATGCTGACGCTGCCGGCGCTGGGTCGGTCAAGGCCGCCGACCATGTTGAAGAAGGTCGATTTGCCGGAGCCGGAGGGGCCGAGGATGGACAGGTATTCGCCGCGGCGGACATCAAGGCTGATGCCGCGGAGGGCGTGGACCTGTTCGGCGCCGAGCTGGTAGACCTTGGTGACGTCGTGGGTCGTGATGATGATGTCGTCGGCTGGTTTCATTCTTCGACCCTCATCGCATCGACGGGTTGTTTACGGGCGGCGATGTACGCCGGGAGAATGGCGGCCATGACGGACAGGAGCGTGCCGGTGATCAGGGACGTGGTCAGTGAGCGCACGATGCTGAGCGCGGGCAGGTTGGCGGCGATATAGCCGTGGTAGTTGGTCGTGGCGACGCCGATGGC
>CAYOUR010000200.1:0-7124 GCA_964407145.1 uncultured Lentisphaeraceae bacterium | reverse complement strand
GAGATAATGGCCGTGCCGTGCTGGTCGTCATGAAAAACCGGGATGCCCATGCGCTTCTTCAGGACGGTTTCAACCTTGAAACAGGCCGGCGCGGCAATGTCCTCCAGATTGATGCCGCCAAAAGTCGGCTCCAACGCCGCCGTCAGCTCGATCAGCTTGTCAGCGTCAGTATGGCCATCGGGGCCAAAGACATTCTGCACGCAGAGCGGAATGGCGTCAATGTCCGCAAACCGCTTGAACAGCACCGCTTTGCCCTCCATGACCGGCAGGCCGGCAGCCGGACCGATGTTGCCTAGCCCGAGGACGGCCGTGCCGTCACTGACCACGGCCACCAGATTGCCCTTGCTGGTGTATTGGTAGACCGACGACGGCTCGTCCTTGATCGCCAGGCAGGGCTGCGCCACGCCGGGAGTGTAGGCCAGCGACAGATCAGCCTGCGTCTCGCAAGACTTGCTCGAAATGACGCTGATTTTGCCAGCCGTCGGCCGCTCGTGGTAATACAGACTCTTCTCCCGCAGATTGTCCTTGCTGGTCATGATGACACCCTTTCCTGAAAAATGAACGGAACGTTTTTTGTCCGGCTGACAAAAAGTGAATTGAAAAATCTATAATATACCGCGTCGAACAGCGCTTGCCCCGGCGCCGCCGCCGAAAAACCGCGTCGCGCCGTAACCGGTCACCGATTGAGAATGACGGTCAAAATGCGAAATGCGGTGGTACGCGCTTGATTTCAGGCTGCCGCAGGTCGTCCAGGCTCATTTGCCGGGCATCGTGCAAGGAAGACGACGCCACGCCATGGCGCAATTCTCAATGGGTGACCAGTTACCCAGGCAATCAGGGCATTGCCCGTCGACCACTTGCCACGGAGGGGTTGACAAGGTAGATTATTCCCGTCAATCGCCCCAAGAAAATGCGTCCGGGACCGCCGAACGGGCGGCGGCCCAGGCTGCCCTGTCTGACGACGGCGACACCAGGGTTCATTCGTGGAAGAAGCCGAGGCATGCCAAGCCCCATTACGACCAAGTTTGCCAAGCATTTCGCCGAGTCCGTCCAGGCCCATGGCCGCGACCTGGTCGCCCAGGGACGGGCCACCTGTGTCTTTGCCGGCCATGAACGCCTGGCCTGCGAAGTCCTGGATGACTCCCAGGCATACACGGTCCAGCTCAACGTCATCAACCGCGAGCTGATTCCCGAATGCGACTGCGATACGTTTGCCGGCGGCGCCGTCTGCGCCCACGTGTGGGCGGCGCTGCTGTTGGCCGAACAGCACCAGGAACTCGGCGCCGCCACCAAGCGCGGCTGCGCCATGCGCCAGCCCGCCAAACTGGAAAACACGGCCACGGCCACGCCGCCGGCCGAGACGGAACATTGTTATGACTATGGCTATCGCCGCCAGCGGCGACGCCAACAATCCCCCCCGGTGCTGGAGCAGCCCCGGCCAGAGACTTATCTGGAATTCGAACCCCAAAACCGCCGCCCCACCCGTACGGGCGCCACGATCCCGGCTGTGAATCCGGCCGCGGCGCCCATTCTCTATGTCCTCCGCCTGGAAAATCAACCGGAGGACGGCCAGGCGCTGCTTCTGGAAACCTGGTGGCGGCCGTCGCCGACAACGACGCCCGGCGCGGCCGCCACGCCCTGCCGCCCTTTCCTGCCGGAGCCTGATTCCAGCGTCCCCACCGCCGCCGACCAAAGCATCCTGACGTGCCTGCGCGAAGAACGCGCCCGGTCCTGCGCCGAACCGCCGTATGACCGCCTGCCACCGCATGTTTTCCCGGTGCGCGGCGTTCGCCTGGCCGCCCTGGCCGACCTACTGGCCGCCACGGGCCGCGCCCGCTGGCTGTCCATCAAGGAACGGCCGCCGCGCTTCCACGCCCTGGCGTTTCCCATGACGCTTCCCGTCGACTTCGCCGTCACGATGACAACGCTGCCCAACAACACGTATCAGGCGGCTGGCGGCTGGCAGACGGCCACTGAATTCATTCCCGGCCTTGACGCCCAGGCAGTCTTCGCCGACGGCTTTGCCATTCTTCGCGGACAATGGCGGCCCGTGAAACTGCACCGCGCCCTGACTCTGGCGCAACGGTTTCGGAACGAGCCCCCCCTGCTCCTGGATGCCCGCGCCGCCCAGGCCTTCGCCCGGCAGCTCGCCATCGAAACCGACCTGCCAACTGATGCCTTCCCGCCAGAAGTCCGCTGCCGCCGGCAGCTGGGCCGCCCAGTCGGCCGTTTGTATGTGCGCACCGCCAGATTCCTGCATGAAGGCCATGAACAGCTGCATGCGGAACTGTCATTCGAATACGAAGACGCCGTCTGCCCCGAAGACCATGCCACCAACCAGTTCCCCGTCATCCGGCCCAACCTCGTCATCGCCCGCGACCAGGACGCCGAAGACACGCTCCGAGAACGCCTGCGACAACTCGGATTCCGCTGGAATGCCCGCCCCGGCGCCGAGGAAGCCGGCTGGAAACTCGCGCCCGCCCGGCTGGAACCGGCGGTCATGGCCCTGGTGATGGAGGGCTGGACCGTCAACGCTGAAGGCAAGACCTACCGCCGACCAACCGTCAAACCGCCCACCGTCACCTCCGGACTCGATTGGTTCGACCTGCGGGCCGAGGTCGACTACCAGGGCCTGAAGGCGCCTTTGCCAAAACTGCTCGCCGCCGCCCGCCGCGGCGCCCAGGCCGTCCTGCTGGACGACGGTACCTACGGCCTGCTGCCGCGCGAATGGCTCGAGCAGTATACCGCGCTGCTGGAAATCGGCGAGAGCGCCGATGACCGGATCCGCTTCCGTCAGCATCATGCCGCCTTGATTCAGGCCTTCCTGCAAGACCGCGCCGCCGAAACCGATGCCCGCTTCCAAGCCACCCTGGCGGCTCTGGAGTCCTTTTCCGGCGCCGCCCCGGCGCCGGCGCCAACCGGCTTCAAAGCCACCCTGCGCCCTTACCAGGAAATCGGCCTCGGCTGGCTGCTGGCCATGCACCGTCTCGGCCTGGGCGCCTGCCTGGCCGACGACATGGGCCTGGGCAAGACCGTACAGACGCTCGCCTTCCTGGCCACCGTCCTGCCAGCGGCCGGAAAGCGCCCGGCGCTCATCGTCATGCCCAAATCACTCATCTTCAACTGGCAGGCCGAAATCCGGCAGTTCACGCCATGGCTCAAGGCCGTCTGCTACGGCGGACCAGGCCGGCGCGACCCCAGGCGGGCCTTCCGGGGCTGCGACCTCGTCCTGACCACCTATGGAACCATGCGCCAAGATGCCCTCAAACTGGCGGAAATCGACTTCGAAGTCTGCGTCCTGGATGAGTCGCAGGCCATCAAGAACCGCGACAGCGCCACAGCCCAGGCGGCACGAGCGCTTCAGGCCCGGCACCGACTGGTCATGACCGGCACGCCAGTCGAAAACCACCTCGGCGAACTCTTCAGCCAGCTTGATTTCCTCAATCCCGGCCTGCTTGGCAAGACCGGCGCCAACGCCAACACCCTGCCAGGTGACGCCGCCTCCCTGGCCCGCCTCCGACAAGGCGTCAGGCCTTTTATTTTGCGCCGCACCAAGCGCGAAGTCGCGCCCGAGCTGCCGCCCAAGACCGAACAAGTCATCTGGTGCGAACTGGAAGACGAACAACGCCAGGTCTATGACGAACTGAAAGACTTCTACCGTCAGACCCTGCTGGGCGAGAACGCCAGCAACGGGATGGTCCAGGACACGACTTCCGGAACCGAGTCACCCAGGTCCGGCGGCACGCTTGACGTCCTCTCGGCGCTGCTGCGCCTGCGGCAGGCGGCCTGTCATCCGGGCCTGATCCAGGAAGCCGGCGCCGGAGTGCCTTCGGCCAAACTCATGGTTCTGCGGGAACGGCTGGCAGCCATTGCCGAGGAAGGACACAAGGCGCTGGTCTTCTCACAATTCACCAGCTTTCTGAAACTGGCCGCCACCCAGCTGGCTGCCGACGGCATCGGCCACTGTTACCTGGATGGCGCCACCACCGAACGCGGCGCCCTGGTGGAGTCCTTCCAGACCGACCCGGGCCTGGCGGTCTTTCTCATTTCCCTGAAGGCCGGCGGCACCGGCCTCAACCTGACCGCCGCCGACTATGTGTTTTTGCTCGACCCGTGGTGGAACCCCGCCGTGGAGGCCCAGGCCATTGACCGCGCCTACCGAATCGGCCAGACCCAGCCGGTGTTCGCCTACAAACTCATTGCCCGCGACACCGTGGAGGAAAAAGTCCTGGCCATGCAAAAACACAAACGGCGCCTGGCCGCCGCGGTGCTGGCGGAAAACAACGCCAACGCCATCCCGTCCCTGAGCCGCGACGACCTGAAATACCTTCTTTCCTGAACGCCTGAAACCATCCCCATCACCTCCTCGGGCCCTCAGGCCCTGCCCGTTTCCATCATGTAACCCCGGAGGAAAGCCATGCGCATCTATCTGATCACCGACCTCGAAGGCGTCGCCGGCGTCGTCAACTTCGTCGATTATTGCCGGCCAGAGTCGCGCTATTACGAGCAGGCCCGCAAACTCCTGACCGGCGAAGTCAATGCCGCCGTCGAAGGCTTCTTCGCCGGCGGCGCCACCGACGTGGTCGTCGTCGACGGCCATGGCCCCGGCGCCGTCAACTGCGAACTGCTGGACGAACGGGCGAAATTCTCCCGCGGACACTATGTGCCAATCTGGCCCTGGGGGCTGGACGAGGGCTTTGACGCGTTCGCGATTGTCGGCCAGCATGCCAAGTCCGGGACGCCGTATTCCCATCTGACCCACACCGGCGCCTTCTCTGTCTATGACCTGTCGGTCAATGGCGTTTCCATCGGCGAATACGGCACCCTGGCCCTGTGCGCCATGGAACTGGGCATCCCTTCCATCTTCGCCGCCGGCGAAGAAGCCTTTGCCAAAGAGGCGCAAGCCCTGACGCCCGGCGTGGTGACCGTGGCCGTCAAACGCGGCCTCCGGCCGGACGACGGCCATGCCTACGCCACCCCCGAGGAATACTCCCAGGCCAAACTTGCCGCCGAACACCTGACCCCGGCCGCCGCCCGCAAGAAAATCCGCGCCGGCGCCCAGCTCGCCGTCGAACGACTGAAGGCGAATCCAAAGCAATTCAAGTATCCCGACCTGCGGGCCCCGTGGCACATCATCCGGCGCTTCCGACCGCTGGCGGTCGGGCTCATCCAGCACGCGAAAGACCAGCACAGCTTCACCGCCGCCATGAATAAACTCTGAGACGGAACGACCAAGGCCAAGGCCAAGGCCAAGGCCAAGGCCAAGGCCAGAACCTGACCTGGCCGGCGGCCAGCCGCCAACTGCCAGCCGCGTCGCTTCCGCCACCGCCCACCCTGCTGCTTTGCCCCTGCACCGCTCCGCCGCCATACCCCAGGACAACGGCGCCATCCGGCCAGACGCCTGGGCCGTTTGTCACCGGTCGGCCTTTGATACTCGTTGTTCCAGCAAGCCACGGGGACAAGCGCTCTGGCTCTGGATAAGGCGCTTTAGTGGACTGTGGACGTTAGTAGACGTTCGTGGACGATGGACGGGGGGGCGTCAGTGGACAGTGGCGCGAAGACACACGGAACAGTACCAAGGCTTCGTTATCAATGGTGACCGATTGCCTCGTTTCAACTTATCACCACGGTGCGGGTTGCCGAATATCATTTTTTGCATTATAGTTAAACTTGCCGGCCGGAAACTCGTCCGGGGGCGTCTTGTCAAGGCGACTGTTTTGCTTTTCTGCGAAAGATTCTGTGCCTCATGCCTGTTAACTTACCCATGTTTGCCGCCACCGGACAGCTCAACATCGAAGAAGCTGCCAAGCCCGTCCTGTCCTTTTGGAAGCCCGCCCAGGATTATTTCGAACTGCTGGCCCAGTGGTTTGTGGACCAGAGAGTCAACCTGGTGATATTTGTCGTGATGCTGCTGGCGGCCTTTGTCCTCGCCTCGGTCTTCACCTGGGTATTCCGCAACACCATCCAGAAACTAGTCCACAAGGGCGGCGTCGCGGTCCTCGATGAGATACTTGAACAGATCAACCGGCCCATGTACTGCCTGTTTCTCGCCAGCGGTATGATCTGCGCCATCGCCTTTCTGAACCTGCCGGAACAGATGGACTCCGCCCTGCAGAAAATCTACTACACGGCCGCCACGCTCTGCATTGTCTGGGGCATGGTCCGTACCATGACGGTCCTGCGCGACTACTTCCGGGCCAAGGCCGAGAAAACCAACACCTCCTTTGACAATCTCATCGTCGACCTCGTCTACCGGGTCACCAAGGCCGCGGTCTGGATCATCGCGGTGCTGTTCATCGCCCAGAATGTGTTTGCCCTCAATGTCAGCGCCATGCTCGCCGGCGCCGGCGTGGCCGGCTTGGCCGTTGCCTTCGCCGCCCAGAACACCATCGCCAATATCTTCGGCGCCATCACCCTGATCCTGGACAAGCCCTTCAAGGTCGGCGACCGCATCATCGCCGCCGGCAAAGACGGCATTGTCGAAGGCATCGGCCTGCGCAGCACCCGCCTGCGCTCCCTCGACGGCACCCTCTGGTTCGTGCCCAATCGCAAAATGGCCGACGCGGCCATCGAAAACATGTCCCAACGCCCCAACTTCAAGAACGTCATGAGCATCGGACTGGTCTACAGCACCCCCGTCCGAAAAAATGACCCGTGCCGTCGAAATCCTGCATGAAATCCTTGACCAGAACCCGATCTTCGACCTGGAAAAACTGCCGCCCCGGATTTACTTCACCGACATGAAGGACTGGTCCCTGAACATCACCGTCATCGTCTGGTTCCAAACCAAGGATTATTTCACCTTCCTGGACGAAAAGCAAAAAATCAACGTCGAGATTCTGAGGCGTTTCAATGCCGAGGGCCTTGAATTCGCGTTCCCGAGCAACACCACCTACGTCGCCGGCGACCAGCAGCGGCCGCTGCTGGTCCAGTCAGCCAAAGCTGACCCCAAGGCGGAATAAGTCCCAACGCCGGCCGGGGGCGAGGCCGGGTCAGACGTCCCGGCCTCGCCCCCGGCCGGCTGCCCAACAAGCCCCCAACACGGCCTGGATGGCCCGCCGGTGCCGGCCACCACCCGCGCTTGCATGAGTTCCCCCCTAAAACCTCTTCATCTCCCCACCCCA
>CAYOUR010000199.1:0-7156 GCA_964407145.1 uncultured Lentisphaeraceae bacterium | reverse complement strand
CGGGGGAAGAGACACCTCTGCTTTGGCCGCCCGGAGGGCGGGACACCATACGGCAACCTGAAATCAAGCGCGTACCACCGCATTTCGCACTTTGACCGTAATTATCAATCGGTGACCGGTTACCCCCAAACCATTTTTTTCAAGGCACGATGCTTGCAATCCGCCGGTTTGGCGCTAAAGTATTGTCCAGTCAAACAGGAATGACCTGTTCGCCTGTTGACCCATGGTAGGGTACCGAAGTGGCCAACCGGGGCAGACTGTAAATCTGCTAGCTATGCTTTCCGTGGTTCGAATCCACGCCCTACCACCAAAAACAACCAAAGCCGTAATTCCACTTGGGAATTGCGGCTTTTTTAGTGTCCGGGCAGCAGACTCTGCGACCAGGCACGGTCCGCCGGTGGCGGAGACGGTTTTCCTGGCGGAAACGGCCATCTGCAACCAACTGCCTTGCCGAATTGCAGTTACGCTATTATATTATTCGACTTTTCACCCCATGACTTTGCCGGCCCGGCTCAGAATCAGCAGGAAAATCCACGACCGCCTGCGGTACGCTGCGCGTTTCCATGACCGCCGCGAACCGCCGCGGACAGCTGCCCAACCACCCCGGGCCAGGCAGGCTCATTTTTGTTTCCCTGTTCCATCGGCATCTCGGCACGATCCACCGGAAACAAGTGCGGCTCACGACCAACAACCAGGAAAGGCCCCCGGCATGACGAAAATCACTTTTATGGGTGCTGGCAGCACTGTTTTTGCCAAAAACGTCCTTGGCGACTGCTTGTTGACCGACAGTCTTCGCGACGCCCAGTTCGCCCTGTATGACATTGACCACGAGCGCCTCAAGGAATCCGGCATGATGCTGGAAAACCTCAATGCCAGCCTCAACAACAACCGCGCCGAAATCAACACCTACCTCGGCGTCAAGAACCGCCGGGCAGCGTTGCGCAATGCCGACTTCGTCATCAATGCCATCCAGGTCGGAGGCTATGAGCCGGCAACCGTCATCGACTTCGAAATCCCCAAAAAGTACGGCCTGCAGCAGACCATCGGGGACACCCTGGGCATCGGCGGGATTTTTCGCGCCCTGCGCACGATTCCGGTGATGGAGGGCTTTGCACGCGACGTGCAGGCCGTCTGCCCCAACGCCTGGTTCCTCAACTATACCAACCCGATGTCGATTCTGACCGGGTATCTGCTGCGGAAGTTCGACCTCAAGGCGGTCGGGCTCTGCCATTCCGTGCAGGTCTGCGCGGAACACCTGCTGCGCTCGCTGGACCTGTGGGAGAAATATGAGCCGGTCACCTGGCGCATCGCCGGCATCAACCACATGGCCTGGCTGCTCGACATCAGCAAGAACGGCAAAGACCTCTACCCCGAAATCCGCAAGGCGGCCGAAAAGAAAAACCGCACCGCCCGCAAAAACGAAAGCGAAAAGCACCCCGACATGGTGCGCTTCGAGATTCTCCGGAACTTCGGGTATTACAACACCGAGTCTTCCGAGCACACGGCCGAATACCACCCGTACTTCATCAAACGGCTGTATCCGGAGCTGGTGGCCGAATTCAACGTCCCGCTGGACGAGTACCCGCGCCGCTGCCGCGTGCAGATCGACAACTGGCGGGACCAGCGCGACGCCCTGGTGCACAACAAGAAGCTGACGCACAGCCGCACCCACGAATACGGCTCCCGCATCATGGAGGCGATTCTGACGGACAACCCGATCGAAATCGGCGGCAACATCCTCAACCACGGCCTGATTGACAACCTGCCGGCCGAGGCGGTGGTTGAAGTGCCCTGCCTGGTCAACCGCAATGGCGTGCAGGGCTGCCGGGTCGGCTCGCTGCCCATCCAGTGCGCGGCGCTCAACATGACCCACATCAATGTGCATCTGCTGACCATTGAGGCCGCCGCCACCCACTCCCGCAGCCTGGTCTATCAGGCCGCCATGCTCGATCCCCTGCTCCGCTCCGAGCTGTCGCTGGACGACATCCGCTCCCTGTGCGACGACCTGATCGAGGCGCATACCCGCGAAAACATGCTCCCGGAATACGCCTGACGTCCGCCGCAGCCCAGCCAAGCCCCGGCCACCCCCGGAAGGCCAACTGGACGCCTGGCGCCGGCGCACTGAAACAGCTCCGCCCCCCACGCCTGGGCGCCGGGCGACATGCGAGAGGCCAAAGACGGCACCTGCCACCTCCTGAACGGCCCCAGTAGGCGAGGCGTTGCCGCGCCCGGGCTGCGGCGTGTCGCCCCGGCAGGGCTCCCGTCGGGGAAAAACGCCTACTCCATGGCGGCACGGCCTGCGGCCGTTCGCCCTGGTCTTTCATGCCGCGCCCGGGCCGGGCGTCCGTGGGTTGGAGCCGTGCCGGATCAAGCCGGATATGCGTCTCTCCCACCCGGCGTCGCCGGATTGCCGGCCGCCTGGGTCGGCGCTTACTGGCCGTTGCCGCCAAGAGCGTCCTGGGTCGTCTTGAAGTGCAGCTTGGCGACCTTAGCCAGCGCTTCGCGGCCGCCCCGGGCGGCGATCTGCCCGGCACAGGCAAGCACGGCCGGCCCCGCGCCTTTCGGCAGCTCCAATCCGACGCCCTTGCCCAGAAGCCCCAGCCGTCGGACGAATTCGGCCCGGGCCAGGATCGAGGCCGCGGCCACGGCGATGTCGGCCTCCGCCTTGGTGCGCTGCTCCAGGACAATGCGCCGCCCGCGCTCCAGCAGGGCGCGTTCCACGGTCCTGGTCGAGGCCGCGAACTGGTCCGAAATCGCCCGCGGACAATCAGGAACCTGCTCCAGGAGATTTTCCAGCACCTTGGCATGCCCCCAGGCCAGCAAACGGTTCAAATTGCCGATGGACTCATACAGGCGGTTGTAGCTCTCGGGCCCCACCGTCAGCTGGCTGTACTGTCCGGCGCACTCTTTGCGGATGACGCCGGCCAGGGCGGCGACCCTCTTGTCGCTGGAAATCGCCTTCGAATCCGTCACTCCGGCGGCCAGAAGTGCCCGTGCCGACTCCTGGTTGGTATAGACGCAGGCGACCACCAGCGGGCCGAAATAATCACCCTTGCCGCTTTCGTCAATGCCGGCATGAGGGGTCAGCATCTCCGGGTTTTCCACGGCCGTCAATTCGGCCTCATAGCCGAAGCGGGCCTCCTGGAGAATCTCCGGCTCCAGCAGGAACTGGACAAAGTCCGCGGTTTCGCGGCCCTGTACGGTCAATTTGCCCGACTCGTAAGCCACCACGGTGGTCTTGCCCAGCCGTCCTCGCCAGCGCGCATAAGGCAGCTGATCGAAAACCCAGCCGCGGCCCTGCATCAATTCCCGCAGCTGTCCGGCCTGCGCTGCCGTGATCGTACAGACATAATTGGTCGTCGAAGCCATCAATCCTTCCTTTTTTTTCACAACTCAAGATACCGGACATAATATAGCGCCGCTCCCGAACAAAAGCCGCCGGTCTGGCGCACCCGCGGGTGATTTCCGCAGCCTGACGTCCATTTTTGACGAAAGAACCACTGATGGACACCGATGGACACCGATTTCAACTCAAGGGACAAACGCAGCAGGTCATGCTCAAGGTCAGATTCTGAACTGCCTGAGAGTTACAGGACTTCATGTCAGGCTCATCCTGAAGTTCAATGTAGCGACACCTGACTGGGTTCGGTTGGTTCTATAAACGTCATCGGTGGGCATCGGTGTCCATC
Organism: uncultured Lentisphaeraceae bacterium; assembly: GCA_964407145.1. Lineage (GTDB taxonomy): Bacteria > Verrucomicrobiota > Lentisphaeria > Oligosphaerales > Oligosphaeraceae > JAAZKI01. The sequence continues at coordinate 3,467 of CAYOUR010000199.1, read as the reverse complement.
AGTGGTTCAGACAAAACAAAAGCCGCTCGCCTGGCACAACCCCGGTTGATTTCCGCGTCTGCGGCGCTAATTTTATGCTTTGACGCCGCGGGCCTTTTCCCGTGGCGCCGTCATTTCCGCCGGGCCCGACCTGCATTTATCTTCAGAAAGGCATGACCATGAGCATTCGTCTTGTGCTTCGAACCGGTATTCTGGCCGTTGTCGTGGCGGCGTTCTCCGCCCTGGCCCAGGAATACACGCTGGTCGGCGCCACCGACAAGGCGGACGGCATCTACGCCGTCGGCGAAACCATCACCTTCAGCGTACTGTTCCTGGCCGACGGCCAGCCACAAGCGGGTACCCGCCTCAAATACACTCTCAAGGCCGACGGCGACAGCACGACGGACGGGGAACTGACCAGCGCCCAGGAGCCGGTCACCCTCCAGACCAAGCTCGACTTTCCGGGCTGGACCTACGTGCTTTTCACCCCGGTCGACGCCGAAGGCAAGGCCCTGCCCCTGAAAAGAAACAGCTCACGCGGCGTCGGCGCCATGATCGAACCGGAAAAGATCGCGTATGCGGGCCAGAAGCCGTCGGACTACGACGCCTTCTGGGCGGCGCGCCGGGCCGAACTCGACCAGGTGCCGGTCAAAGCCACACTGACCCGCGTCGAACCCCCCGCGGCCGGCTTTGAACTGTACGACGTGCAGGTCGAATGCGCCGGGGCCAAGCCGGTGTCCGGCTACCTCAGCGTGCCGGCCGGCGCGGGGCCGAAAAGCTGCCCGGCCGTGGTCACCTACCATGGCGCCGGCGTGCGCAGCGCTTCAAAGCCATACCGCAAGGGGGTCATCAGCTTCGACGTCAATGCGCACGGCCTGCCCAATGGCCAGCCGGCGGAGTACTACAAGCAGCTGGCCGACACCGAGCTGAAAGGCTACCCGCACTTCAACAAGGACAACCGGGATGAATTCTACTTCAACGGCATGTTCCTGCGCGTGATGCGGGCCTTGGACTACATCAAGACGCGCCCCGAATGGGACGGCAAGACCCTGGTCGTCTACGGCGGCAGCCAAGGCGGCGGCCAGGCCATTGCCGCGGCCGCGCTCGACCCCCAGGTCACCCTCTGCGTCGCCGGCGTGCCGGCGCTCAGTGACCATGCCGGCACCCGCGCCAGGCCCCGCCGCCAGGCTGGCTGGCCGCGGCTCTATGCGGCCGCCCCGGACGGCGCCCTGGACGAGGCCACCGCCCAAATCGCCCGCACCGCCGAGTATTTCGACAACGTCAACTTCGCCACCCGCATCACCTGCGAGGCGTATCTGTCCACCGGCTTCGTTGACCTGACCTGCGTGCCGACCAGCGTCTACGCCGTCTACAACAGCCTGCCGGCCACGACCCGAAAAGCCATCAGCGTCACCCCGAACGGCACGCATGGCGCCCCGAACCCCAAAGGCCTGGCCCGCATGCGGGAACTGCTGCCGCAGTAAAACGCCGGGCCTGCGCGGCCAGACTGATGGCCCGCCGGCGCTCACTCGAGACCGGCGGTGCCTGGCTGCGCGGCAGCACCATCGTCGAGGGGCCAGAGGAAGCGTCCGTTCTGCAGGAAGGCCTCGACCTGCTGAAGCGACTGCTCGGCCTTGCGTTCCACGGCTTCGGCGGTGTTGAACGCGTTATGCGGCGTGAGGATCACCTGGTCGGACTGCTGCAGTTCCGCCAGGGCCGTTCCAGCCAGGCCGGCCTGGTCTCCGCGCAACCGTGGTCCGAGGCTTGATTCGTCCTCATACACATCCAGGCCAACACCACCCAGCCGGCCATCCCGAAGCGCACTGGCCAGGGGCGCCAGGGGCGTCAATTCACCGCGGGCCACATTGACCAGGACGGCTCCGGCCCGGAGCATGGCCAGGCGGTTTGCCTGGAAGTACCCGCGATTGCCGTCATTGAGGCTCATGGCCACGGCCACGATGTCGGCCCAGCCGGCGCCTTCCTCGTACGTGACGTATTCAAGCCCGGCACAGCGCCGGACCGGGTCCACGCCGCGCACTTCCATGCCCAGCCCCTGACCGAGGCGGACCATTTCGGCGCCGATGCGTCCGACGCCGACGACCAGCAGGTGCTTGCCATAAGCTTCGCGGCCGGTCAGGCCGTCACGATCAAAGCCCTGGAAATGGCGCATCTGCAGCGGCAGCCGCCGCAACAGGGCCATCCACAGCAGCATGGCCTGCTCGGCCACGGCGCGATGGCAGTACAGGGGCAGATAGCCGCAGGCCGGAGTGACGGGCGCCGTGGCCAAGTAGCGGCTCAGGTGGTCGAAACCCGTGCTTCTGGTCAGAATCGCCTGCAGGCGGCCAGCCCACGCCACCGGAATCAGCGACTGCGTACGCACGGAAATGATCGGCGCCGGCGGTTCGTCGGCATCACCCCATTCCTGAACCGTCTTCCAGGTGAATGCCGCGGTGACCCGGCCGGAAGCGTACCGCTCCAGTGCCGCGCGTTCCTCGGCAAAGGCCTCAAAGAAAAATACCTGCGTCATCGCCCTTCAACCCCTTCTGCATTTGATTGACTGCCCTCACCCTGAGTTCCGCCGTCCATTGCGTCCATGGTCCATCGGCCCCGCTGGCCAAGTCTCAGTCCGCGCAAGTGAGGGGGTTTGCATGAAAGACATAATGTAGCCCTGATTGCGTCCCCTGCCTGTTTGACTTTCCATGTTCCCGGCAATAGACTATTTTTTTCGTCCGCCCGTTTCTTTATCTCAACGCAGTTCCGCCATGCAAAAATCGATCTGCATTCCCGGCACTCCCCCGGTTGACATTTCCGACCTGGCGCCTCTGATTGACGCCCCGGCCTTTCAGGCCTTGCGGGAACGGCGCCAGCTCGGGGTCAACCACCTCGTCTTTCCCGGCGCCGTGCATACGCGCTTTGAGCACGCGATCGGCACCCTGGCGCTGGCGCAGCGCCTGATTCGCATCCACCGGCTGGATGACGACGACGCCCGGCACCTGCAGGCCTTTGCGCTTCTGCACGACCTCGGCCATGGCCCGTTTTCGCACCAGATCGAGCCGGTCCTGCACGGCGACCACCACGCCAATGGCATCCGCATCCTCAAATCCATGGGCGGACAACTGGACCGCATTGGTGTCGACTTCCGGCGCCTGACCGCGATGTTCGCCGGCGACGACCCCCTGGCCGCCTGGATCAGCGACCGAAACCTCGGCGCGGACAAACTCGACTACCTGATGCGCGACGCCCTCCACATCGGTTTCCACGGCACGCCCGACATCGAAAAGCTGCAGTGCTACACCCTCATGACCGCGGAGGGCATCGCCATTGAGGAGAAATTCATTGAAGACGCCAAGCAGCTGCAGAAGTTCTATTCCTACTTGCATCAGCACGGCTATCTGAACAAGACGGCCCTGGCCGCGCAGCGGATGCTGCAGCGCGCGGTGCAGGAGGAGCTGGCCGGCCAGCCCGGCGACGAGCTGTGGCCGATGGGC
>CAYOUR010000198.1:0-7167 GCA_964407145.1 uncultured Lentisphaeraceae bacterium | reverse complement strand
ATCGCCACCAACATGGCCGGCCGCGGCACCGACATCAAGCTCGGCCCCGGCGTCAAGGAGGCCGGCGGACTCCATGTCATCGGCAGCGAACGCCATGACGCCCGACGCATCGACCGCCAGCTGCGCGGCCGCTGCGCCCGCCAAGGTGACCCCGGCTCGTCCAGATTCTACATTTCCCTTGAGGACAACCTGATGCGGCTGTTCGGCTCAGACCGGGTCGCCTCCATCATGGAAAAACTCGGCATGGAAGAGGGCATGGAACTCTCCCACAGCCTGCTCAACCGCTCGGTCGAGAGCTCGCAGCGCCGGGTGGAACAACAGCATTTCTCCATCCGCAAACGGACCTTGGAATACGACGACGTCATGAACAAGCAACGGGCGACCATCTACGCGTTGCGCCGCAACATCCTGCTCTGCGACAACCCGCGCGAGCTGCTCATGGACTTCGTCTTCACCGCCGTCACCGAACAAGTCGAAGCCGCCTTCCTGGGCCGAGTCAAAAACGAACCGGTCAATCTCAACGAGTTCCAGCAATGGCTGGCCAGGGTCTTCCCGCTCAGCTTCCCGCCCAGCCTGTTTGCCAACGCCAACAACCCGGAGGCGCTGGCCCGGGCCATCCAGGAAGGGGTGGAGCAGGCCTATGAACTGAAAGTGAAGCATGAACACCCCGACGCCCTGAGTTGGCTGGAACGCTATATCATGCTCAGCCCCATCGACAACCTCTACCAGGACCACCTCTACGCCATGGACGCCCTGCGCCAGGGCGTGCAGCTGCGTTCCTACGGCCAACGCGACCCGCTGGTGGAATACAAGCAGGAAGCCTATGAGATGTTCTCCGTGCTCATGGACAATGTCAAGGCGGAAATCTGCAGCAACATCTTCCGGCTCAGCACGGTCGTCACCACCCCGGAGCCCGAGCCCCTGCCCAACAAGGACATCCAGGCCATCCACACGGAGGCGCGCCAGTTCGACCACATTCCCGGCCTGGACGACCAGCCCGCCCCACCCAAGGCCGGCGTGACCATCCGCCGGCAACTGCCAAAAGTCGGCCGCAATGACCCGTGCCCGTGCGGCAGCGGCAAAAAGTACAAAAGCTGCTGCGGCCGCTGACTGCCCCCGCCCCCCCCATGAGGACCATGACCAACACTTCCCTGCACAACCACAGCACTTGGAGCGATGGCGCCGCCGACATTACCGCCATGGCCACGGCCGCCCGCGACGCCGGCCTGAACGTCTTCGGCATCAGCGACCACTGGGTCATGCTCCCGCCCGGCTGCCGCCTGAAAACGGAATGGAGCATCAGCGCCGACCGCCTCGACGGCTATTTTCAGGAATGCCTCGCCGTCAGAAAACAGGTGGAAACCGAACGGTTCTCCCTGCGCATCGGCCTGGAAGTCGACTTCTTTCCCGAGACCTGGCAGGAAAACATGGCCCTGCTGGCCCGCTATCCGCTCGACTACACCATCGGCTCCATCCACTACCTGGACGACTTCCCCATCGACAGCTCGCCCGCCCCGTGGGAAAACCTCGACCAGGACAGCATCAACGACCTCTGGCGCCAATACTGGCTGCGCGTCCGAGCCCTCGCCGAGACCAGGGCCTTCACCATCATCGGGCACCTCGACCTGCCCAAAAAATTCGGCTTCACCGCCACCGCCGACCTGAATGCCGAGATTGACGCGGCGCTGCTGGCCATCCGCGAATCCGGCGCCCAGCTGGAACTGAACACGGCCGGCTGGTCCAAACCATGCGCCGAGCCCTACCCGTCCCCGGAACTGCTGCGGCGAGCCCTCGCCCTGGGAATTCCACCGCTGATCACCGCTGACGCCCACGACCCAAGACATGTCAAACGGGACTTCCCGCGAGCCGCCGAGCTGCTCGCCAGACTGGCTGGTACCGGCGCCCCATGCCAAACCGGCTGCCCCTCATCACCATCTCCCGGAAGCCCGCCGTCCCCATGACCATTGCAGCATCAGCAAAATGCCCTGGCACCCTCGTGCTGCTGGCCAAAATCATCCGCTCGACGTTGCTCAAAGCACACGGACTGCGCATGCGCCTGGGCATGGCCATGCTGCTGATCAACTTCCCCTTGGGCTACGGCAGCCTGCTCCTGTCCAGCCTGGTCGCCGCCATCCGGCAGGATGGACGGTGGCTGGTCTTCGGCACTGCCGGCTACGCCAGCTCCTGGCTGGTTCTGGCCGGCGGCACGGCTCTGGTCGGCTATGAAGCCAAAAACACCGTCCTGAAAACCTACCGCCGCAAATGGGCCGCCTGGCAACGATTCACCCAGAAACGGTACCGCCGCCACAAAAACACGAACCACGGCTGACCATACCCGCCCCCCTTGCCCGGAGCCGGCGACGCCGCCCCCCCAAAAAAGACGGCCGCCGGACCCCATCCCCGCTGGAGCCCCGCCCATGATGCCCGATGACAGCCTGCTCGAACGCGCCGCCCAGGAAAACCTGGAAGCACTGGCGCTTCTCGACGCCAATGGCTTCATCTGCGGACACGGTGAAGACGCCGCCGCCTTCACCGAACGACTGCGAACCCTGCGCCAAAACATCGCCGCCATGGAGCACAGCCTGGCCGAACAAGGCACCTTCACGGTCGAGGACCTGACCGTCGCCGCCACCGAACGCATCCCCGCCGAACTCTTCCGGGAAGTCGCCGCACACTGCCAGGAACTCTACCGCTTCAACATCGACTGGGTGCCGGGATTCTTCATCAACCCGAAAACCAGCCTCCTGTTCGGCGGCTGCGCCTTCTATTTCTATCCGGATTTCTTCGCCCTCTTCATCATTCGACGCTCCTTCCGCGACCGCGACCGCTGGCTCATCTACCGGCGACAGGAACTGCTGGCCCATGAACTCTGCCACGTCGCCCGCATCGGCCTGGAAAGCCACGACTACGAAGAAACGTTCGCCTATCAGACGGCATCAAGCCGGTTCCGGCGCCTCCTCGGCGGACTCTTCCGCCGACAACGCGATTCCTTCCTGTTCCTGGGCGCCACCCTGCTGGTCCTGGCCGCGCAACTCGTCCGAACCTTCTGGCTCTGGCACCTGCCAGTCTGGCCGTTCTGGGCCGGGCTGGCCGCGGTCGCCGGCCTGCTGGCCCACCAGCACCGCCAGGCCTGCCGCCGCCTCAACGCGGCCCAGGCGGCCGCCACCGCCATTTTCGGCGACAACGCCCTGGCCGTGCTCTTCCGTTGCACCGACCAGGACATCCACGACCTGGCCCGGCTGCCCCACGATGCCGTCATGACCTGGCTCGACCGACAATGCGACCGGCGCCTGCGCTGGCAAATCATCCGACACCGCTTCCTGCCGCCCCTCGACAACACCACACCATGAAATTTTCCTTTCTCGGCCGCGCGCACCCGTTTTTTCTGACCAGCCTGGTCGCCGGCTGGCTCGGCCGGCTGTTCGGCGACTGGTTCTACTTCCCAAGCCGCCACTATGACCGGCCACAGCCGGTCTACGGCCCGGCCCAGGCCATGCGCACCCAAAACCGCCCCATGGAAGCCCTTGAATACCTGCGCGAGCTGGCCACACGCTACCCGGACCTGGCCAGGCCCTACATTGAAATGATGGACATCGCCGACCGGGATTTGCATGACCGCACCACCCTCGAGGCGATCTATCGCCAGGGCTGCAAAACCGTCCGCGGCCAGGAACGCCAGACCCTCGACCAGGCCTGGCGGGAAATGACGATGTGAAACGCCCCGGCAACCGGCTCCAGCCATCGCCCCGCCACCCGAAACCCAATCAGGACCCGCTCCCCAACCGACGTGACATGAACATCCCAACCGAAGACATCCTCAAAGACCTGACCGAAGACCAACTGACCGCCGTCACTCATGTCGACGGGCCCATGCTCGTCGTCGCCGGCGCCGGCTCCGGCAAAACCCGCGTCGTGACCCGGCGCATCGCCTACCTGATCTCGCAACGCGTCTGGCCCAGCCAAATCCTGGCCATGACCTTCACCAACCGCGCCGCCCGCGAAATGCAGGACCGCATCGGACGGCTGGTCGGCGAGGCGCCGCGCCATGTCGGCACCTTCCACAGCTGCTGCGCACGCTTCCTCCGGCAATACGCCGACGCACTGGAAGACGGCCGCACCAAGGACTTCGTCATCTTCGACGCCGACGACCAGAAGGCACTGCTCAAACAGTGCCTCAATGGCATCCCCGGCGCCAGCGGCATCCAGCCCGGAACCGTCTCCGACCTGATCAGCCGGGCCAAAAGCGCCTGCCTGACCCCGCAGGACATCATGCAACGCGAAGCCTGGGACAATGCCGAGGCCGTCGCGGAAATCTGCCAGGCCTACGAAAACCGCCTGCGGGCTCAGAATGCCGTCGACTTCGACGACCTGCTCCTGCTCGTGGCCAAGCTGCTCCGGGAACGCCCCGCCATCCGTGAAATCATCCACAACCATTTCCGGTACCTGCTGGTCGATGAATACCAGGACACCAACCACCTGCAATATGAACTGCTCAAACTGCTGGTCAATCCGGCCACCAACAACATCCATGCCACCGGTGACCCCGACCAATGCATCTACTCCTGGCGCGGCGCCGACTACAGCAACATCATGAACTTCGAGCATGACTTCCCCAACGCCGTCATCGTCCGCCTGGAAAAGAATTTCCGCTCCAGCGAACATATCCTGAAGGTGGCCAGCGAGCTGATCAGCAACAACCTGAACCGCATTGACAAGACCCTGATTCCGGCCCTGGCCGTGCCTGACCCGCAAAAAGTCCGCCTGGTCACGGTGGGCTCCGACCAGGACGAGGGTCTGTGGCTCGCCCGACGCATCAGGACCCTGCGCATGAACGGCCAGCCCTACCGGAACATGGCCGTATTCTACCGCACCAACCGGCAGTCACGCGGCATCGAAGAAGCCCTGGTCCGGGCCGCCATCCCCTACCAGATCATCGGCGGACTGCGCTTCTACGCCCGCCGGGAAATCAAAGACCTGCTCGCCTTCCTCCGCCTGAAAGTCAATCCGGCCGACAGCATCAGCCTCGAACGCGTCGCCGCCTTCCGCGGCGGCGTTGGCCCCAAAACCCTGGCCGCCCTGGAGACCTGCGCGCGCGAACAGCACTTGGACGCCTTCTCGCTCCTCTGCCAACCCGACTTCGCCCAACGCTGGCCGAAAAAAAACGCCCGCGTCCTCGAGTTCGCGGCCTGGTGCCAAAAACTGCAGGCCCTGCCCTGCTCTCCAGTCGGCCAGGCCGTCGCCGCCGTGCACGACTTCGCCGACTTTACCCACCACCAGTACGACCGCGAAGCCAGTCCCGAAGCCCGCCTGGAAAACCTGCAGGAAATGATCAACAACGCCATCCACTACGAACGCGAACACGAAGAAGCCGGCCTGAATGAATTCCTCCAGGAAGTCGCCCTGGTCGCCGATGTCGACACGCATGATCCCGACCGCGACACGGTCACGCTGATGACCCTGCACTGCGCCAAAGGCCTGGAATTCCCGTATGTGTTCATCACCGGAGTCGAGGAAAGCTACCTGCCGCATGCCAACACCCTGGCCGACCCGGAACAGGTCGAGGAGGAACGACGCCTGTTCTTCGTCGGCATCACCCGCGGCCGCGAGGAAGTCGCCCTGCTCAACGCCCGCTCCCGGCCCAGCTGGGACGGCGACTGGGGCCGGACGCCCAGCCGCTTCCTCCGCGAACTGCCGACCGATGACATCGTCCATACGACCTTCAATGTCAACAACCCCACCATGCCCAGAAAAACCTTCCGGCGATGGTGACAAACGCCCCCTCCGGCCACCATGGGCTGTAGAGTGGCGCCGCGCCGCGGCCTGGCTGCAAACCTGAAGCGCAGCACTGGCCCACGCCAACAGCGGCGCCGACCCAGTCCCCAACCCGCCCCGGCACCCCATGGCCATCTTCCAGATCCACGGCATGACCGGACAGCATTCTTTCCGGCGGCGACGCCGCCTACCCCGTGACATTGCCCATGAGCCCCCCGCCCGCATCTGATGGTTCCCGTCCAGAGGCCAGCCGCGAGAACCCGGCTTTTCTGCGCGAGCAGATCATCACCTACCTGGGCAACAAACGGTCGCTGCTGCCATTCCTCGACCACGCCGTGCAGACGGTCAAGCAACGCCTGGGCAAACCGCGCCTGAACTGCGTCGACTTGTTCAGCGGTTCCGGCATCGTCGCCCGTTTTCTCAAACGCGATGCCGACTTCCTGGCTGCCAATGACCTGGAACTCTACAGCGAAATCACCAATCGCTGCTACCTGAGCAACCAGGAAGACCTCGACCAAGGTGACCTGAACTGCTGGCGCCGCCAGATTCTGGACAACGCCGCCAACGACCCGGCCCCAGGGCTGATCACCCGCCTGTATGCCCCCCGGGACGACCGCCATATCGCCAAAGGCGAACGTGTGTTCTACTCCCGCCGCAACGCCCTTTTCCTGGACGCCGTCCGACGCCAGATCGCCCGCCTGCCGGAAACGCTGCAGCCCTATTTCCTGGCGCCGCTGCTGGCCGAGGCTTCCGTACGCGCCAACACCGCCGGCGTGTTCAAGGGCTTCTACAAAAACCGCGAAGGCATCGGCCAGTTCGGGGGACAGGGACGCCATGCCTTGACCCGGATTCTGGGCGACATCACCCTGCCTGTTCCCGTCCTCTCCAACTTCTCCAGCCAAGTCCTGGTCACCCGCCGGGACGCCAACGACTTCTTCCCCTGCCCGGGACTGCCAGACCTCGACCTCTGCTACCTTGACCCGCCCTACAACCAACATCCGTACGGCTCGAACTACTTCATGCTCAACCTGCTGGCCAACTACGTGGAACCAGCCCGAATCAGCCCGGTCTCCGGCATCCCGGCCGACTGGAACCGCAGCCGCTACAACCAGCCCAAAGCCGCCGGCCCGGCGCTGCTTGACCTCATCCGCCGCTGCCCCGCCAAATTCGTGCTCATCTCCTACAATTCCGAGGGCTTCATCCAACCCCAGGACTTTGCCGCCGAACTGGCCCGAATGGGCCGTCTGCAAAAGCTGGAAACCACCTACAACACGTTCCGGGGCAGCCGGAACCTCCGCGGCCGGACGCTCCATGTCCAGGAATTCCTCTTCCTGCTGGAAAAATCCTGACGGCGCCCCGGCGCAAGTTCCCGCCAGCCCCAACCCGGAGATGGTG
>CAYOUR010000197.1:789-7168 GCA_964407145.1 uncultured Lentisphaeraceae bacterium | reverse complement strand
CATATGTCCTAATATTTCCAGCCAGAGTAATGCATAAGTAATGAGCACTGCCCATATCCCTACGACGGCGGCCTGAAGGCTGGACGACATACCTGCGGGGCAGCCTGAGGCCTGGACGACATACCTGCGGCAGGCTGCAGTGGGACGGATGCTGCCATCCTAGCTTCTTATGCCATGTATCTGCTCACGGCAGGGTCGGCAATCCACGCACCATGTAGGCCTGAAGCTGGCCGGACTCGTCGGAGTTGAAGAAGGCGGATTTTCCATCCGGAGCCAGAAACGGGTGAATATGGACGCCCTTGGCCCAGGACGAATGCGGCATGGCCACGCAACGCCAGCCGGCGGCGGCATCTTCACCGGGCTGGCCCAGGCAGGCAAGCAGGACCCGTCCGCCCTCGTCGCGGGCCGCCGTATCGGTCACCAGCAGCCGGCCGGCCGCATCCGTGGCAAAGTGGCAGAAGCAGGGCTGCGGATAGGACCGACTGAGATGATTGCGCTGGCCGCCGGGGGAAGCGAGGCCGAGGTGGCCGGCAGCCGGCACGGCACGGGCTTCGATGAGCTGCTGCTCCGGCGGCTGCCTGGTGCCGGTGCTGGTGATGGCCCAGGTGCTGGCGCCGCGCCAGCATTGATGGCCCTGGCAGAATTCATTGCCGTCGCGACCCCACGGCAGATTGCGAAACTGCGTGCCGTCATCGCGAATCACGTGGATGTCGGCGCCGTCGCCGCCGGTCAGCTTGCTCACCTCCCCCAAATCATTGGCGGTATGACCATGATTTTCCTGAATCAGGATGTCATGCAGGCTTTCCGACGACTTTGAACGGCAGTACTGCGGATGCATGTTGCACCAGCTTTCGCCGGTGAGAATGACCTGCACCGAAGGTTTTTCCAGGTCGAAAATCATCAGTCCCCAGGTTTTGCCCTCGGCGGTGCCGTCGCCGAGGAAGCAGGACAGGGCCAGCCGGCGGCCGTCGGAACGGATGGTCGACAACGGATAGATGCGGCTGGGGCGTCGGCCGCATTCCGGCAGGGGGCGGTCGAGGACCAGCAGCTCCTGCCGGTCCGTGCCGTCCAGTCCGACCCGCTTCAGAGTCAGCCGGCCGGCATTGACCTCCGTCTGATTGACGAAATAGTAGACGAAGCGTCCGTCCGGGGAGACCGACGGGGCGGTGGTGCCGGTTTCATGTGTCAGCGGCGTCAGCCGGCCGTCGTTTTCCAAGTCGCAGACCAGGTAGCGATGGTTCGGGTCGTCCTTGCTGCTGCCGTGCGCATGCGCCGATTCATGCAGCAGGAAAAAACGCGAATCGGGGCTGAAAATCTGTGCCTCCATATAGATATGGCTGGCTGGCAGGGGGCCTTGGGTCAGCTGATATACAGCCATGCCGTCGGGAGCGTCTTTGGGCAGCAGGTCGGGACGCGGAATCATGGTGGCATCTCCTTGATTTAGGGGACCATGCCGGGTCGAACCGAAACGCCAGGCATGACGCCCTCAAAAAAAACGGCGGTTCAACGAAACGCGACAAACGACGGCTTCCAGAGCCCACCGGCGCCGGAGCGGTTGATCACCTTGACCACGACATCATTGTCCGCCTCGAATTGCACCCACTTGGTGACATCGATTTCAAAGGGGTTTTCCCAGCTGCGGGGATTGCGCAGGCCATCGTAGACGAGGCTCCCGGCCAGCTGGCCATTGACCCAGACCTTGCAGCTTTCGTCAATCGCGCCCAGAAACAAGGACACACTCCGGCCCTTTTTCTGTTCCAGCCGGAAGCTGGTCCGGAACCAGGCATTCTGGTAGTCGTGATGACCCTGGACCTCCAGGGTTCGCCAGGTCGAAACCGGCTGCCAGCCGGAGGCGTCGAAAGCCGTCCGCATGAAGCCGGCGGCTTCGCCTTCGTCCCGCGGGTCCAGCTTGAGCTTCCAGATTTCCGGCAACTCCAGGACAGCCAGCGCCTTTTCCGGGCGCGCCGGCTTGGCGTTCGGGTTGACTTCCCAGCGCCGTTCCGCCCGCAGCAGGTTGGCTTCACGAACCAGATGCGCGGGCAGGGACTGGCGGCCTTCGCGGAGGGCGGCGACCGCGGCGTTGCGTTCCGCGGTCGGCGTCTTGGGACCTGTGACCAGGGCGGCGCAGCGCACGGTGGCCAGCGCGTGCTCCAGGCCCTGCCGCAGAAACCGGACCTTGACCAGAGCGGCGGCGTCCGCGCCCGCGCCCAGAGCGGCCAGGCCGCGGTCCAGGATGGCAATGCCCTGCTCCAGGACGGCCGGCGGAAAGATCTCATGCGCATACAGGCCATAGTTGAAACCGTGGAAATACCAGTTGCCGGCGCTGTCCTCGTACACCTTGTTGATCCGGTCGCAATGTTCCTTCAGGTAACGGTGATAGAAGTCGGTATATTCGGCCACGACCGGCGCCGCGCTGCCGAAGCCCTCCAGGTATTCCTGCCGGATCTGCTCCGCGGTCAGACTGGGATCGACGGCGATCCGGCCCATGGCATACAGATTCAAACTCTGGGTGCCGAACATGGCGGAGGGACCGTCAACGTCCAAGCCGATGATTTTCAACTCATTGAGCAGATACTTGAATTCGTCGATGTACTCATCATACCAGATTTCCGGCATGCAATAGCCGCCCAGGAAGTAGTTCGGCCGGAGCCCGAAGGTGGCTCCGGTGGCCTTCCAGGCCTGGTATTCCCGGCGGAGCCATTCGGTGTGCGCCTTGGTGCGAGGGAACGGAATGTCCGGGACCAGATCGCAGAAGCAACCGGCGTTGAGCTTGACCGAGCGCGGGGCGAAGAAATAAGTCTGGTACGCATAGAATCCCACCATGGCTGTGGGGTCGATGCGGGCGGCCTTCTCCTGCACGGCGCGGTAAAAATGGGCATAGCGTTCGCCGACATTGCGTTTGGTCGCGTACCGGCCGGTGGGGCCGCGGTCATCCGGCCCGTCCCAGGCCTGGCAGTTCGGACACTGGCAGCGGTTCTGGTTGTCGTTCTCCTTGACATTGATCAGCAGGCGCCGACCGGGACTCTTCTGCTGCTGCTCCTGCCAGAGCCGGACGACCTCGTCCTGAAACTCGGCATTGCTGATGCACATGTTGTACGACGGGGTGACTTTGCGCTTGCCGTTGATCAGGCAGAACCACTCGGGATGGTCCCCGGCATGGGTCAGATGCCACTTTTCAAAGGCATGGCCGCTGTTGCCGGCAAAACGGAACGCGCCGCCGGTGTAGTAATGCAGCACCCGGCGCCCCCAGCGGAACTTCTCCTGGCTGTCGGCCCCGTCGGCAGGCCGGTAGGTGCGGGCGCCCTGGTAACGGAGAGCCGGCGCATAGTCGCGGTCAAGCGAGGCGTCGACGGCCACGCGCTCGCGCCGAGGCACGAATTCACCGTCCTTACCGGGAAAGACCCAGCGCACGCCCAGGGCCTGCATCAGGTAGTCGGTGACGCCGAACAGCGTGCCGGCGGCCGTCTGGATCGAGGTCTCCGGCCCGGAGCCATCCTGGCCGCGGATAAACAGAAAGCCTTGCCGGCAGCGGATTTTATAGGCGCACGCCGGCGCGTCGCCGAGGTCCAGCCATGGGTCCGCCCGGCGCACGGCGCCCAGGCAGTAGCCGCCGTCGAGCGCCGCCGCCTCGGGTGCATCCTCGCTGATGATCGGCAGCAGCACGCCGGTCGCGGCCTGCAGGTAGTACTGCAGCTCTCCGGCCGCGGTCTGTTCAACGCTGTTGGCCGCCGCCGGCACCAGAATGCCTTTATGCACGGCTTGGCCATGGCGAATAATGTCCTGGGCTGACAACATGCCGGCGGCAGCCAATGCCAGGCTGCATAGACGGAACACGAGACGACGCATTTTCATGTAGGTGCCTTTGGCAGGGGGTGCAGGTCTTCCGGAGATGACTCCGGCGCTTGTGTATATCATAGCGCCGCCGGGCAGATTTGCACTCCCTGCCGGCGGCAGAATTTGCCGGCGCGGTGAAGTTTGTCAAAGACGCCCCGTTCCGGGCTCCGGCTGACGGGCGTGCCTTTCCGACAGGCAGAGGAGGACGCGGGTTGTCCTCATGCTGACTGCCCCGGGCCGCGCGCCGGAGATGTCCGGCCACAAAAAAACCGGGCGGCAGTCATCTGCGACTGCCGCCCGGCCGCCCCCTGGTCGGGGCCCCCGCAGGCAAAGGAGAGAAGAAGGGGAAAACCTGCGGGACCTCCTCCGGACGGTTTAACCGGCTTTCACCTGAATGCGCCGCGGCGCCAGCTCTTTCAGCTTGGGCAGGGTCAGCCGCAGGACACCGTCCTTCATGCTGGCGGTGATGCCCTTCAGATCAATCGCTTCGCCGATGGTGAACTGGCGTTCGTACCGGTACTCGGGACGGTACTCGCCACGGACCAGATCGGCGTCGTCCATGCCGAACTTGTCATCGCGATTGCCCTTCAGCGTCAGGTTGTTGCCCTGCAGATCAATGTCCACATTGCCTTCATTCACGCCGGGCATGTCTGCAATCAGGATAACTTCCTTGTCGGTCTCCATGATGTCCACCAGCGGTGTGAGGACGACGGGCGCCGCGCTCTGACCCTGCTGAACCACGGGAGCGGAAGATTCAGTCTTTTTCAATTCCGTTGACATGGTGTGTTCTCCTCTGCTATGTGATGATGATTGGGGTGCCACTAATCCCTGAAACTCAGCCGTAGGACAAGGTCAGGCCGTGGTGACGCTGATCTTCCGAGGCTGCACCGACTTGGCCTTGGGCAGGCGGATGACCAGGATGCCGTCCTTGTAGCCGGCCTCAATCTGGTCGGACTCCACCGGGAAAGGCAGAGCGAACGTCCGCACAAAGCTGCCTGACCCGCGTTCCTGCCGCAGGTAGCTGGCGCCTTCCGGAAGCGTCTCGGCCGCGCGGTTGCCCTTGATCGTCAAGGTATCCTGGTTGGCCGTGATCTCCAGTTCGTCCAGCCGAACGCCCGGCAGCTTCATGGTGAACCGGGCCTCACGCTCGTTCAGCCACACGTTCACCGGCGGGAAGTCGCCCCGGGTCGTGTACTCGGCGCCGTTGCCAAACAGCCGGGCAATCTCGTCGCTGAAATTGTGCAACTCGTGCCAGGGATTCCACAATGAGGGTCGTGCAGTTCTCCACAACATGGTCGTATCCTCCTTTGAGTTGAATGATGGCTTGGCGGGATGTCTCGGCCGGCACAGCTTGCCAGCCGCGGTCGCTTGACACCCCCTTAATAGCAGATACCATGCCAACTCCCACAGAAGGACAAATCCGCGGAAACAGCCACCGGCCAACACGGCCGACAGTAAAAAACCGAGCCAAAATGTCACACCCGGGCGGACATTTTGGCCATGTCGGTCACCGAGGCGGAGGCCTTTCGGGCGGAGAACGCGTTCAGGGCGCCTGTAATTCAGCCACCAGCCTCGCCACGATAGCCCGGGCAGTCATGTTCTGGGCGTCGGCCTCGAAGGTCGTGACGATCCGGTGTGCCAGAACGGGTCCGGCGCAGGCTTTGACATCCTGCGGGAGGACATGGCGCCGGCCTTGCAGGGCGGCCCTGGCCTTGGCGGCCAGAGTCAGGGCGATAGTCGCACGGGGCGAGGCGCCGGCTTCAACCAGGTCGGCGATCGGCAGGAACTTCCGGTTCTGCCTGGCGGAAAGCTGCTCCTGCCGGCCGGGCCTGGTGGCAATGGCGATGTCCAGGATGTAGTCCCGGAGGCGGCTGTCGAGATAGACGGCATCGACGCAGGTGCGGGCGGCGCGGATGTCGTCCAGACTGGCGACGGTCTTCAGGGTGATGTCGCTGCTGGTGCGTCCATGCTGGTCGATGATCGCGCCTTCCTGCTCGCGGCCGGGATAATCGAGCACGGCCTGAAGCATGAAGCGGTCCTTCTGGGCTTCGGGAAGGATGAAGGTGCCGCTGTGTTCAATGGGATTCTGGGTGGCGGCCACCAGGAACGGGTCGGGAAGCGGAATCGGCTGGCCGGCAATGGTGACCTGGCGTTCCTGCATGGCCTCGAGCAGGGCGCTTTGCACCTTGGCCGGCGCGCGGTTGATCTCATCGGCCAGGACGATATTGGCGGCAATCGGGCCGGGCCGGACTTCGAAGGCCTGGCGGTCCGGCCGGTACGCATAGGTCCCGATGATGTCTGCCGGCAGCAGATCGGGGGTGAACTGGATTCGCGAGAAGGTCCCTCCCACGGTGGCGGCCAGGGCCTTGACGGCGAGGGTCTTGGCCAGCCCGGGCAGCCCCTCGACCAGCACATGGCCACCGGTCAGCAGCCCGATCAGGAGAGCATCCACCAATTCATCCTGGCCGATCAGGACGCGCGCCATTTCGCGGCGCAGTTCCGGGAGGAAGGCCAGCGGTTCCGTGGATGAAGCAGCCGAATCAGT
>CAYOUR010000197.1:0-779 GCA_964407145.1 uncultured Lentisphaeraceae bacterium | reverse complement strand
ATGGCGGGCCTCAACGCCTTTCGGGGTGATCGCGTCGTGATGTTTCTGCCGGCGGAGCCAGCGCTTCAGCAGCCTGGCCTTCCGGCCGAGGAGCTTCTGGACCTGACGTCCGCGGTCGGCGGCCAGGCAGAGCACCTGCAGCCCGGCCAGAGTCGCCAGCAGGTACAGCGTCGACGGCCAAGGCGCGACGCCCGCCAAAGCCTGCTGCAGGGAGGTGACGCCGGCCTGGGCCAGCAGCAGCGCCGGCAACGCCCAGGACAACCGCCGACGCAGCCAGGCGTCGGCCAGCAAATAGCCGGGCAGTGTGAACAGCAAACCCCACAGGCAGAGGCTTGACAAACCAACGATGGAAACCGCCGCCAGGGTCAGGCTGACCGGCAGCCAGGGCGTCAGGCAGCCGGTGCTGTCGCCCGGCAACAATCCCACGAAGGTGCCGCCAGCCAGGCACAGCCAGAGCAGCCCGACGGCAAGGGCCATGCCCGGCGGACGCCCCGGCGACACCGTTTTGTGATCATCCTCAAAAGCCATGCGAAAACAACGTGATGCGGTTGAAAAAATGGGGCAACAAGTGCCCAGTGGTGGCGCGGGCGCCGCCGTGTACGGCAGCTGCCGCATTCGGCCGGACTGATGTCCAAGCTCCAAACACAACTTTTGTTAATGTGCGAAATCTTGTGATAGGAGCAGATGTTTGACAAAGTGCATTTGAATCCTTATTATGATGCGGTGCCTTAACCTACCAAAACAAGGAGATTCAGATGCAGGGAAAAATTAGCATGGAT
>CAYOUR010000196.1:0-7437 GCA_964407145.1 uncultured Lentisphaeraceae bacterium | reverse complement strand
TTTAGCCTGCCGTAGGTAGTCCAGGCTTTAGGCTGCCGTAGGCAGTCCACCCTTCAGGCTGCCGTATGTCGTCCAGCCTCATTTGCCGGGCATCGTGCAAGGACGACGGCACCATGCCATGGCGCCATTCTCAATCGGTGGCCGGTTACCACGGCGGCGCCTAATGCCAGGCGTGTGGTTTGCATGAACGCAAGGTTGGATTACATTAAGCAAGACATTGCGAGGTATGTTTTTAGTCGTTGGACGTTTTTAGCGTGCCAGCAGGAGAGATATGAAAGACACCGTCAAACTTTTGCTTCGGTTGCAGGACTTGGAATTGATCCGGGAGGAGGCGAGGATTTTTCACCGGCGTGACCAGCAGGAGAAGATGAGTCAGCTGGACGAGACGCTGAGGGATTTGCGGGAACAGGTTCCGGAGCCATGGCTGAGGCGGTTTGACGGCCTGCGCCGTTCCGGCATTGCCGTCGTGCACGAGTTCGGCGGCGTCTGTCAGAATTGCCGGATGGCGGTGTCGCTGGGTGGTCTGAACCGCATGCGCCGTGGTGACGCGGAGTGGATTTGCCCGAATTGCGGCCGTTTTCTGCTGCTCAGCGACGGGAACTGAGGCCCGGCGCCAGGCCATTGATTGCCGTATTTTCACCGGCGGTTCGTCTCAAACGGGAACTTGGCCGCCGGTTTGCTTCGTGGTGATTGTTCAATGCGTGAATAACCGGGGATTCGACCATGGACTTGAAAGTATTGCTGCCGAGGGAGCATGTGTTGTTTGGATTGCCTCTGGAGGGCAGCCGTCGGGAACTGCTGCGGACGCTGGCCGCGCCGTTGGCCGCGGACGGGATTGTCAGCGACCTTGAGCTTTTTCTTGATGCCGTTGAGCGGCGCGAGGCCGAGATGACGACGCAAATGACGGGCGGGACTGTGTTTCCGCATGCGTGTTCGCCGGCCGTTCAGCGTCTGGCCCTGGTGGTCGGCATGGCGCCTGAACCGGGTTACGAGTTTGATGCGGACGCATCGGAAAACGCCCGGGCCTTTTTTCTGATTGCGATTCCGGCGGCGGCTCCGGCGGCCCACTTGCCGTTGCTGACGCATCTGGCCGGATTCATCACGGCCCGAGGCAAGCTGGAAAAGCTGCTGGGGGCGGATTCGGCGGCGACCGTGCACAAGATGCTGCTCGCCTGGAACGGCCGGTGACGGCGCGTCCGGGCTCGAAGGCCAGCCGGCCGCCAGGCGGGGGACGGCAGTGTGCCGGCACCCACAGCGGCGCCGGCGTGGGGACAGTCAATTTTGGACCAGGGAGACGTTCGGGCATGATCTATCGGGTGATGGTGATGACGGTGGCGCTGGCAGGAATGGCCGCGGTCGGCGAAACATGGAGGATACGGCAGATTCCCGCGGACTTGGACAAGGGTCGCCAGGACATGGCCGTTGTCGCCGGATACGGCAATCCCATTGCCTTTGCTCTGCAGACGACCGAGGAGAATTGCCGGCGCGACCAGGACATGCAGCTGGAGTTCGTGTTGCCGCGCGGATTTGACATCCAGGACAGCGGCAATGGCGTGGACGGCCATCGGTACACGCGTGCCTACCGGGACGGCGCCCTCGTGGTGACGGATCGTTTCCGGCACCGCCGACATCAGCTGACCCCTTTGAACAGCCGGCTGTCCGAGTGGCGCACCTATAGGATCGTCCTGCGCGTTCCGGACGTGGTCCCGGCCGGTTCCAGCCTGACGATGCGGCTGTACCATCAGGACAAGCTGGAGTCGGAGCGCACTTGGGGCGTCCGCGCCACGCGTCTGGAGAATTCAGGCAGCCCGCAGTTGCGCAAGCTGATTTTCGGGTTTTACGACTATGGCTATTCCAGTCTGGGGAACGCAGCCGATGACATTCTGAGGCTGTTCCAGGCCGTCGGCGTCAACCAGTTCAAGGTGTTGAACACGCGGCAGCGCCCGGCGAATTTCACCTGGCTGGCCAGCGTCCACCACGACTATTTCCATTCCCGGCAGCATCCTGACATTGCGGTTGACGGCCAGCCGTCCCGAGGCGGCTTCTGTGATCCGGAAGCCGTCATTGCGGACGGTGCGGAGGCGGTCATTCCGCAGGCCATCGCGCGTCTCGTCCAGGCGGTCGACACCAGCCCGTCGCAGGATGTCTACATCGACTATGAGCCGTCCGGGACGACCGGTTTCAGCGAACGGTCCGTGCGGAAATTTCTTTTGGAGCACCAGGTTTCGGCTGAGGATTTTGCCCGTTTCCAGGCGGCGTATGCGCGGGAGAAGTACCAGATCGGTCGAGTTGACGACGAGGTGGTCCAGGCCGTTTACGCGAAGTGGTTCGCCTTCAACACGCGTCAGTCGGCCGAGTACATCGGGGCGATTGCGCGGGACTTCAAGGCGCATCGGCCACAGGCCCGGTTCTGGGTCACGCAGCGCGGCACGAGCGGTTCAGATGCCCGGACCGAGGCGGTCGGCAATGACAATGCCGCGATGGCGGCCAGCCTGGACGGCGTTTTGCCGCAGATTTATTGCGGGTACAACGCGGCCGCCGCCAAGCGGGCGGCCCTGGTCGTCGAAGACTGGCGGCGGCAGATCGACCGTCTTAACCCGGACTGCCGCCTGGTCGCTCTCCTGCTGAACCGTTACGCCGGCGCCAGCGTCAAGAACTCCCCGGAAATGGTGCGTTTGCAAGGACTGGCCGCCGTGGCCAGCGGCGCGGATGGCGTCAGCTATTACTTCGTCCAGAATTTTGACGGCGACTACTATCCGTTTCTTTTGCGGATGCGTCAGGACTTGGCGCGTTATGAGGACTTCTATGTTGACGGCGAACGGGTCGACGGCCTTTTCGACCTTTCGGGAATGGGCGAGGGCAAGGTGATGATGCATGTCTGGCCCGGGGTCAACGTCGAGGTCCCCAACCCCGGCTGGCATTACACCGCCCATAAGCTGAACGGCAAGATTCTGTTGACTTTGTTCAACTTTGACAAGGACAATGAGCTCCTGTTCAAGGTCAAGACGGCGGCGCCGTTCGAGTCGGCGGAGAATACCACCTGGAACCAGGGCACGGCTCTGGTGACGACGGCGGAAGCCGCGTTCCTCCTCTTCACCGCCGAATGACGCCCAGGCACGCGCCTGGCCCAGGCGGCCGGACGTGCGCCTGCCCGGAGCGGGCCGGAGCGGGCCGGAGTGGGCCGGGATGGGCCGGGGTGGGCCGGGGTGGATTTGCTCGGGCCGAACCGGCATGTTTGTGTATTATGAGTGGCAGCAGCAGCACCAGTAACAGCACCAAAAGGATAGCGACGATGGCAAAGACTCAGGCCAAGGCCAAAGCGGAAGCGGCGAAAATGGCGTCGACGTCACTCTGGAAGCGCGAGCAGGGTTGGGACAAGATTTCCGCCGCGGAGCAGCGCGAGGTGGAGGCGTTTTGCCGTCAGTACATGGATTTTCTGAGCCTGGCCAAGACCGAGCGTCTGGCGCACGACCGGTGCCTTGAGCTGGCGAAGAAGGCCGGATACCGTGATCTGGAGGCGGTGAAATCCTCCGGCGGGCGTTTGCAGGCAGGTGACAAAGTCTATCGTTCCTGGCGCGGGAAGACGCTGGTTCTGCTGCAAGTGGGCCGCGACTCCCTGGAGTCTGGTCTGGCGATGGTCGGCGCCCACATTGATGCTCCACGGCTTGATGCCAAGCCGTATCCGCTGTATCAGGATGACAGCCTGGTGTTGCTGGACACGCATTACTATGGCGGCATCAAGAAATACCAGTGGGTGGCCATTCCGCTGGCCCTGCATGGCGTCGTCATTCGCCGGGACGGCACCAGCGTGACCCTCAACATCGGCGAGGATCCGGCCGACCCCGTTTTTACGATTACGGACCTGTTGCCGCACCTTGGCGCGGAACAGGCCGAAAAGCCCCTGGGCAAGGCTTTTTCCGGTGAAGCCCTCAATGTCCTGATTGCCAGCCGGCCGGTTGACAAGAAGAACGACGACAAGGAAGTCAGCGACAAGACCAAGCTGCGGGTCCTGCAGCTTCTGCGCGACAAATACGGTCTGGAGGAGGAGGATTTTTTCAGCGCCGAGCTGGAGGTGGTTCCAGCTGGTCCGGCCCGTGACCTTGGTCTGGACCGGTCGATGGTTCTAGGCTATGGCCATGACGACCGGGTGTGCGCGTATGGTGCGGTGCGGGCGTTGCTGGAAGCCGGCGGGGTTCCGCGGCGCACGCGTCTGGCGGTGGTCTGCGACAAGGAGGAAATCGGCTCCTATGGCGCCACCGGCATGGATTCGCGCATCATTGAAAACACGGTCGCGGAACTGGTCGCCCTGACGGAGCCCGGCGCCGGTGAGTTGGCGGTGCGGCGTGCCTTGGAGCGTTCCCGCATGCTGTCGGCCGATGTCTGCGCCCTGCATGATCCCGGCTATGGCGACGTGAGCTCGCCGAACAACATGGCCAAGGTCAATTGCGGCGTCGGCGTCTCCAAATACTCCGGAGCCCGGGGCAAATCCGGGGCCAGTGACGCCAGCGCGGAGTTCATGGGGGAGGTGCGGCGCATTTTCAATGACGCGGGCGTCATCTGGCAGACCTGCGAACTCGGCAAGGTCGATGTCGGCGGCGGCGGTACGATTGCCCTGTACCTGGCCCGCTATGGCATGGATGTGGTCGACTGCGGCGTCGGCCTGTTCAGCATGCATGCGCCCTGGGAAGTCGCGGGAAAGCTTGACATTTACATGGCCTTCAAGGCCTATCGGGCCTTCTTCGAGGCTGATTGACGGGGCCGGCAAGCCTGGCCGGCGGGTTCATGCCCGAGCCTCGCCGGTTGTGCCGGGAAGTGCCGCGCCTGGGCAGGGAAGTGGCGCCGGGTCAGGGGCGCGCGGTGCTGGGCGTTGACATCCGTCACCCTAGCGGTGTCGGGGGGAGCGTGCCCGGCGTTGCCGGCAATGCCGGGCACGTTTTGCGGCCTTGCCGTCAATGGTTGGCGCGGGCCAGGTACTCTTCGCGGGTCATGGAGTAGCAGAAGTCATGATGAATCACGGTTTCGCCGACCATGCTGCAGCGGCGGAGGACGCCCTCGAAGGTGAAGCCGCACTTTTCGATGACGCGGCGGGACCGTTCGTTGTCCTCAAAGTGGTAGCATGAGATCAGTTTGAGGTTCATGTTTTCGAAGCCGTGCCGGATGATGGCGGGGGCGGCCTCGGACATCAGGCCCCGGCCCCAGAAATCATGGGACAGCGAGTAGCCCAGCGCCCGGGTCTCGGGGGCGGTGCGTTTGGCGTCACGGTGCAGGCTGATGGCGCCGATGACCTTGCCCAAGGCCCGGTGTTCGATGGCCCACTGGCCGTCTTCCTGCAGGAAGAAATTGGTCAGCACCTGCAGGCTGTGCTGGCGGTTGGGGTGCGGCAGCCAGGAGGCGTTTGGACCCACATCCGGCTGGCTGGCGTATTCATACAGATCGTCGACGTCGCGTCGTTGCCATCGTCGCAGAAGCAGACGGGCCGTGCCTATTGCCTGCATGTGCTGATTTTCCTCACATGATATTGCTGGGAATTGCGTCTGCCGCCCGCCCGTGAAAGACCCACCGATGGACACGGATAAGCACTGATTCATCCGTGTCAGCTGGCGGTCGCGGTCGTCGTCCGGCCGCGGCTCAGGACGCGAAGGTCAGGAAGGCGAAGAAGAACGGCGCAATAGGAATCAGGCTGTCAAGCGTGTCGAGGACGCCGCCGATGCCGGGCAGGTGTCCGGAGTCCTTGGCGTTGGCGGCGCGCTTGATGGCCGATTCGGCCAAATCGCCGACCAGGCCGATGATGGACACGGCGGCGCCGATGATCAGGGCCGCCGGCAGGTTGATGACGGCCTTGCCATCCAGCGCCAGCCGGCCTGGAACCAGCAGGTAGAAGGCCAGGGACGCCAGCATCGAGAAAAGCGTGCCGCCCAGCAGGCCTTCCCAGCTTTTCTTCGGGCTGAGCAGGGGTGAGAGCTTGTGGTTGCCGCCGGGCATCCGGGCTGTGGCCGTGCCGACGAGGTAGGCGCCGACGTCGGCCATTTTGGTGACGACGATCAGGTAGAACAGCAGGAAGCGTCCGCTGCCGTCGGCTGCCAGGAAGTAGATGCGCGGCATGAAGGACAGGGGCCAGCACAGATAGAGGAACACGCCCAGTCCGACGAGCAGACCGTGTACCGTTTGGATGGACGGTCCCTTGAGCAAGGCAATGCCGAAGGCGGCGAGGATGAACAGGCTGATGATGACGCTATTGGCCGCCGTCAGGTCTTCGGGTGCCCGAAGCGCGGCGGCTGTGATGGTCATGGCCACGCCGGAGACGATGGCGAACCCTTGCAGCGGCTTGCCGTTGGCGACGTTCACCAGGGCAAAGGCTTCCTGGCAGGCGCCGGCCAGCATGAGGCCGGCAAACAGCAGGAAGAACAGTCGGCCTGCCAGGCCGGGCAGGAAAAAGGCCAGCAGAAAAATGGCGAGCAGGGGCAGGGCGGATTTCAGTCTCGTCAGCATGTGTTCAGGCGCCTCCAAAGCGTCTTTGGCGGTGGGCGAAGTCTTCCAGAGCTTGTCGGAATTGGGGTTCGGCGAAGTCAGGCCAGAAGGTCTCGGTGAACCAGATTTCGGCGTAGGACGCCTGCCAGAGGAGGAAGTTGCTCAGGCGCTGTTCGCCGCCGGTGCGGATGAGCAGGTCGGGGTCGGGCAGGTCCGCGGATTGCAGGTGGCTGGCGAACGACGCTTCGTCCAGCGTTTCCGGGTCCAGGAGGCCGGCTTTGGCCAGTTTGGCGACAGTCCGGGCGGCCTGGGTGATTTCATCGCGGCTGCCATAGCTGAGGGCGAGGGTCAGGTTGCCCTTTTGGTGTCCCGTGGTTTGGCGAATTTGTTGTTGCAGGCGCTGGCGTGCTGGCCGGGGCAGGCGTTCCAGGTCGCCGATGACGCGCAGTCTGATCTGGTATTCGGCCAGTTTTTGCGCCTGTTGGTCGAGGAAATCGACCAGCAGATTCATGAGGAAGGCGACTTCCTTGGGGGAGCGTTTCCAGTTTTCGGTGCTGAAGGCATACAGTGTCAGGTAGGGAATGGCATATTTGTCGCAGCATTCGAGGGTTCGGATGACGGCGTCGGCACCGGCCTGGTGTCCGGCCGACCGTTCCAATCCGCGTTGTTCGGCCCAGCGGCCATTGCCGTCCATGATGATGGCGACATGGCGAGGGCGTTTGGGGGCGGGGGGCGCTTCAGGCATGGGAGGGAAAAGTGTTCTGGGCTGCGGATTGTACGTGCGGCTGACTTGCGTCGCGAGGTAAAGGCTTTATTCTAATCCATATTCCGGGGAAAGCAAAAAACGGCAGGCGTTTTTTCGGTGCCGCCGGCAGAAGTGGTTGACCATGGACAACGTCCCCTGTCGAGCGTTGGTCACGAAGGAATGAGCGAATGCCGATGATTCTAACCAGTGTCCAGAATCCGCGT
>CAYOUR010000195.1:0-7656 GCA_964407145.1 uncultured Lentisphaeraceae bacterium | reverse complement strand
AAAGTTGTTTCACGGACAACGCCGCACCGTCTTCGGATGCAATCGAAATGCAAGGCAAAAAATCACCACCAGAGCGCTTTTTCATGGTATGAGGAGGACGTCAAAGGGGGGGACGTGAAGACTAACCATGATTTCAAGTCACAAAAAGAATATACACGATGACTTTCATTGATCAACCATATTGTTGCAATTAAATAATATTCGCGCATGCTGCGCTTTTGTCGGCATGTCACCTGGCGCCTTTCAGGCTGGCTTGACCCACCGTCCGGCAACGAATCCAGCGGCTTCGTTGACGCCGGGGAGGGGCTTGGCCATCGGGTCCGGCGGCGTTTCGGGTGGTGTCAGCAGCGCCGATGCCGCGGCCTCCAGGGTGAATCCTGCGCTTGTTGCCAGGTCGGCTGTTTCTGCGGCCGTGTAGAAGGTGGCGGAGGAGTAAAGCGGGTGGCCTTTGGCAGCCTTGCGTGCATAGCTCAGGCCCCAGGCGCTCCTGGCCGGCACCACCCCCAGCACGAGGACGCCGCCGGGGCGCAGAACACGGCGGCACTCACCCAGCGCCGCGGCTGGATCTTCCAGAAAGCACAAGGTAAAGACCATGAGCACGCCGTCAAAAACACCATCCGGAAAGGGTATGGCTTCGGCATGTCCACGAACAGCGCGAATGCCCCGGGCCGAGGCCAGGCGAAGCATGGCCGGCGACGGGTCCAGGCCAATGGCGATGCCCAACGCCAGGGCAAACCGGCCAGTGCCCGCGCCGGCCTCCAGCCAGGCGCCATCACAGCGAGGGCAAATCTGGCGCAAGCAGGTGATCTCCTGGCGGAACACGGCGGCGCCAAAAGGCGAGTCGTACCACTGGTCATAGGGTTCCGCCAAAAGATCGAAGGGATTGCCGTTTCCGTCCATGGCCCTGCTCCTGGCCTTCTTGCAAGGCATCAGATCGTGACCAGCCGGTCCGAGTCACGGACCACGGCATAATGGTCGGCCAGGGTTGACAGCGGGCAGATTTCCGAGCCGCCCGACTGACGCAGCTTCAGGCAGGTCCCGCAGGCGAGAAATTCGCCGCCGGCAGCCAGGACCTGTCGGGCCATGTCCCTGACATCAAAGGCCGGGTCATCGATCTTGTCGATGTCAACGCCCTGCCCTGACAGGAAGATGCGCACCTGGTCGCCCTGCTGCAGGCTGTAAAGAGCCAGCCGCAGGACATTGAACACGGCTTCGGAATCCGTACGAGTAATGACAATTCCCAGCTTCATGATGATTCCCTTTCGTGATTTGGGGTCGCCGGCCCACTACCGGCCTTGCCCGGGCAGTTTTTCCGGGAAACGAATTTTCCCCTGGCGCGCGCCGCGACCCGGTTGTCCTGAACCAGCTCGGCCCGGGTCAGGTGGAAAACGCCGAAGGACTCCTCGCGCCAGGCCCGGACGCTCACGGGCGCGCCGACCTGGACGGGACGGCGGAACTTAACCGTGATTTCGGCGGTGACCGCGACGATGCCGTCGGCAAACAGGCAGTGCGTCATGGCGGCGTCAAGCAGCGTGGAAATGACGCCGCCATGCAGCATGCCCTCGTAGCCGCAATGCTCGCAGGAACACATGAAGTCGGCACAAACGCCTTGTCCGCACACGGTGAATTGCAGGCCGAGCCCCCCGCCGTTGCCCTTGCCGCAGGCGAAGCACTGCGGATGATGATGCTGGGCCACCCCCTCCGATTGTCTCCGACAAGGCGCATGGTCGGCCTGGGCGGGTATTTTTTCCGTGATTTTCTCCCGTGACAGCGTCATTTCCTGCCGCCATCTGTTTCCAGAAGCGTCTTGACGGCCTCGGCAAAGCTGCGACGGCAGGGGCTGTCGCCGGAATCGCGGCGGCGGTTGCTCTTGCCAACTCCGCTCTTGCCGGACAAGACCACGATTTTCCGCCCGATCGGCCCCATGCTGCGCTCCAGCTCAACACGCTCCGCCTCTTGCCGGCGTTCAACCTCGGGCGACACAGTAGAAGACGATGTTTTCGACATGGTTGACTCAGTACCTCAACCAATTGATTTGAAGATACTCCCTCCGTATATGAAAATAGCAGAAATCATGCCAGATGACCCGAGTCAAACCGCAACGGCGGATGGCATCACGCCAATGCCACATGGATGATCACTGGTTTGCACCACCGGTTGACGCTGACACACCGAATATCCGAGGCGTTGCCTCCCCGAATAAAAATCAGTGTCCATCGGTGTCCATCGGTGGTTCTTTGCATAATACTCAACCGGCGGCACGGTTACCGGCGCTGCCCCCGGCCGTCTTCGGGGGGGGGCTGAATGCCGAGGGCGCGGATTTTCCGGTAGAGAGTGGTGGCATGAATGCCCAATTCAGCGGCGGCCTGGCCGCGGTTGCCGTGCTGGCGGCGCAGCGCTTCCTCTATGGACGCTTTTTCCAGACGGTCCAGCCGCAGGGGCTTGCCGCCGGCAAAGGCGCTTTGGGCATCGGTTCGCAGCTCCAAGGGCAAATGCTTCATTTCAATGATTCCGGTACGACACAGCACAAAGGCCTGCTCAATGATGTTTTCCAGTTCGCGGACATTGCCGGGAAAATCATGTTCCATGAGGCGCGCCATGACCTCATCGGCGACGCCGGCAATCGCTTTTCCTTGCAGATGATTGAATTTGGCAACCAGGTGTTCGACCAACAGGGGGATGTCCTCGCGGCGCTGGGCGAGCCGCGGCAGATTCAGGTAGACGACGCGGATGCGGTAGTACAGGTCTTCCCGGAACGCGCCCTGCTGAACCAACGTGGCCAGGTTCTTGTTGGTTGCGGCGATGACCCGCACGTCTACCGGAACCGGCTGGACACCGCCCAAGGGCTCGATCACGCGCTCCTGCAAAACCCGCAACAGACGCACCTGCAAGGCCGGCGAGATGTCGCCGATCTCGTCGAGAAAGATGGTCCCCCCGATGGCCAACGCAAAACGACCGGGCTTGTCGCGCCGAGCGTCGGTGAACGCCCCGGCCTTGAACCCGAACAGCTCGCTTTCCAGAAGCGCGTCCGGCAGAGCCGCGCAGTTGACGGCAATAAACGGCTTCTTCTGGCGAGGTGAAAGATGATGGATGGCACGGGCAAACAGCTCCTTGCCCGTGCCGCTCGGCCCCTCAATCAAAACCGTCGACGGGCTGGCCGAAATCTGGGGCAGAATCTCGAACAGCTGCAGCATGGGCGGACTGCGACCGATGATGTCCTCAAAACTGTAGCGCGAACGCAACTCCTTGCGCAGCTGCTCGACCTGAGTCAGATCCTGGAAGGACTCGACTCCGCCAAGCATGGCCCCGTCCTGGTCCTTGAGCAGCGACGTGGCAATCCGGATGGGCAGACGCTGCCCAAGTTGATTGATGATGTGCGCCGTCGCGTCCACCACCGGCTCGCCGCTTTCAATCGTCCGCCGCAGAGCACAGTTCTTTTCGCAGATATTGGCCCGGAACACCTCGGAACAGCGCCGGCCCAGCGCCTGTCCGCGCGAAATGCCGGTAAGCTCTTCGGCGGCGTGGTTGAAACTCGTGATCCGCCAGTCGCGGTCAATCGTGAACACGCCCTCGTTGAGAGAATCAAGAATGGCAGATTCAAAATCGCGAAACCCCGGAAAATTGGACGACCTCTTCCTGGCCATGAATGCGCCTCCTGAAATTTCCCCCGCCCGCCTGGACACGGAGGGCACACCGGGAATCAAAGTTGCATTATGCATGATTGTCACGCATAACTATAGCCTTCTGCACGATTAAATCCACTTTCCTGGGAAAACAATCCCTTTCCGCACCCGGGTCCGGCGCCTGGCCGGTTCTTTCCGGTGGGGGCTCGCAACGCCGGGTAGCGATTCCAGGCAGCCCGGACGGTCCCGGCACCTCGCCTCACCATTCCTGGCATGATTTCTGCTGCCATAATTATGTCATGATCAAGCTAGCACTACCACATTGGCAGGGCCGGGTCAGTCCGGTCTTTGACGTTGCCAGGCAAGTTATCCTGGCGGAGGTATCGGCCGGCGCGTTTCTCCGCCGCGGCAACCTGGTGCTGGGCGCCGAGGACCCGCAATGCCGGTCGGTGCTGCTGGCCTCGGCCGGGGTGGAGGTGTTGATTTGCGGCGCCATATCATGGCCTTTTAAAATTGCGTTGTCTGCAGCCGGAATAACCGTAGTTTCGCAAATTTGCGGTCAGGTTGACAATGTCTTGCGGGCTTATGCGACCGGCCGTCTGGACCAGAGTCATTACTTCATGCCGGGATGCCGTCTGCGCAATGGCGGCCAGCGCCGCGGGGGCGAAGGGTGACAAACGACATCGACCATGGTCTTGGCCATGGCAAGGTTCATGCCCATAAGGCCATGGTCGATTTCAAAGACAATTGACAAGAAAACAGGAGGACACTATGCCACGTGGTGATGGAACAGGACCGATGGGCCAGGGGGCCGGGACGGGCCGCGGCTTTGGCCGCAGCCAGGGGGCTGGGACAGGCCGCATGGGGGGCGCGGGCCTCGGAACCGGCGGCAACTGCATTTGCCCGCGCTGCGGGCAGCGGGTTTCACATCAGCGGGGTGTGCCCTGCACGCAGCTCAAATGCCCGGCCTGCGGCACGTTAATGGCGAGGGAATCATGATCACACAACAATACCAGCATCTCTTCGGGCCGGTCCCGTCCCGGCGACTGGGCCGGTCGCTGGGAATAGACCTGACGCCATTCAAGACGTGCAGCTTCGATTGCATCTTCTGCCAGCTGGGCCGCACCACGGACAAAACCACCGGGCGCCGCGAGGGCGTCAACGTCCAGGAGGTCATTGACGAACTGGCGGCCTGGCAGGCTTCCGGGGCCACGGCGGACTACATCACGCTGGCCGGCAGCGGCGAGCCCACGCTCAATTCGGGATTCGACCGGATCATCGATTTCGTGCACCACACGTCATCAATTCCCGTGGCGTTGCTGACGAACGGTTCGCTGTTGAGCGACCCGGAGGTGCGGTCGCAGGCCGCCAAGGCCGACCTGGTCAAGGTCTCGCTCAGCGCCTGGGACCAGGCGTCGCTGGGCTACATCAACCGGCCGGCCGAAGGCATTGAATTCGAACAGGTACTGGCTGGACAGCAGGCGTTCCGCAAACAGTTCAAGGGCCGGCTATGGGTTGAAGTCTTCCTGATCTGGGGCGTCAACACCACGCTGGAGGACATCACCAAGATTGCCGGACTGGTGAAAACGCTGACGCCTGACAAGGTCCAGCTCAACACGGCCGTGCGCCCGCCCTGCGAAGACTATGTCCAGGCGGTCCCGGAAAAACTCCTGCACGATCTGACGGAATACTTCACTCCAAAAGCCGAAGTGATTGCCGAATTCAGCAGCGACACATCGTCACGCATCAAAGCCACGGAAACAGACATCCTGATGACCCTGGACCGCCGGCCATGCACCATGGACCAGCTCTGTGCGGTGTTCGGCCTGCACCGGAACGAAGCCGCCAAATACATCGGCAAACTGCTTCGAACCGACCGAATCATGGAGCGCCGCCAGGGCAGTGAAATATACTATGATGTCCGAGAACACGGGAACGACTGAAGAGACTGCACAGCACAACCAGAACAAGACGCAAACCGGTGGGGCCGTTGGCCAAATCAGCGTCTTGACGCACAGAAAGGACCAGGAAGCGATGATCATAACGGTAGCAAGTGGCAAAGGCGGCACGGGCAAGACGACCTTTGCCGTCAATCTGGCTTATGCGCTGGCCCGGCGCGAGCAGAAAAGGACCTCGGGGCGGCACATGGGCATTCGCTTGCTGGATTGCGATGTCGAGGAGCCGAATGATCATCTTTTCGTTCGCCCCGAGTTTACGGAAGAGACTTCGGTCACCGTTCCCAAGCCGGTGTGGAACCAGGAAGTCTGCACGGCCTGCGGCAAATGCGTCCAGGTCTGCCACTACAACGCCATCGCGCTGATCAAGAAGAAGGTCCTGATCTTCAATGAACTGTGCCATTCCTGCGGGGCCTGTTCGTATCTTTGTCCCACACACGCGCTGACCGAAAAGCCGGTTGAAATCGGCAAAGTCCAGGCCGGCATCGGGCCGGCGCCCTTTTTCTTTGCGCACGGCCTTCTGCAGGTCGGCGAATCGCTGGCGCCGAATGTTGTGCGGGCGGTGAAAGGCCATGAGCGCCCTGACGCCATCAACATCATTGACGCGTCTCCTGGAACGGCCTGTCCAGTGGTGGCGGCCATGCACGGGAGCGACGTCGCCCTGCTGGTGACCGAACCGACGCCGTTTGGCCTGAACGACCTGAAGCTGGCGGTGGGATTGACCTTGAAGCTCGGCGTGCCGACGGCGATCATCGTCAACCGCTCGGACGGCGAGGACCGGCTGATCGCGGAATACGCCGCGGCCGTAGGGCTGCCGATTGCCGGTCGCATACCCTTCCGGCGGGAATATGCCGAGGCGTATGCCGAAGGGGCCATCCTCGTGGACCGCTTCCCGGAGCTGACTGAAAATCTGCTGGGCATCTACGACGGTTTGTCACCGGCCCTGCCGCCAGTCCCGGCCGAGGACTTGCTTGGACTTCCCGAAGGGGAAGCGCCGCCGTTCAGCCCCGGCACTTCGCAATCGGGCTACCAGGAAGTCACGGTCATCAGCGGCAAGGGCGGCACCGGCAAGACCACGTTGACGGCCTGCCTGGCGCAACTGGCGCAGGATGCCGTGCTCTCGGACAATGACGTGGACGCGGCGGATTTGCACCTGCTGCTGACGCCGCAAGTGCGCGAAAAGCACGATTTTGTCGGCGGGACCAAGGCCGTTGTCGAACCGGAGAAATGCGTTGGCTGCGGCATGTGCGCCGCAGCGTGCCATTTTGCGGCGATTGACCGGGTGCCGTCGCCGGTGCAGCAAGGGGCGTTCGTATACCAGATCGACCAGGTGGCCTGCGAGGGTTGCGGGCTGTGCCCCCGGGTCTGCCCGTTCGGCGCCATTCGCAGCGAGGACAATGTCACGGGGTGCTGGTATGTGTCGGGAACTGCCTGGGGGCCCATGGTGCATGCCCGGCTGGGCATTGCCGAGGAAAATTCCGGCCGGCTGGTGACGCAGGTGCGCAACCAGGCGGCGGAGTTGGCGGCGGAGCTGAAACGGGAGTTCATCATTGGCGACGGGCCTCCTGGAACGGGTTGTCCGGTGATTGCCTCGGTCACGGGCACGGACCTGGTGTTGGTGGTGACCGAGCCGACCGTCTCGGGAGTGCATGACATGGAAAGGGTGATGACACTGGCGCACCATTTCGACGTCCCGGTTCGAGTCGTCATCAACAAGGCCGATTTGAATATCGTCCAGGCGGCGCGCATCGAGGCCATTGCCGCGGCGCATGGTTCGAAGGTCATTGGCCGGATTCCCTTTGACCGCGCCGTGAACAACGCCCTGATGGCCGGACAGACAGTCCTCGACTACGGCCAGACACCGGCGTCCGATGAAATCCGGAACATCTGGAAGGAAATCCGCCATTTCATGTCCGAACCGGCATGAATGAAAAGCGTGTTTAACCGTAACCGGTCACCCATTGAGAATTGCGCCAGGGCATGGTGTCGTCGTCCTTGCACGATGCCCGGCAAATGAGGTTGAACGACATACCTACGGCAGGCTAAAGCCTGACTACCTACGGCAGGCTAAAGCCTGA
>CAYOUR010000194.1:6718-7657 GCA_964407145.1 uncultured Lentisphaeraceae bacterium | reverse complement strand
CGTCCCATGTCTTGCGCCCCTGCCGGGTCCGGGGGATATTTCCCTGTGAATCACAAAACCCCCGGGTTGAAAAATTTGAAAGGACAGCTATTCTGATATGTCTGTTTTCACGGTTGTCATTGTGGGCGTCCCAGGCATTTAACCAAAGGTACAGATCATGGGCGGTTTTTCGGTTGGCACGGCGAAGCTGGACATCACTCCGAACCTGGGTTGCCACCTGGTCGGTCATTTTGAGGATCGGGTTGCCGAACACATCCACGACCCGCTTTATGTCAAGGCCATTGCCCTGGCGGACGGGGAGCGTGAGATCGGGCTGGTCTGCCTGGACCTGATCGACGTGCCCCGGTGGGTGGTCGCGGAGGCCAAGGCCCAGATCGCGTCCCGGACCGGCGTCTCCGGGGACATGGTGCTGATCTCCTGCACACACACGCACACGGGCCCGTCCGCGGCCGAGGCGCTGGGCACACCGGCCGAGCCCGAATATGCCAAGGCCCTGCCGACGAAGATCGCCGACGCCTGGGTCATGGCCCACCATAGCAAGGTGCCCGCCGAAATCGCCCGGGCCAGCGGCGACTGCCGCGAAGAAGTCCACAATCGGCGCTGGCTGATGAAGGACGGTACCGTGCGCATGAACCCCGGCTACCTCAACCCGGACGCCATCCGCAATGCCGGGCCGACCGACCCCCAGCTCGGACTTCTTATCGCCCGTGACCCTGTCACCAAAAAACCCCTGGCACTGTATGCCAATTTGGCTCTGCATTACGTCGGCAACGGCAAGTCCCTGTGGGTGTCGGCGGACTATTTCGGCTATTTTGCGGCGGCCATGCAGCGCATCGCCGGCAGTGATTTTCTGGTGGTGATGGCCAACGGCACGCAGGGCAATATCAACAATTGCGACTTCAAGCGGCCGGCGCGCACGTCCCGCGACCCGTACCAGCA
>CAYOUR010000194.1:0-6708 GCA_964407145.1 uncultured Lentisphaeraceae bacterium | reverse complement strand
CTGCACTATCGGAGCGCGAACGACCCGCAGCGCGCGGCGCGCTGCATCGAGCAGCTGCTCGCCGCGCCCGACCCGGGGGTCGGCGTGTTCGGCGGCAAGTTCGTCGCCAATGTCGTCGCCGCTGAAGCCTGGAAAAGCTGGAATTTGCTGCGGGACGAGGACTTCAGGGCGGAGGGCACGGTTGACGCCAAGCTGATCATGGTGCCGTTCAAGGCGCGTACGCCCACGCCCGAACAGCTGGCGGAGGCGAAGCGCATCCAGGACCATCCAGAAGACGTCACCCGGGCGGAGCAGCTGTATGCCCGGGAGCTGATCCTCCTGCAGGGACTGCCCAGCGAGTATGACATCCCCTTGCAGGTGTTGCGTGTCAATGACCTCGGCATTGCCGGCCTGCATGGCGAGGTGTTCGTGGAGATCGGCCTGGACGTCAAGGCCAGGTCGCCATTCCGGCAGACCATGGTGGTCGGACTGGCCAACGGCTCCACCGGCTATATCGCCACTGACAAGGCTCTCGACGAAGGCAGCTACGAAACGCGCCTCTGCCGGCACGTGCGTTCCCCTAAGGGCACGGGCCAGCTGTGGGCCAGTACCGCCGCCCAAGGTTTGAACGACCTGCACTTCAAGGAGGCATGATTCGGCCAGAACGCCTTTCCCGTCAAGCCGGTCACGCTCCCCGCGCTGGCCGGGCGGCGGTCGCCGCCATGGTCGCCGCCAGGAAAAATCCGGGCCGGCATTCCGGCCGGGAAGCCTTTGGGCTCCGGGCCGGCCTGGGGTTCGTCGGGCAGAGTGCCCGCCGTGCCCGAACGGCGGCCGGGCAGACCCGCGTGCCCGAATCATGGCGCCCAGGGGCGAAGCCAGCCGTGCCTTTCGCTGGAAAAACCGCTGTAATTTGTGTCTTCCAGTCTGACAATTGTGGATTTTGCAATATATTTAGTGTTACTATGATGAATACCCTTACCCATCGGCGGATTGTGGTCATGGGCGCAGGCACGAGTGGTGTTGCCGCGTCGCGCCTGGCCTTGTCCCTGGGCGGGCGGGTGACACTGTTGGACAGCAGCCGCCAGGCGACCGTATGCCAGCGCGTGGATGGTCTGGCCGCGGCTGGCGCCGAGGTGCGGCTGGGGCCGGAAGCCGAAGCCTGGGCCGGTTCGGCGGACTTGGTCGTGCTCAGCCCCGGCATCGCCGCCGGCAGCGCCCTGGGCCGCCTGGCCGCGGCGCTTGACTGTCCGGCCGTCAGCGAACTGGCCTTTGGCGGCCAATTCTGCCCTTGGCCAAAATTGGCGGTGACCGGCACCAACGGCAAAACCACAACGGTGGAAATGCTGACGCATTGCCTGCGCGGCGCCGGCCTGCGCGTGGAAGCCGCGGGGAATATCGGCCTGCCCCTGTCTGAAGTGGCCATCCGCCGGCCATCGCTTGATTTTCTGGTCGTCGAGGTCAGCTCGTTCCAGCTGGAGAACATCGGCGGTTTCCGGCCCATGGCGGCGGCGTTGCTCAATGTGACTCCCGACCACCTCAGCCGCCATGGCGACATGGCGACCTACCTTGACCTCAAGCTGGCGTTGCTGCGTGCCCTCCCGCCGGAGGGGGCCGCGGTCGTCCGCGCCGATCTGCTGCACCAGCCGGCCGTGGCGACGGCCCTGCAAGACAGACGCGTGCAGACTTTTGCCGCGGACGAGCTCACGCAGGCCGATTGGTACCAGAGCCACGGCGTGGTCTGGCGTCGTCGCCCGTCCGGCGATTGTCAGCAAATTCTTGCCGCTGACGAGCTGCTGCTGCGTGGGCGGCATAATCTGGAGAATGTCATGGCGGTTCTTGCCTTGGCCGAGGCCGCCGGCGTGACGGTTGAACGGCTGCGCCCCGCCCTGCGCACGTTCCGGACTGGGGCGCATCGCCTGGAAACCATTGCCGTACAGGGAGGGGTCACCTTCATTGACGACTCCAAGGCAACCAATGTCGACGCTCTGGTCCAGGCGCTGCGCCAACTGGGACATCCGAGCCAGGCCGACATCGCCTTGATCGCCGGCGGCGTTGACAAGGGCTGCGACCTGTCGGAAGCTTTGCCCGACCTGCGGCGCTATGTGCGGAAGGTTTTTTTGCTCGGCTCGTGCCGCGCTCGCCTGGCGTCGTCCTGGGGTCAGGCCGTGCCGGTCGAAGTCTGCGCGGACATGACGCAGGCCGTTGCCGGCGCCGCCGCCTGTGTGGCCGATGGCGGCGCCGTGCTGCTGTCACCAGCCTGCGCCAGCCAAGATATGTTTGCCGATTATGCGCACCGCGGGGAATGCTTTGCCGAAGCGGTCAGAGGAGTGCTCTCCGAAGGCGGCGGTTCGTCCGACACGCCCAGCCAGCGCCGTCACTGCGCGCCGGCCATTTGATTTTTTGATTGTCATGGGACGGGGTTTCAGGAAGCTAGAAAAAGGAGTCAAGAGATGAAAAAGTCGTGTGTTCTTCTGCGTTTTTCCGTGGTTGGGGTGGCCGCGGTGGTGCTGTGTCTGGGCAATGGCTGCCGCAGCCGTCAGCCGGCGCCGCCGTCTGGCACCCGTGTTTTGGGCAGCCGTGACATTCTGCCGCCGCCGTTCACCTCTCCGGCCACGGCCCGGGCATTGCCGGCGGCGGAAATCGGTCCGGCGCCGCGGGTCGGTGGTGAACCGCTCTTGCCCGGCGCCGTGACTGGTGATGACGCCTTTGTGCCGGCTGTCGGCGGCGAGGTGGCCGCCCCGGTGATGCCGCCTGACCTGGGACCGGCGCTGGTGCCGGCCGCCGAGGGCGCCGACGCGGCGCCCGTGGAACCGCTGGCCGCAGTCTCCCCGGCCCCGGCCGCCCCGGCCGCCTTGGCGCCTCCACCGGCGCCGGCGCCGGCGAAGACGCCAAAACGCACCTATGTCGTCAAATCCGGTGACTCCCTCTCGGCGATCGCCTATCGCTACGGTGTGAGCTGGCCGCGCCTGGCGGCCCTGAACGGCCTGGACGGCAAGAGCATCCTGAAACCCGGCATGGTGCTGGCGCTGCCCGATGACGCGTTGGAGACGCCCCGGGCGCCGCAGAAAAAAGCTGCGTCGGCGGCGTCGGCGGCCTCGGCGGCCAAGGCCGGCGCCACGACTGCGGCCAAGGGCGCAACGGTATCCAAATCCACGGTCGCCAAGGAGTCGCGCCCGGCCGACGGCATCTATAAGGTGCGTTCAGGCGACAGCCTGTGGGTGATTGCGCGCCGCTTTGGCTGCACGACCAACGAAATCAGGAGCCTGAACAATCTGACCACGGATGTTTTGCAGGTCGGACAGGAGTTGAAGATTCCCGAAGTCGCAACCGGCAGTGCCGGCGCGGCGGCGGCCAAGAGCCCGGCCGAAGTGGTGAAGCCGGCCGTGGACACGCCGGCGCCGGCGCCGGCCGTCACTCCCAAGCCGGTTATCCTGGAAACACCCGGCGCCGCGGCACCGCTTCCGGCGCCGACCGCCCCGGCCGTCCCGGAACCGAAGCCAATCGTGATTTCCCCGGCTGGCGGTGTTGTGATCACGCCGGCCGGCAATGTCGGGGCGGACGCCCTGTTGGCTCCGCCGCCGGTGCCGCTGCCGTTGGCCCCGGCCGCGCCAAAGCTGATCACCCACAGTCTGGCGCCCGGTGAGACACTGCAGGCGCTGGCGGACATGTACAGCATGACCATCCCTGAAATCCTGGAGCTCAACCCCGGGATCAAGACTGATGCGGATCTGAAAGGACGGACTCAAATCATGATGCGCATGAAGGTCAAATGATGACGATGCGGCTACGCCGGACAATTTCGGCGCGGCCGGCCATGGCATGAAACTATCGACAACGCGGCGCGGCAGGGGGTAACTGCCGCGCCGCGTTGCCGTTTGAACCGGGTTGCCAATGGCCGCCTGATCAGTGGCCGCAGGCTGCGCCGCTTCAGTGGACGCAGCGCCAGGCATCTGGGCGGACTTGCCGGGCCGATGCCAGAATGACCCGGAGACCTGCCGGGGAATCGCTTTGCCAGGAACGGGGGCGTCTTTGCCAGCAGGGACGTGAAATCATGTTCCGGAGCCGCCAAGGCGGGCGATCAGCGATGGCCGGGCAGCTTTTTCATGGTGACGATGATGGCCGGCATGATCAGGAGATAGAGGGCCGCCGCAGTGTAGAATACGCTTCGCGTTCCCCAGTTGGTGATGAAAATGCCGGCCAGAGGGGCGCTGAGCACCATGCCCAGGGTCCTGGCGCTGGTCGTCCAGCCGAAGACGGTCGCACGTTTGGCCGGCGGCGTGATTCTTGCGATTACGGCCAAGATGGTCGGCTCCAGGCCGCCGGCCGTGAAATAGGCGCCAAACCTGGTTGCGCCCAGCAGACCCAGCGATGCGGCGCTGCCTTGCAGAAGGAGCATGGCCGAGGACATGACCAGCGCCGGGACCATCACCAGCAGCGGCGGCAGGCGGTCGCTCAGCCAGCCAAAGAGCGTTCCGGACAAAATGCCGCCGGCGGCGGCCGCCGCGCAAATGAGGCCTGTGTAAAAGGCGGCCTGGTCAGGCTCGCCGATGATTTCCACCAGCATGGCCAGGTACGGTTCTTCAAAACGGCGGGTGATGAAGATCAGCATGCAGATGCCCATCAGCGGCAGAACCAGGGGCGGGAAGACCGGTGGCCGCAGCAGACCGGGCCATTCCTGCCAACCCGGCAGTTTCGGCCAATGAAGCTGACGAAGCCAGGATTTCCGCGCCGCCGTCGGCGCCGCCGCCGCGGGCGCGGGCTGGCGGCTCTGGTGGTCCTCCTGGACCAGGAACAGCACGATGATTCCGCCCAGGAAGTACATCACCCCACAGAGCAGAAACGCCCAGTTGTAGCCCAGATAATGCATCAGCAGGCCGCCGGCCAGGTAGCCGATCATGTTGCCGGACCAGATCGCCGTGCTCAGAATCCCCTGGGCAAAGCCGAGGCTGCGGTCCGGCGTCGTCGTCGCAATCAATGCCTGGGAAGCCGCGACGGTGCCGGAAAAGGCCGAGGCGATGAAGCGGACCAGGATCAGCACGTAGATGTTCGGCGCCAGGGCCATGCAGGGAAAAATGAAGGCGGTGACAAAATTGGCCCGCAGGAGCATCAGCCGCCGCCCGTATTTGTCCGCCATCATGCCCCAGATCGGATTGGACACGCAGAAGCTCAGCATGCCGAAAAAATAGAACATCGACACCCAGAAGCCGCGGTCGCGCTCCGAAATAATGCCAAGCGAGTCGCGGATGAAGAGGGGGATGAACGGCATGGCGGCGCCAAAACCGGCCAGAGTCAGAATCTGCGACAGCCAGACAAACAGCAGGTTGGTCTTCCAGTTGAGCGGGCCGCGCGGGCCAGCCAGGCAGCGACGGATGGACAGGGTCATGGCTCGCCATCCTGCTCCTTGGCGGCCGCCCAGGCCCGCAGCAAGGCCGCCGGCGAACACGCCGCGAGCGGCTCGCCGCGGCGGGACAGCGCGGCTTCCATGCGCTTGAACCGGCGACGGAATTTGGCCATGGCGTCCTCCAGCACGTCCTCGGCCTGAAGCTGCTGCCAGCGACAGAGATTGACCACGGTGAAAAGCAGGTCGCCGAGCTCCTCGGCCACGGCTTCGCGGTCGCCGCCAGCCGCCGCCTCGCGCACTTCCGCCAGCTCCTCCTCGACCTTGCCCAGGGCGGCGGCGAAGTCCGGCCATTCGAAGCCGGTTTTGCCGGCCTTGCCCAGCAGTTTCTGGGCCCGGGCCAGCGCCGACAGGCAGCGCGGCACGCCGTCCAGGGCGGATTGCCGGCGCTGGCCGGCTTTTTCCTGGGCCTTGATGGCGTCCCACTGGCGGCGCCGGTCCCGGTCGGAGTCGGGCCGGGGGCGGTCATCGGGCGCAAAGACATGCGGGTGCCGCCGGAGCATCTTGTCGGCTTCCGACTGCGCCACGTCCTGCAGGGAAAAATGGCCGTTTTCGGCGGCGATCTGGGCATTGAGCACGACCTGCAGGAGGATGTCCCCAAGCTCGTCGCGCATGCCTTCCTGGTCGTCAGCTTCGACGGCTTCCAGGTATTCGGCGGTCTCCTCCACCAGGAAACGGCGCAGGGACCGGTGGGTCTGGACCCGGTCCCATGGACAGCCGTGCTCCGGATCGCGCAGACGCGCGATGATGCCAATAAGGCGGCTGAGATGGTCGGGACATTCGGAATCGGAAGAGGTGGACATGACGGAACACCCGGAAGGAGAGTGGGGACAGGCCGCCGCCGACGGGCGGCCGCACCACCAGGCAACACAAAACGCCGACGGCCGCCGCGCAGACATCCGGAAAAGCGCTTCGGTCAATTTAATGCGGCAGCGGCGCGTATTCAATTGCTCCGGCAGCCGATTGCGGTTGAAAAGGAACCGGTCACCGATTGATAATAGGCGGTCAACATGCGAAATGTGGTGGTAAGCGCTTGATTTCAGGCTGCCGCAGGTAGTCCAGGCTTTAGCCTGCCGTATGTGGTCCTGCCTCATTTGCCGGGCATCGTGCAAGGACGACGACATCATACCATGGCGCAATTCTCAATGGGTGACCGGTTACCTTGTTTCGCAACCGGTCACCGATTGAGAACAGGGCTTTGGGAAACGGTCAAGGCATCAGCCAACAAAACCACAAGCCCACCATACACACGCACGCACGCACGCGTGCTCGTGCACGCGCGACAAATGTGGATGGTGGCCCCCTCTTGGGTGGGTGGGCTTGATTTCTAG
>CAYOUR010000193.1:0-7717 GCA_964407145.1 uncultured Lentisphaeraceae bacterium | reverse complement strand
CATTCCCCCGTCACCGGCGCGCCAGACCAGGATGGTCTGGCTACTTTCCCGCCCTGGCCATGTTTGCCGCGCTTTTTTTCACACGGGCCAGAAGGTAGCCAGGGCTTCCAGCCCTGGCGAGCATTCCCCCGTCACCGGCGCGCCAGACCAGGATGGTCTGGCTACTTTCCCGCCCTTTTTTCGCCTGACACAAGCAGACTTGGAAAGATGATGCCACTATTTTCGCCATCGCGGTCAAAACGCGATGTTTATGGATATAAAAAAGGACTTACGATTTTTAGTCGTAAGTCCTTGATTTTCAGTGGTACCGGAGGTGGGAGTCGAACCCACACACCCTTACGGATACCAGATTTTGAGTCTAGCGCGTCTGCCATTCCGCCACTCCGGCACATGTACCAAGCATTAAAATAGATGATTTCCGCCGGTCTGCAAATCGGTAATTGCGATTTTTCCGGAAACCGGCGAAATATGCCGCCAGTCATTTTTCGAGCGCCGCGCCCAACGCCCGATAACGCTGGTAAAGGCGATCATAGCCGCGGGCCAGGTCGGGGCGCGGTTCGTAAACGGCGTCAAATCCCGACCCCATCCTGGCCATGGCAGTCATCACGTCAGGATAGAATCCGCTGGCCGTCGCCGCGAACATGGCGGCGCCGAGGGCGCAGGCCTGCTCCGACGTGACAATCCGCAACGGCACCTGCAG
Organism: uncultured Lentisphaeraceae bacterium; assembly: GCA_964407145.1. GTDB lineage: Bacteria > Verrucomicrobiota > Lentisphaeria > Oligosphaerales > Oligosphaeraceae > JAAZKI01. Next base: position 7,017 of record CAYOUR010000193.1, on the reverse strand, counting down.
CACATCCGCGCAGATCTGCATGACAAACGGCGATTTCCGGGCGATGCCGCCGACGGCGCTGATGCCGTCCACGGCAATGCCCTCCTCCCGGAAACGCTCCAGAATGGCGCGGGAACCGAAAGCCGTGGCCTCGACCAAGGCCCGGAAAACCATCGGCGGAGTCGTGCCCAAATTCAGACCGGCAAGCGCGCCGGCCACCCGCGGATTGGCGTCCGGACTGCGGCGGCCGTTGAGCCAGTCCAAGGCCAGGACGGCGCCGGGCTCGACCAGCTCCGCATCGGCAGTGAGGCGCGCAAAGTCGACGTCGCCGCCGTAGCCGAGGAAACGCCGGAACCAGGCGTAGACGTCGCCGAAGGCCGATTGTCCGGCTTCCAGGCCAGTCAGCCCCGGCAGCACTGAGCCGTCGACCTGGCCGCAGATGCCTCGAACGCAATGGCCAACCTTCGGCGCCACCAGCACATCACAGGTGGATGTGCCCATGACCTTGACCATCTGGCCGGGAACAATGCCGGCGCCGACCGCGCCGACATGGCAATCAATGGCGCCGCCGGCTACGACAACGCCGCTCGTCAGCCCGAGCCGTTCGGCCCAGGTCGGCGCCAGCGTGCCGACCGGCAGGTCGGCGGTGTACGTATCCTGATACAGGCGATCGCGCCAGCCGGCCAGAAGCGGATCGACGGCGCGCAGGAAGTCGTCGCCGGGCAGCCCACCCCAGGACGCATGCCACATGGCCTTGTGGCCGGCGGCGCAGCGGCCGGGCCGGACGGGGGCGCCGGCCAGCGCGGCCGTGATCCAGTCGCAATGCTCGACGAATCCGGCGGCGGCATCGCGCACGGCGCGGTCGTGGCGCAGCACGTGCAGCAGTTTGCTCCAGAACCACTCGCTCGAATACGTCCCGCCAGAATAGCTGGTGTAGTCCACGCCGGACCAGTTGTGGGCCACCTCGTTGATGCGGTCCGCCTCGGCGTTGGCCGTGTGGTCCTTCCACAGCACAAACATCGCGTTGGGATTGGCCTGGAAGTCCGGACGCAGAGCCAGCGGCACGCCGGCGGCGTCGACGGCACAGGGGGTGGAGCCGGTCGTATCGACGCCGATGCCGGCTATCCGGGCCGGGTCCAGAGCGGCCTCGGCCAGCGCCGTCCGGACCGCCGCGGTCATCGCCTCCAGGTAATCCAGCGGGTGCTGCCGGAACTGTCCGGAAGAGGCATCGCAGAACCAGCCGTCTTTCCAGCGGGGGTACTCCTGCACGGCGGCCGCGATCATTTCGCCTTCGGCGGAGATCAAGGCGGCGCGCACGCTGTCGGTGCCGAAGTCCAGGCCGATAAACACATCTCGCATGGGTCTGCCCTGTTGGATTGAATAGAACGGCCCGGCCGCCTTGCCATCAGCGACCGGGCCGAATCGCATCATCCGGCAGCCAGCCACACCGACGGACCGAGGGCCGGCAGGCGCCATCTTACAATTTGATGACTTTGTTTTTCTTGCCGGAGTCGTACAGCGCCATGATGAGCTTGTGCGTGGTGCTGAGGATCAGCTCGCCGTTGAGGACTGGCTGCTCGCCATCAGCCAAAGCGTCGTAGAAGTCGTCAATCTGCTTGGCGTGGCTGGCGCCCCAGTAGGACGGCCCGCCGCCGTAGTCAAAGACTTCGGCGGGATTCGGCTTGGCGCCGAATTCGCGGCCGTCGTAAAGAGTAACCTTGGCTTCTTCGGCCGTAATTTTGGCTACGCCCAGCTCGCAGGTCAATTCGATCTCGACCGCGGCGTCATGGCTGTAGTAGTTCATGCACCAGAAGGACGCCTTGACGCCATTCTTGAACGCGATCATGCCGTCGGCGCAGTCTTCGACCTCAATCAGGTCCTTGTGATTGCGGTTGGCGATGCTGACATCGACGAAATCGAGATTGGCGCCGTTGTCGCCATAGCCGATGAACCAGCACATCAGGTCGATGGTGTGGATGGCCTGGTCGATGATGGCGCCGCCGCCTTCCTTGTCCCAGGTGCCCTTCCAATTGCTGCTGGTGTAGTATTCGGGCGTCCGGCACCAGGTGACATTGCAGCGCGCCGCGAGGATTTTGCCCAGGGAGCCGCTGTCCAGGGCCTTTTTCACCAGCTTCGAGCCGGCGTTGTAGCGATTCTGGAAGATGACGCCCAGAGTGCGGCCGGTCTTTTTCGAGGCGGCGACCATGTCCTCCGCCTGCTGCATGGAAATGGCCATCGGCTTCTCGGTCAGGACGTGGCAGCCGAGCTCCATGGCGCGGACCGCCACCGGCGCATGCAGATAATGCGGCAGGCAGATGTGCACGACGTCGAGTTTCTCCTTGGTGATCATCTCCTCGAAGTCGGTATACACCTTCTTGCAGCCAAACAGCTCGGCCCGCGCCTTGGCCCGGTCAATTTCCAAGTCGCAGCAGGCGACGACCTTGGCGTTCTCCTGCGACTTCGCCGGCATGCCGTGAAACGGCGAGATGCGACCGCAACCAATGATTCCAACCTTGAATTTTTTCATGTTGCTCTGATTCTTTCTTTCTAGCGGATACTCAGGCCTTGCAGCCGGAAGAGGGCGCCCACCCGAAACAGCCGACTAATATAACCGTGGTGGCAAGAATTTGTAACGTAACGGGTTTAAAAAACCAGCAGGACAGGTTACCCCTCACTCTTTGGGAGTGGCGCCATGGTATGGTGTCGTCGTCCTTGCACGATGCCCGGCAAATGAGGTTGTACTACATACGGCAGCCTGAAGGCTGGACACCATACGGCAGCCTGAAGCCTGGACGCCATACGGCAGCCTGAAGGCTGAACACCATACGACAGCCTGAGGGCGCACCCAACCAACCCGCCTTGGCTGACTGCGGGTCAGGCATTGGCGATGCGCGGCATCGGCATCGGCTCGATGGCCATGTCGGCCTGCAGGAATTCCAACAGGAGGTCACACTTGAGTTTGGCGGCTTCTGGTCGGTCCCAGAGATTGACCAATTCGCCCGGGTCTTGCTGCAGGTCAAAGAGCTCGCCGCAGGCGGCGTTGCCGTAAACCGTGATCTTGTACCGGTCAGTCACCATCGTCTTGATGTGCATGGTCGTGGGATTGTGGTGGTTTTCGACAATCACATTCTGGCGCGGCGGGGGCGCCTGGCCGCTCCAGGCCGCCATCTGGTTCAGACCGGTCATCCGCCGCGGCACCGGAATGCCGGCGCACCCGAGAAAGGTCGGAGCCAGATCGACCGTGTTCTGCAGCGAGGAGTCAACGACGTTTTCCGGCAGGACGCCTGGCAGGGAGGCGATCAGCGGCACCCGCAGCAGGTCCTCGTAATGGTGAATGGCCTTGAAGCAGAGGCCATGCTGGCCAAAGAAGTCGCCATGGTCGCTGGTGAAGACCACAAGAGTGCTGTCAGCCAGCCCGGAAGCGTCCAGGGCATCCAAAATTTTGCCGACGTACGTATCCAGCATGGTCATCATGCCATACAGGGTGGCGATGTTCTTGGCGCGGACCTCGCGGGAGCGCAGATGGCTGGAGGCGCCATGCAGGGCGTTGCTGCCCTCGTCCGTCTTGTAGGCGGAAAAGTCCGGGTGCTCCTGCTGGGTCATGCCGAAATGAGGCGGCTTGTCGTCCAATTCGCCGGGCGTGATTTCCGGCACGGTCACCTTGGCTGGGTCGTACATGCTCGCGTAGGGCTCCGGGACCATGTAGGGCGGATGCGGGTCAAAGAAGCTCGCCCACAGGAAGAAGTTCTCGTTGTTGCGCTGATATTCCTGGAGCCTGGCGATGGTCCGTTCGGCGATCCAGTTGTCATAGTGCAGTTCCTCGGGGATTTCCCAGGCGGCGCCGGGTTCGGGCCGGCGGTGCGGCGAATCGGCCAGCTTGTCGCCTGGGACCCTCTGCCCCGGCACGTTTGAAACAAAGTATTTGCGCCAGTCCTTGCAGCCCTTGGCCTCCATCCACAAGGCATAGTGCTGGCCGACGTGCGCCTCGTCGGTGTGGTTCCGCGCCAGCTCGAAGTCGTCAAAGCCGTAAAACGGGCCTTTGAACTGACGCCAGAAGTCCAGGTCATGCAAGGTCGGATAGGCCTCCAGGGACGGATATTCCGGGGTGCTCAGCAGCGGCTGGAAGTGCGCCTTGCCGATGATGGCGCTGCGGAAACGATGGCGGTGGAATTCGTCATTGACAGTCGGGACGTCCTCCATCAGCTTGGTCCCCAGGCTGTAGGCGCCATGCTGGCTCGGGTACATGCCGGTCAGCCAGCTGCAGCGCGTCGGCGTGCAGGTGGGATTGGGGGTGTAGGCGCGGTCAAAAAAGACGCCGCGCCGGGCCAGCCGGTCGAGATTCGGCGTCCTCACCTCCGGATTGTTCAATCCGAGGGTGTGCCAATGCTGCTGGTCGCTGGTGATGAAGAGGATGTTCCGGTAAGCCATAATGACAAGTCCTGATGCGGGGGAAAAAGACGACGGCGGCAGCGGCGGCACGAGTTATTTCATGACTTCCGGCTCGGGTATGCCAAGCAGCTTCCGGGCCTGTTCCCGCAGCTTGAATTTCTGGATTTTGCCGCTGGCCGTCTGCGGGAATTCCTTGACCAGGAAGAAGTGCTTCGGCGTCTTGTAATAGGCGATCTGGTCTTTGCAGAAGTCACGGAGGTCCTCGGGTTCGAGCTGGACGCCGTCATGCAGGATGACAAAGGCGCCGACCACCTCGCCGTACTTCTCGTCCGGAATGCCGACGACTTCGACGTCGCGGACGGCCGGATTGGTCCGCAGGAATTCCTCGACTTCGCGCGGGTAGATGTTCTCGCCGCCGCGGATGATCATGTCCTTGAGCCGTCCGGTGATCCGGTAATAGCCGTCCTCGTCGACGACGCCGATGTCGCCGCTGTGCAGCCAGCCGTCGGCATCCACGGCCCGGGCCGTCTCCTCCGGCATGTTGTAATAGCCCTTCATCACGTTGTAGCCGCGGCAGCAGAGTTCGCCCGGCGTATTGGGTGGCACGATCTCCCCGGTTTCCGGGTCGATCACCTTGATTTCGATATGCGGCTGGCCGGTGCCGACGGTGGAGACGCGGCGTTCGAAGGTTTCATGGGCCCCGCTCATGATGTAGACCGGGGACGCCTCGGTCAGGCCATACGGGATCGTGATCTCGGGCATGTGCATCTTCTCGATCACCTGCTGCATCACCACCACGGGGCACAAGGTGCCGGACATGATGCCGGTGCGCAGGCTGCTCAGGTCGAACAGGTCGAACATCGGATGATTGAGCTCGGCTATGTACATGGTCGGCACGCCGTAGAGCGCCGTGGCCCGGGCCTTCTGGACCGACGCAAGCACCACGAGCGGGTCAAACTGCTCGACCATCACCGCCGTCGCCCCGTGCGTCAGGATCGCCATGATGCCGAGAACGCAGCCGAAGCAATGGAACAGCGGGACGGGCACGCAGACCCGGTCGTGCATGGTCAGATTCTGCCGTTCCCCAATGTAATAGCCGTTGTTGAGGATGTTGCGATGGCTCAGCATGACGCCCTTGGGAAAACCCGTCGTTCCGGACGTGTACTGCATGTTGATGACTTCATGGCGGTCGTGGCCGGCCGTGGCCTCGGTCAGCCGCTCGTCGCTCTGGGAATCACCCAGCGCAAACAGCTCCGAGCTGGTGTACATCCCGCGCTGCTTCTCCTGGCCCAGGTAGATCACATTCTTCAGGAACGGAAAGCGCGCGCTTTTCAAATGGCCGCGCGGATGCTGCCGCAGCTCGGGAACGAGCTCATGCACGACGTTGACATAATTGACGTCGCGCAGACCGTCGACGATCGCCAGCGTATGCATGTCCGACTGCCTGACCAGAAATTCCAGTTCATGCGACTTGTAGTTGGTGTTGATCGTCACCAGCACGGCGCCGATCTTCGCGGTCGCGAACATCAGCGTCAGCCATTCCGGGACATTTCGGGCCCAGACGCCGACATGGTCGCCCTTGCGCACGCCGATCGCCAGCAAGCCCTTGGCAAAACGGTCCGTGCGCTCGTCAAACTCGGCATAGCTCCAGCACAAGTCACGATCCGGATACAGAATGAACGGATGGTCAGGATGCGCCTTGACCTGGTCCGCAAAAAAATCGCCGATCGTCTTTTCGGTAAATAATTCACTCATCGCCAGACAACCCTCTCTGTCCGGCGCCTTCAGGCGCCGCGTTGCTGCAGTTCGAACCAAACGCTTGCCGTCGGCCGGCCGGCGTCCGAAAGGGGGCGGCCAGACGCCGCATCCCGGCCGGCCCAGCCGCCGGATTAATGGGGCGTATAGACCACGGCCAGGATGCGGGCGTCCTGGGTGCCCGAGGCGTGCACGTGGTGCGGTACGATTGAATCATAGTAGATGCTGTCCCCGGCGGCCAAGGCGTATTTCTCCCGGCCGTAGACGATTTCCAGGCCGCCCTTCAGGACAAAGATGAATTCCTCGCCCTCGTGGCTCGAAAGTTCGTACTGGTCGTTCTTGGGGCAATGCACGTCAATGACAAACGGCTCCATGTTCCGGTCGCGTTTGTTGACGGCCAGGGCGTGAAAATCCAGGCCCTGCCGATCGCTGCTTCCGGCAAAACGCACCGCGTCGATGCCCTCGCCGCTGCCGCGGGTGATGACCGGGTCGCAAAGCGTGCTGTCATCAAGAAAAGTCCCCAGCCGAACGCCCAGGCCGCGCGCCAGTTTCAGGAGCGGCGTCAACGACGTGGTGACCTCGCCGGCCTCGATCTTCCGAATCTGGTCCAGGCTCATGCCGCAACGCTCGCTGAGCTCCTCCAGGCTGACGGCTCGCATCTCGCGCAGGTTCCTGATCTTGGCACCGACTTCATTGTTGGCTGGCATCGTCTCTTCATCCTCCGTCACAGGGGGTCCATCTTGCCGGCACTCCCGGCGCAAATAAAAAAAAGTAATATAATTCCCTCTCCCCAAAAAGACAGCATGGGTGCAAACGGTCCGGCAAACACCTGGGTAATTGGTCACCCATTGATAATGACGGTCAACGTGCGAAATGCGGTGGTACGCGCTTGAT
>CAYOUR010000192.1:0-7889 GCA_964407145.1 uncultured Lentisphaeraceae bacterium | reverse complement strand
TGGACGATGGACAATAGTGGACGCAAGTGGACGTCAGAAGGCAATGGGCGATTGACGGAAGGGACGCCAACGCCATGGACGGGCATGCCGTCCGCGCTGTCCGTCACGGTTTGGTGAAGGCGAAGGAGGCGCCTTCCGGGGTAATGATCATGAGGCCCGTGACGGTGAGGAGGCCACTTGGCGGCACGGTGTAGGTCAGCGGTTGATTTTGGTTGACCTGCAGGAGGAGCGTGTCGCCGGGGGCGGTTTTGAAGGCCTGGATTCGTCGTGGCGTCACATCGACGGTGACGGGGTAGGTGATTCCGGGGTAGTTGGCGGTGATGGTCATGGCGAGGCGATTGGGCTGGTCCGTGACGGTGTGCCAGTCGAGGCCGCGGTTGAGCCAGCCTTCCGGGTCGCCGTTTTCCGGGTCGCCGTTGCCGAAGTCACGGTTGTCGGAGCAGTTGGCAAAGGCGGGGAAGCATTGGTTCAGGCGGTATTTGCGGAAAAGTTCATGCCATTTTTTGACATCATCGGGTGCGGATGAGCTCATGCCGTGGGCGCCGTTGTTCCAGTAGACGGCGAAAGCCTGTCGGGCGTTGTTGGCGGCGCGGTAGAAGGGTGGGTTGTTGTTCCAGGGGATGGAGGCGTCGCTGCGGCCGTTGGTGGCGAAGATGGGCGGGGTGTCTTCGCGGGTAGCGATGTTGCGGGCGCCATCGAGGTGTTGGAGCAGGTCAGTGCCGTCAAGCAGTTTGGCGGTGCGGCCCTTCAGCGGCCCCATGGGGCAGGCGATGCGTCCGGCGGTGGCGGCCTGGCTGGTGGAGCAGGTTTCCCAGGTGTAGGCATACACAGGCACATGGGCGAGGGCGGCGGCGAACACCTTCGGGAAATGCAGGGCGAGGGCGATGGCGCCGGAGCCGCCCATGGAACCGCCGGTCAGGAAGGTCTGGTTGGGGTCGGTGCCGAGCCAGTTCTGGGCCCATTCGATCAGGGCGATGATGTAGCGCTGGGTGTAGTTGGAGCCGATGATTTCGGTGGTGTCGGTGGTGACCGGCAGGTTTTGGTTGTAGCCGAACCACCAGGTCGAGATGGCCGGGCAGTGGTCACGGCCGTCCGGCGATTCCCGGACCGGCCGGTTGGCCCAGACGCGGTCGTGCAACGTCAGGGTCACGGCGTCGCCGGTGCTGCTCAGGTGGAATTTGACGGGCAGTCCTTCGCGCCAGCCCTGGTCACGGTCGCCGAACCAGAGGCAGTTGGCGGGACGGGCGTTGGGGCCGGCCGTGACGCCGCCGCCGCGGCCGTGCAACGCTATGATCAAGGCTTTGCCCTGGGCGGATTGGCGTTGCGGTGCCGGTGTGTCGCCCAGCCAGACCGGCAGGGGCTGGCCGGGTTCGGCCAGGCAGGGGCTGGTCAGGCTGCTGGCGCCGGGAACCGGCGTCGGGCCGCCGGACCAGGTGACGGCGTAATAGCGCGGCCCGGCCATGGCCGGAGTCACGGTGTGGACGTGCAGGCCGGAGGCCGGGTCGAGGGCGGCGCCGCCATGGGCAATGACAAAGCCTTTGGCTTCGGCCGGTTCGGCCTTCAGGTTGAACGACCGCGGGTCCTGCCACCAGTCGCGGGCGCTGCCGCGGTGGATGCCGCTGGCCAGGATGGCTGCGTCCGGGAGATTGGCGACCGTGATCGGCCGGTCGTGGCTGTGCACGGTCAGCCGGGCGTCTTCCGGCAGGTCGTGTTCCTGCCAGGTCAGGAAGACCTGCCCGGAGCGGCAGAAGGCCTGCAGGCCGGTGATGGTCTGCGCCCCGAGGGGGGCGGTCAGCGCGCTGCCGGCCAAGGCCGCCAGCATCAGTGCCATTCTCATTGCGCGACTCCTGGAAAAGGTGTTGTTTGAAAAGGGAGCCCGGGGGCGGTCCTGGCGGTCATTCGTCGGCCGCCCGGAGCACGGCCACGAAGGCTTCCTGGGGGATGTTGACGTTGCCGATTTCCTTCATGCGCTTTTTGCCTTCGCGCTGCTTGTCCAGCAGCTTGCGTTTGCGGCTGATGTCGCCGCCGTAGCATTTGGCGAGGACGTTTTTGCGGAGTTGGCGCACGTCTTCGCGGGCGATGATGCGTCCGCCGACGGCGCCTTGCACGGCGATTTTGAACATCTGGGGCGGGATGGCGTCCTTCAGGCGTTCGCAGATCATGCGGGCGCGCTGGACGGCGCGGTCGGTATGGACGAGTGAGGCGAAGGCGTCGACCGGTTCGCCGTTGACGAGGATTTCGAGTTTGACGGTCTGGCTGCGTTCGTAGCCGTCCGGTTCGTAGTCCATGCTGCCGTAGCCGCGGGTGACGGTCTTGAGTTTGTCATGGAAGTCAAGCACGATTTCATGCAGGGGCAGCCGGGCGGTGATCATGACATGGAGGTGGTCGACATTTTCGGTTTTCAGGCAGATGCCGCGTTTGTCCATGATCAGGTTCATGATCGGCCCCATGTGGGTTGAGGGCGAGATGATCTGGGCCTTGATCATCGGTTCCTCGACATGGTCGATATGGCTGGGGTCGGGCATGTAGAGCGGGTTGTCGATTTCCTTCATGGTTCCGTCGCGCAGGTAGACATGGTAGATGACGCTCGGGTAGGTCAGCAGCAGGTCCATGTTGTATTCGCGGTTGAGTCGTTCCTGGACGATTTCCATGTGGAGCAGGCCGAGGAAGCCGCAGCGGAAGCCGGCGCCGAGGGCGACCGAGCTTTCCGGCTGGGCCACGAAGGCGGCGTCGTTGAGCTGCAGCTTTGAGATGTTGAATTTCAGGGCTTCATAGTCGGCGGTGTCGATCGGGTAGATGCCGCTGAAGACCATGGGGTGGACGACTTGGAAGCCGGGCAGGGCCGCCTGGCAGGGCTTCAGTTCGCTGGTGACGGTGTCGCCGACCTGGATGTCGGTGGGGTTTTTGATGGCGGTGATCAGGTATCCGACTTCGCCGGAGTGCAGTTCCGGGGACGGTTTCATTTCCGGGTTGAAGAAGCCGACCTCCTTGACTTCGCTGACCAGTCCGGCGTTGAACAGGCGGATGCGCTGTCCCTGCCTGATGCTGCCGTTGACCATTCGCAGGTAGGTCACCACGCCCCGGAAGACGTCGTAGACCGAGTCGAAGACCAGGGCCTGGAGGTCTTCGCCGGTGCAGCTGGGCGGCGGCACGCGTTCGGCCACGGCATTGAGCAGTTCCTTGACGCCGGCGCCGGTCTTGGCGGAGACGAGCAGGACTTCTTCGCGGGGGATGGCGAGCAGCTCTTCGATTTGTTCATAGCACAGATCGAGATTGGCGGCCGGCAGGTCGATTTTGTTGATGACGGGGATGATGGTCAGGCCCTGCCGGATGGCGAGGTGGGCGTTGGCCAGGGTTTGGGCCTGGACGCCCTGGGCCGCGTCGATCAGCAGCAGGGCGCCTTCGCAGGCGGCGAGGGAGCGGCTGACTTCGTAGCTGAAGTCGACATGGCCGGGGGTGTCGATCAGGTTGAACACGTACTGCCGGCCATCGTCGGCCTGGAACTGCATGCGGACCGGGTGGGACTTGATGGTGATGCCGCGTTCCTGCTCCAGGTCCATGGCGTCGAGGACCTGGTCATGGAAGGTGCGTTCCTCGATGGTCTTGGTGTGGAGGAGGAAGCGGTCGGCCAGGGTCGATTTGCCGTGGTCGATGTGGGCGACGATGGAGAAGTTGCGGATGAATTTCAGGTGGTTTTCTGACATGGTGGATGCGTTGTGCCTGCAGTCTTGGTAAGGAGTTGGTGTCGTGTCACCCCATGACGCGGATGGCGGCCAGGCCGGCGAACTGGTACAGGAAGTTCGGCAGCCAGATGATCAGGGCGGGGTGGAAGCGGGGCTGGTCCTTGAGGGCGTCGCCGAAGAGCAGGAAGGCGTAGAAGCCCAGGGCGAGCAGGACGCAGAGGAGGATGCCGACCGACAGTTCGGAGCGGCGGCTGCGGATGCCGAAGGGCAGGCCGATCAGCAGGAACGAGAACGGCGCGAGGGCCATGGACAGCCGGGAATGGAGTTCGACCAGGTGTTCGGTCACGTCCAGGCCCTGCTGGCTGTCGAGGCTGATGCGTCCACACAGCATTTTCACGTCCAGGTATTTCAGTTTGCGGGTCAGTTTTTTCTGGTCTTGGGCGGCTCCGTAGTTGATGGGGATGCGGATGGATTCGGCGTTCAGGTGTCGGACGGCGCTGGGGTCTTGTTCGCCGGTGATGGTCATGTCGGTGACGGTGGCCTGTTGCAGGGTCAGTTCGATGACGCGTTCGTCGGGGTCGATGTCCACCCGTCCTTGCCGGGCGGTGATGTCCTGGACCTGCTGTCCGTCTTCGTCGAGCATGATGATATGGACATCGAGCAGTTGGTCGCGGTTCTGGCTGCCGATTCGCATCAGGCATTGGGGGAAGACTTCGGTGAAGGCGCCTGGTTCGAGCATGGCGAGCGGGCTGTTGGCGGCGGCGGACCAGCGCAGCTGGTCCGCCTGGTAGCGGAGTCGCGGGGCGACGAACAGGGAAACCCAGAGGCACAGGCCGCAGAGTGCGAAGCTGAGCAGCAGTGCCGGGGAGATGATCTGGTAGAGGCTGATGCCGACCGCCTTCATGGCCACGATTTCGTTTTCGGCGGACATCCGGCTGAAGACGAGCACGGTGGCGACCAGCATGGCGAGGGGCAGGGTGAAGCGGAGCATGTTCGGGATCAGATAGAAGAGGAACTGCCCGAGAATGGCTGGCGAGACGCCGCGCGAGACCAGGTCGAAGGCCCGGAAGAACTGGCCCGACAGCATGACGAAGGTCAGGATGCCCAGGGCCATGACCGTGGTGAACAGGAGATTTTTGCTGATGTGGGCGTTGAGGATTTTCATGGTGATGGGCGTGTCCGCCGGAGAGGGCCGCCTCCGCCGGAAGAGGGCCGCCTCCGCCGCGGCGGCGGTTGGGCGGTGTGTTCCGGTCGGCGCTGGTTGGCCTGTCCGCGTGGCGGTTTCGGCCGGTGGTTGGCGGTGTTGATGCCGCTGTGGTTGCGGGGTGTCGCGCCTGGCGTTCAACCGGCAGGACCTTGGCCGCCGCGTGGCTGGGGTGATGCGGCAGTCAAGGTCCTGGCAGCGGTGGTCGGTCGGCGTGGCCGTTCCCACCCGTCATGGGCGGTTGTCGGCTCAGTAGGTATAGCCGATGTTGAAGTGGAACCGGCCGCTTTTGCCATCCAGGTGGTCATAGGTTGTGGAGACGGGGATGCCGTAATAGAGGCTGATTGGCAGCGCTTTGAACTGGACGCCGACGCCGACGCTCATGTTCAGGTCGCCGAGGTCCATTTCGGTCGTGTCCCACCAGACATTGCCGACGTCAACGAAGGCGCTGAGGAACATGAAGTCCTTGACCGGCTTGAGGATTTCCATGGTGCCGGTCAGCATGGAGCGGCCGCCGAGCGGGTCTTCATGGCGGTCGATGGGGCTGATGTCGCGGCGTTTGAAGCCGCGGACGGTGCCGATGCCGCCGCCGAAGTAGCGGTCGAAGATGGCGGCATCGTCGTTGCTGAGCGTCGAATAGTCGGCGCCGAGTTTGAGGATCAGGTCGCGGACGAGGGGGATGTACTTGCTGCCGGTGAGGTTGAAGCGGGCGTAGCTTTCGTAGCTGCCGAGGGCGGCGGTGACCAGTTCCGTCTGGAAGCTGACCAGCGAACCGCGGGTCGGGAAGCGGAAGGTGTCGCGGGTGTCGCGGGTCAGCCTCAGGATGACGCGGCCGGCCCAGTAGCTGTCCTCTTCGTCGGCGAGGACGTGGTCGCGGACGTAGTCTTTGCTGTCGGTCAGGTCGAATTCGCTGTGGGTGTCGACGTCGGAGATGTCGACCTGTTCGAGTCGGACGCCGACGCCCATGCGCCAGTTTTCGACGTGGCTGGCGCCGAGCTGGAAGGCAATGGGCCAGGACAGCATCATGCCGGCGCCGATGTTGCGCTGGTCGTATTCATCTTCATAGCGGTTGCGCAGGAACAGGTCGGTGCCCAGTTCCAGGCGGCGGTCGAAGAGCCAGGGCTCGACGTGGGAGACCGTGACATTGGAGACTTCGGAGCCCAGCTGCACGCGGGTGCGGAAGCGCTGGCCAGCGCCCTTGGGCGGCCAGTTGAACAGGCGGCTGAGGTCGAAGTTGGACTCCGAGAATTCGACGAAGCCGATGACGGAGTCTTCGGTGGAGAAGCCGGCGCCGAGGGAGACCTGGCCGGTGGCCTTTTCCTTCAGGTCGATGCGCAGGTCCTTGAGGCCGGGCACTTCCGTGGCCACGGGCAGGATGTCGACAGTTTCGAAATAGCCGAGGTTCTCGAGGCGGCTTTTCGAGGTGCGGATTTTGCCGGCGTCGCCGAGGTCGGTGGCGTGGATGGCCAGTTCGCGCAGGATGACTTTTTCGCGGGTGATTTCATTGCCGGTGATGTCGATGTTGCGGATATGGCTGGGGGTGCCTTCCTGGACCCGGTATTCGACGGCGACCTGGCGGTTGGCGGTGTTTTTCTGGTGGACGGGGTAGAGGCGCAGGTCCAGGTATCCGAGGCGTTCGTATTCCGCCTTGAGGACGTTGGTGTCGAGGGTTTCGCGGCTGGAGTCGTAGACCATTCCGGGTTTGGACTGGGCCTTGGCCAGCAGGTATTCCGGGGTGAAGTGCTGGGCGCCGGAGACGGAGACGTCGGCAATGGTGTATTGCGGCCCTTCGATCATCTTGAAGGTCAGGGTCAGCCATTTCTGGCTGTCGTCGAGGCTTTTCTCAATGTCGGTGACGGTGAAATCGAGGTGGCCCTTGGTGCCGTAGAGTTCCTTCAGCTTGTCGCGGTCCAGGACCAGCTGCTGTTCATTGAAGTAGTTTCCGAAGCGGAAGATGTACCGCCACCATTCGCGTTTGGTGACGATGGCCGCTCGCAGCTCGTCGTCCGAGAACTCGTTGTTGCCGTAGAATTCGACTTTTTGGAGTTTGTAGCGTGGTTGTTCCTGGATGACGAAGGTCACGTTGACGCCGTTGTTTTCGGCCGGGGCCTGGGTGGTGGTCACTTCGGTGCCGTAATGTCCTGCCGAGCGGTACTTGTCCAGGATGGCGTTGCGGTCGGCGGCCAGGGCCGTCTCGTCCACCGGGACGGCCACGTCATGCTGTATCAGGCGCTGCAGCTTCGACGTTTTGAATTTCTGGTTGCCTTGGATGAGGATGTTTCGGACGATGGGCTTGGGGGTGACGGTGAAGGTGACGGTCACCTTGCCGTCGGCCGCGGTTTCCACGGACGTGCGGACATCGTCGAACCGCTTGGTGCGGACGAGGGTGCGGATGTCTTCGCTGAGGGTAGCGGGGTTGAATTCGTTGCCGATCTTCGTGGCGATGTTGCTGAACACGATTTCATTGAGGATGTTCTGGACCAGGCCGGGAGTGGTTGCCTGAACCACGATCTGGCCGACGGGGGCGGCGTGGCTCCCCAGGCTGGACAGGGCGAAGAGCACCAGGATAAGTCCGAGGCGGACCGACGACCGAGGATGTTGACGCATGGTTTTTTCCATTGGCTTGGGTGGGGATTGACAAAGTCCTGCGTGAAGACAAGTGACAAGTAATGTAACCATGAAGTGCCGTTGTGCAACCTGACCGCCTTGAGTAATGGACAGGGGACGTAACCGGTCAGCGATTGACAATGACGGTCAACGTGCGAACCGTGGTGATAGGCGCTTGATTTCAGGCTGCCGTATGTCGTCCCGCCCTCCGGGCGGCCAAAGCAGAGGTGTCTTTTCCCCGGGGTTCCCTCGCCCTTCGGGCTTCGGGTCACCCGGGGTTATGTTTGTCCCGCCCTCCGGGCGGTCATAGGCAATCCAGCCTTCAGGCTGCCGTAGGTCGTCCAGCCTTCAGGCTGCCGTAGGTCGTCCAGCCTTCAGGCTGCCGTCGTTAATCC
>CAYOUR010000191.1:0-7900 GCA_964407145.1 uncultured Lentisphaeraceae bacterium | reverse complement strand
GGACGGTGAAATAGGACGTATGGGACGTATGGGACGTATGGGACGGCAAATAGGATGTTATCTGCCAGAAAAAGTGACCGAGTTCTTGCCGGATAAGCTGGCTGACTCAGACTCCTGCGCCCCATGGCGGCCGGGCGTTCCTTGAATCCACACGGCCTGCAGATATAGTACGCATCAGTCATCCGGACAGGCACGAGCGGGACGGTTGTTCACGACGAAAGGAGTGAATGTCATGGGAGAGACACAGATGAAACGCCGCCCGGAATGCGGTCTCGACCAGCACAACGGCTCCCAGCGGAGTCAGCTGCCCGAGGGATATTGCCGTGCCCCCATACCGGAATCCGGGGTTCTTGTCCAAAACGCGCAGTTCGCCTGCGCAAACTGCGGTCGCACGGCCACGAGCACAGCGGACTTGTGCACACCGCAGGAGCCGCCAAAGACGGACATGAAGCGCGGAGTTTTGTGGCGGAGATTCGCAGCGCCCGCGCTGGTTCTCGCGCTTACTCTCGGCGGATGCAGCGGCATGGCGCCCAAGACCGAGGGTCAATTGGAAGGAAAAGAAGGTCAGCAGGCGCAAAGCGTCCACGATTTCACCGTCAAGAGTCCTGACGGCCAGGACATCGCACTCGCGGACTACCAAGGCAAGGTCTTGTTGATCGTGAACGTCGCCAGCAAATGCGGATTTACCGGACAATACGAGGGACTGCAGAAATTGCACGAGAAATACCAGGACCTGGGCCTGGTGGTCCTCGGGTTCCCGGCCAACGATTTTCTTGGCCAGGAGCCCGGAACCAATGACGACATTCAGCAGTTCTGCACGCTGAACTACGGGGTGACCTTTCCGGTGTTCGCCAAGATTTCCGTCAAAGGCAAGGACATGCATCCACTTTATGCGTTTCTGACATCGAAAGAAGCGAACCCGGAATTCGGGGGCGCCATTTCATGGAACTTCAACAAGTTCCTCATCGGGCGGGACGGCAAGATTCTGGCGCGGTTCGGCAGCCGCACGAAGCCCGAAGACAAGAAGCTGGTCGAGGCCGTCGAGCAGGCCACCCAAAGCCCCTCGGGGAAGCAGGATTGAACGTTTGCCACTCCGCGAATCGGATTTGGCCGATGCTTCTGCTTGGCGACATGGCCCGGTCCCCGGGCGCCCCGTGGCATGAAACGCCCCGGCCGCCGCCGGCGGGCCAAGATCAAGACGCATCCTCAGGCGTGGTTTTCCGGGATGGGACGGCAGGCAGCCTCAGTTCTCTCAGCCAGCAGTACAGCACGGGTACGACCAGCATGGTGAGGACTTCGACCAGCATCCCGCCAAACGACGGAATGGCCATGGGGACCATGACATCGCTGCCGCGCCCCGTCGAGGTCAGCACGGGAAGCAGTGCCAGGATGGTGGTGGCGGTGGTCATCAGGCAGGGCTTGACGCGGCGCACGCCGGCGTCCACGACCCGCGCGCGGATGGCCTCGCGGGTCACCGGCGGAGATTCGCGGAAAAGCTGAGTCAAATAGGTGCACATCACCACCCCATCGTCGGTGGCAATGCCGAACAGGGCGAGGAACCCGACCCATACCGCGACACTGAGATTGACCGGGCCGACCTGGAACAAGGCGCGCAGATCGACGCCAAACAGGCTGAAATTCATAAACCACGGCTGGCCATAGAGCCAGATGAGCAGAAAGCCGCCGCTCCAGGCCACGAAAATGCCTGAAAAGACCAGCAGAGTCGTGGATACGGACTTGAATTGAAAGTAGATGATCATGAAGATCACAAACAAGGCCAGCGGCAGGATGAGAGCCAGCGTCCTCGCGGCGCGGAGCTGATTCTCGTAGCTGCCGGCGAAGGCATAGCTGACCCCGCGCGGCAGACTGAACTCGCCGTTGTCGATCTTCGCCTGCAGATACGCCTGGCATTGCTCGACGACATCGACTTCGGCGAATCCCGGCTTCTTGTCGAAAACCACGTACCCGACCAGGAAGGTGTCCTCGCTCTTGATGACCTGCGGGCCCCGTACGTAGCGAATCTCCGCCAGCTCCGCGATCGGAATCTGCCGCCCCCCCGCTCCGGGAACGAGAATCCGGCCCATGGCCTCGATGCTGTCACGCAGTTCGCGCTGATAGCGGACGCGCACCGGGAAACGCTCCCGACCTTCGACGGTGGTCATGATCTGCTTGCCGCCGATGGCGATTTCGACCGTGTCCAGGAACATTCGAATGGGGATGCCGTAGCGCGCCAGAGCGCGTCGGTCCGGATGAATCTCCAGGTAGGGCTTGCCGACGATGCGGTCGGCGATCACGGCGGCGGGTTCGACCGAAGGGACTTCCTTGAGAAAACGCTCGATGCGCAGCGCGACCTCCTCAATGGTCTCCAGGTCCGGGCCCTTGACCTTGACCCCCAGGGGAGCGCGCATGCCGCTCTGCAGCATCACGATGCGGGCCGCGATCGGCTGCAGCTTCGGCGCCGAGGTCGTGCCGGGCAGCTTCGCGGCCTTGACAATCTCGTCCCAGAGGTCGTCCGGTGTCCGGATGTGGTCGCGCCACTGCCGGAACGGCCTTCCGTTCGAATCCGGAAGCAGCCCGCCGGTTGCATCGCGGACAAACTCGCCCGTGCGCCGGTCATACCTGAAGTTGATTCGCCGGCCATGCTGGTCGGTGATGTATTCCGGCTTGTAGTTGATCACCGTCTCGATCATCGAAATCGGGGCGGGGTCCAGTGGCGTGTCAGCCCGTCCGAGCTTGCCGACGGCCGATTCGATTTCCGGGATTGCCTCGAAGGCCAGGTCCTGTTTCTCGAGGATGTCCAGGGCCTCGCCGATCGAGGCATGGGCCATGGTGGTCGGCATCCACAGGTAAGAGCCCTCGTCCAGGGGCGGCATGAACTCCTTGCCCAGCCCAGGAAAGGCGTGCGCCAAGTCTTGCGCCGGCTGACGGCTGAGCACGGAATCCGGCAGCCAGCCGAAAACCGCCGGGAAACCGAGCCAAACCGTCCCTCCCAGCACCAGGAAGGCGGCGGGAATGGCGAGAAAAGCGGCCTTGTGGGACAGACACCAGCGCAGCAGGCGCGGATAGAATTTCTGAAAAAGCGCAAAAAAACCGAGCAGCCCGCCGATGACGGCCACGACCAGGACGAGGTTGCGCAGCAGCCCCTGTTCAGGGCCAAGCGGCTCCCAGTAGATGGTCAGCAGCACCCCGACGGACAGGATGGCCAGCACACTACCCGCAAGGGGGGCATGGCGCCGAAGCCGGGCCGGGAGGCGCGGCGCGGTCAGGTGGTAGACGCCGATGAGCGCGAACAGCAGCCCGGCCCACCACGCCATGGTCAAGGCGACCGCCGCCCCGGCAACAACCAGCCCGGCGGCCAGGGCGGTCTTCAGCCACCGCCGCGTTATCCGGCCGAGAAACAACATGTGCGCGAACGGTGGCAACACGGTCAGCGCGATGATGATCGAAGCGATCAAGGCAAAGGTTTTGGTGTAGGCCAACGGCTTGAACAGCTTTCCTTCCGCCCCGATCATGGTGAACACCGGCAGGAAGCTCACAATCGTGGTCAGCACCGCCGTCAGCACGGCGCCGCCCACCTCGCTCACGGCGCGGTGGACGATCTCCAGGGAAGCCGCGGGACTCGGGAGACGGCGCCCGGGGGGGCTTCCGGCATGGGTCGTCACAGGTCCGGAGCCAGCGACATCGGCGCCTGGGTCCTCCGCGGCGGCAAGGTGCCTCAGAATGTTCTCGCAGACGACAATTCCCATATCGACGATGGTGCCAATCGCGATCGCAATGCCCGACAGGGCGACGATGTTGGCCTGTACGCCGAAGAGCTTCATCCCGACGAAGCACAGCAGGACCGTCAACGGCAGCATGCCGCTGATCAGCAGACTGCTGCGCAGATGCAGCACCATGACGAGCACGACGATGACCGTGACCAGAATCTGCTGGACAATGGCCTGATTCAGCGTCCCCAGCGTCTCGTAGATCAAGCCCGTGCGGTCGTAGAAGGGAACGACCGCCACCCGGCTGAGCGTGGCCCAGGACGGCCAGTCGCCGCGCGGCCGGGAACGCAAATGCGCCAACCACGCGGCGGCGTCCAGCTCCCCGCCGGCATACGCCTTGAAGCCGTTCGCGCCGGCATAGGCTTCGACGGTTTCGCGGGATACGGCTTCCCAGTCGATCAGGACCTTGGCCGGCAGCGACTCGCGCGTCTCCTCGATCTTGGCCTTGACATGGTTGATCACGGCCAGGGGGTTGTCGCCATACCGGGCCACCACCACGCCGCCGACCACCGGCGCGCCGCCCTTGTCCAGGGCGCCCCGCCTGGCGGCCGGGCCGACCCCGACCTGCGCCACCTGCTCGACCAAAACCGGCACATGGTCTGCGCCGACCTTGACGACACTGCCGCGGAGGTCCTCCAGCGTCTTGATGAAGCCGACTCCGCGAATAAAATATTCGGCCCGGTTGATTTCGATGGTCTTGGCGCCCACGTCGATGTTGGCGGCTCTCACCGCCTGGTAGACTTCCTCCAGGCTCACGCCATAGGCCCGCATGGCGTCGGGATCGACATCGACCTGGTACTCTTTGACATAGCCGCCAATGGAGGCGACTTCGGCCACGCCATCGGCGGCGAGCAGCCAGTACCGGGCATACCAGTCCTGGATTGTCCGCAGCTCTTCCAGGCCCCAACCGCCGGTGGGCCTGCCGTCCAGGTCTTGCCCTTCCAGCGTGTACCAGTAGACTTGCCCCAGCGCGGTCGCGTCCGGCCCCAGGGTCGGCTGCACGCCTTCGGGCAGCGTGCCCGCCGGCAGGCTGGCGAGTTTTTCCAGAACACGCGCCCGTGACCAGTAGAATTCGACATCCTCCTTGAAAATGATGTAGATCGTGGAGAAACCGAACATCGAATAGCTGCGGATGGTCTTGACCCCGGGGATGCCCAGAAGCGACACGGTCAGCCGATAGCCGATCTGGTCTTCCACGTCCTGCGGCGAACGTCCCATCCACTGCGTGAAGACGATCTGCTGGTTTTCGCCGATGTCCGGGATGGCATCCACCGGCACGGGATAGCGCTGGAGCCCGCCGACCGACCACTCGAACGGCGCCACCAGAACGCCAGCCAGGACGATGGCGACGATGAACAGCCCGACAACGAGTCGGTTCTCCAGGCAGAACCGGATCAGCCGGCCGACCAACGACGCCTGTTCTGGCAGCGGCGGTTCGGCGACGGGATGGGATGGGCCGGCTCCACTCATTTGAACACCTCTTCCAGGTCCCCGCAACGCAGCATCACGTGTCCGAAATACGGATTGCTCACCTCTTCGCCCGCCTGCACCCAGGACGCGCCGCGGTTGTCAAACGCCATCGGGCACGAAGCTTTGTAGAGAGTCTTTCCAGGCGACCCGAAACGCCCCAGGACAGCCAGGACCTGCTCGGAAAGCAGGGCGAACTGGGCGCGCACCGGCTCGACGCCGTCCGCCGCGGCGAGTGCCTGCAGAAGGCGCTCCAGCAGACCGGCGTGCTTCATCCAGTCGGTGTGCTCGTCGCCCTGGACGAGCGCCATGTCCACCCCGGCAAGCGCCGTGCGGGTCTGGTCGGCGGCCGCCTTCGCCGCCCGGGTGTCGTCGTTCGCCAAGGCGGCCTGGATTTCCAGGTAGCCGTCAAGAACCGCCCCGAGCTGCCTTTTGAATTCGGGATGGAGGTCCGGAGCGGCTGGCGCCGAAGGGCCACCGTGGCGGTCGTGACCGACGGCGTCACCAATGGCCTTGCCATCACCGTGGTGATCGTCGTTTTCGGGGGTCATGGTCATCATGCTCGGCTTCGCCTGGATCTGCAGTTCCGCGTCAAGCTTAAACGCGCCGTGGGTCACGACTCTTTCGCCCTGGTCAAGGCCGTCCTTGACCAGGTAGTAATCACCGGCCCGCGGGCCGAGTGCAATCTCACGTCCTTCGTAGGTGGGCCTGTCCCTGCCCGTCACTTCCACATAGACGACCGCACGCTTGCCGGTCAGCAAGGGCGCCGACGCCGGAATCACCAGCGGCATATCCCCGGGCTTCGGACCGTCGCTCACGTAACCAAGGCTTTCCGCGGATACCAGCGGCATGCCGCAGACGTCACACTCTCCCGGGGCGTCCTTCACAATCTCCGGATGCATCGGGCTGATCCACTTGCCGGCCAGCGCCGCGTCCATGACGCGACCGCCGGCGGCGACGTCCGCCGAGACGACGGCACGCACAAACATGCCCGGTTTCAGCCGCCCATTCTCATTGGCGACGGTCACCCGCACCTTGACCGTGCGCGTCGCCTCATTCAGCACCGGATGGATGAACGAAACCGTGCCCTGGAAAACCTCGCCAGGGTATGACTCGGCGCTGAACTCCACCGGCTGCCCGTACTTCAGCCACTGCAGGTCCGACTCGTAGGCGTCCAGGTTGACCCAGACCCGCGACAAATCCGCGATGGTGTAGATGCGCGTGCCGGTGTTCACATACATCCCTTCCTGGGCATTCTTGTCAATCACAATGCCGCCAGCCGGCGCGTGGATGGTCATGTGGTCATCCGGCGCCTGGCGCCGGACAATGGCTTCGATCTGTTCCGCGGTCAGCCCCCAGAGCCGCAACTTCTCCCGCGCGGCCTCGACCGTGGCGCTGGCGGTTTCGCGGACGATGCCGGCCGTGCCGTCTTCCAGCCGCGTTGCCGTCTTGATGGCCTGCAGCAGCTCCTCCTGGGCGCTGAGCAGCTCGGGACTGTAAAGGTACACCATGTGGTCGCCTTTTTTGACGGGGACGCCGGTATAGTCGACGAACAGCCGGTCAATCCGCCCCGGCACCCAGGCGGTGATGTAGGAGACCCGCGTTTCGTCGAAATCCACCTTGCCGACCATCCGCACCTCGGCGGTGACCAGGCGACGTTCGACCGGCGCCGTCTCAATCCGCATCAGGGCCTTGGCGGCTTCGCTGACCGTCAGCTCACGCGGCCCCCCGTCATCCGCGTCATCCGCGGCAAGCGGCATCAAGTCCATGAAGCAGATCGGGCACTGGCCGGGCTTCGGCAGCTTGATCTGCGGATGCATCGAGCAAGTCCAGAGCTCGACTTTTTTTGTGGTCGTCTCCCTGGCCGCCTGCCGCCCCGGCGCCGTCTCCGTCGCCTCCCTGCCGCCGCGGAACCAATATCCGGCGGCGAAAGCGACAATCCCCAGCAGGACAGCCAAGCCGGCTGCCTTCGCGCTTCTGTATGCCGTTGCTTTCTGCATGCTGTTCATGGCCGGTGCTCCCGTCTAACCATCCTGGTGAGTTGCGCCGCCGCAGGTGGTACACCCTTCAGCCTGCCGACTTCACAGCCGTCTGAGAAGCGACAAGCGCAGTTCCCTAGCGGTCCGTTGCCGCCTTGGGCGCCGCGGCGGGCACTTCGCCTTTTTCGGCCAGCTTTTCAATATGCCTGACCGGGTCTTTCCGCACCGCGTCAGTGCAGCCCTGGCAGCACACGTAGATGCGCATGCCGCCATGATCGACGTACAGCTTCCGGTCGACCTTGCCGCCCATGACCGGACAGCTCGCCTGGAGTTTGGCCACGACCTCACCACTTGCCTCGATTTTCTTCGCGTACTTGGCGAACTCCTTCCGCACCGGAGCAATGCAGCCCCGGCAGCAGACGTAGATACGCCGCCCGTCCTGTTCGACATACAATTCGGGATTGATCTTTCCACCCATCACCGGACAGGTTGCCTGGAGGGCGACTTTGGCCGGCGCCTCCCCAGGAACGGCGTTTCCGCGACCATCCTCGGCACGCGCCGCTTTACCAACCAGCAGCCCGGCCAGAATCATGAACGTTCCTATTGCTTGCGTCATCATCATTGCGCCTCCTGGTTTCATGGTGGCTTACTCGTCCAAAATCACTTTCGCACAAAGCCGTCTGAGGG